>DASQLM010000390.1:0-12299 GCA_035630015.1 Thermoleophilaceae bacterium | reverse complement strand
AAGCTGGCCGAGGTGGTCAAGGTCGAGAACCCCAAGCAGGCCATCATCTTCGTGCGCACCAAGATCGGCGTGGACCGGCTGGCCCGGCGCCTGGGCGACAGCGGCATGCGCGTGAAGACCCTGCACGGCGACATGTCGCAGGGCGCCCGCGACGGCGTGATGATCGCCTTCAAGGACGGCCGCGAGCGCCTGCTGGTGGCCACCGACGTGGCGGCGCGCGGGCTGGACATCGCCGGCGTGTCCCACATCATCAACTACGACGTGCCCAACTCCCCCGACGTGTACGTGCACCGCATCGGGCGCACGGGCCGCGCCGGCGAGAAGGGTCGCGCGATCACGTTCATCACCCCGAAGCAGCGCTCCGACCTGGCCGCGATCGAGGATCACGCCAGCACCAAGATCCCCAAGTGGGGTTCGGCCGAGGACGGCCAGACCGGGCTCAAACCCGACAGGGCGCCCGTGGCCGAGGAGCCGGCGGCCGAGACGCCCGCGGCCGAGGAGGCCGAGGGGGCAGCGGTGCCGGACGCCGAGCCCGCCGAGCAGGCCGACTCCAAGCCCAAGGAGCGCCGCGCCCGCCGCGGACGCGCCAGCGGCAACGGCCGTGATCCCGGAGGGGACGACGAGGAGAAGCGCGAGCCACGCCGCCGCCGGCACTCCAAGCCGCGGCGCGAGGACACCGACGTCGAGGCGGCCAAGATCTTCCTGGGCGCCGGGCGCAAGCAGGGGTTCCGGCCCGCCGACGTGGTCGGCGCGATCGTGGACCACTCCCACCTCGACGGCGAGGACGTGCGCAACGTCCGCGTGCTGGAGCGCTTCAGCTTCCTCGAGGTTCCCGCGGCGCGAGCCGGGGAAGTGGTGGACAAGGTCAGTGGAAACGAGGTCCGGGGCGTGACGCTCCGGTTGGAGGTGGCCAAGCGATGAGTCAGGCGACGCTGCACACGAGTCACGGCGAGGTGGAGGTCACGTTCTTCGACGACGACGCCCCCAAGACCGTGGAGAACTTCCGCAAGCTGGCGGGTGACGGCTTCTACGACGGTCTGACGTTCCACCGCGTGATCCCGAACTTCATGATTCAGGGCGGCTGCCCCGAGGGCACCGGCACCGGTGGTCCGGGCTACCAGTTCGAGGACGAGTTCAACGACAACAAGGTCGTCCGGGGCGCGCTGGCGATGGCCAACGCGGGGCCGAACACCAACGGCAGCCAGTTCTTCATCGTCACCATCGGCGAGGCCGGCTGGCTGGACGGCAAGCACACCGTGTTCGGCGAGGTCTCATCGGGCATGGACGCCGTCGACGCCATCGAGGGCGTCGAGACCGGCCCGGGGGACATGCCCACCGAGCCGGTCGTGATCGAGAAGGTCGAGCTGAGCTAGGCCGCCTGGAGCTGCGTCGCGCGCAGCTCCAGCAGGCTGACCAGCCCCGCCGTGCGGCGGAACGGGTCGGCGATCGCCTTTCCGCCGGCCACCGGCAGGGCGGCCACGATTCGGCCGCCGGCCTCGGCGACCATCACGTCTCCGGCGGGAACGTCGGCGCAGTCCAGGGCGGCCAGGTCGATCAGCGCGCCGGCGTCGTGGGAGTGGGCCAGCCGCACGGTGACCTCGGGCATGTGGGTGTTGGCGTGATTGGGCATGGCACGATCCTGGGTCGGGCGCGGCATCCGGTCATCAGGGTCGGGCCCTGAACCGCCCCTGAGTGGGCTAGGGTCGGCCGGTGGACGCCGATGCGGCACGGCTGCGCGAACTGGGCTACGAGCAGGAGCTCGACCGGCGCCTGGGGGGCCTGGGCAACGTGGTGGTCGGCTTCGCCACGACCTCACCCGTGGTCGGGCTCTACGCGGTCGTTCTGATCGGCACGCTCGTCGCCGGCCCGGCGTGGGTCTGGGTGCTGCCCGTCGCGCTGCTGGGCCAGTGCCTGCTGCTGGCCGTGTACTCCGAGCTGGCGGCGGAGTTCCCCATCACCGGCGGCGCCTACCAGTGGACCCGCCGCCTGATGGGCCCGGCCTACGGGTGGTTCACGGGCTGGGTCGCGGTGTGCGCCTACGCCGCCGCCAACACCACGATCGCCTACCTGGGGGCGCCGTGGGCGCTCACGCTGCTGGACGTCGCTCCCACCCCCGGCCGGCTGGTGCTGACCGGGGTGGCCCTGGCGCTGTTGTGCGCGCTCGCGGGCGCGGGCGGGATCGGCCTGATGCGCTGGGTGCTGGGGGTTGGCGTGACGGCCGAGGTGGTGGCGCTGGTGGGGATCGGCCTGGTGCTGCTGCTGGTCTTCCGCGACCAGGAGTTCTCGCTGCTGGGCGGGACCCTGGACGCCGAGGTCGCCTCGGGCGGGTCGGTGTTCGCCGCGCTGCTGGCCGCGCTGGCCGTCAGCGGCTGGGTGTTCATCGGCTTCGACGCGTGCGTGGGCAGCTCGGAGGAGACCCGGGGCGCGGCCCGGCGCGTGCCCCGGTCGGTGTGGCTCGTGGTGCTGGCCGTCGCCGCGATCGTGCTGCTGAACGCGGTGGCCACCGCGCTGGCCCATCCCGACCCGGCCGCCGTGGTGCGCGGTGAGGACATCGACCCCGTGACCACGGCAGTGGTCGACGCGTTCGGATCGTGGTCCACGAAGCCGTTCGCCCTGTTGGTGCTGGGTGCGTTCGTGTCCTGCGGCATCGCCGCGCAGGCGCTCACGGCGCGGACGATGTACTCGATCGCCCGCGACGGCGTGCTGCCCGGCTCCCGCCTGCTGCGCCGGGTCAGCGGCAACGGCACCCCGATCGGCGCGACGATCGTGACCACCGTGCTGGCCTGCGCCGGGCTGCTCCTGGCCCTGGAGTCGGCGGCCATCGGCAGCATCGTGATCTTCGGCACCGCGGCCATCTACGCGGCGTTCCTGCTCATAGCCACCGCGGCTCTGGTGGCGCGGTTGCGCGGCTCGTGGCGGCCCGCGGGCCACGTGCAGCTGGGCCGGCTCGGCACCGTGGTCAACGCACTGGCGGTGGTCTGGCTGGCCTTCGAGCTGGTCAACATCGCCTGGCCGCGCGAGGTGCTGGCTCCCGTGGGCGCGCCGTTCTACCAGGTGTGGGCCGCGCCGCTGCTGCTGGCCGCGATCACCGTCAGCGGCCTGGCCTACCTGCTCATCGCCAAGCCCCACCGCGCGCTGGCGGCGTCCACGGTGGCCGTCGGCGAGGCCGCGGGGGTCTAGGGCAGCGTGGCCCCGGCGGTGGCCCCCCTGGTGGGGCGGGAGACCGAGTTGGCGGAGATCGAGCGCGCGCTCGACGGCCTAGCCGGCGGCGAGCCGGCCCTGATCGACATCGTCGGGCAGGCGGGCATCGGCAAGACGCGCATCTTCGGAGAGGTGTGCGCGCGAGCGCAGGCGCGTGAGTTCCTGGTCCTGCGCGGACGCGCTGCGGAGTTCGAGCAGCGGGTCCCCTTCGCCGCGGTGGTGGAGGCGACGGACGCCCACCTGGGCACGCTCGGGCCGGCCAGCAAGATGCTGCCCCCCGGCGACCTCGGCGACGAGCTGGCGGGGATCTTCCCCGCCCTGGGCGCGAGCACCGACCGGGCGGGCGGCGTGCACGACGAGCGCCACCGTGCCTACCGCGCGGTCCGGGACCTGCTGGAGCGCCTGGCCGGGCCGCGGCCGGTGGTGCTGGCCTTCGACGACCTCCACTGGATCGACGATGCCTCAGCTGAGCTGTTGATCGCCCTGCTGCAGCGACCCCCGGCCGCGCCGGTCCTGCTGGTGGTGTCCGGGCGCCAGACCCAGGTGCCGGCGGCGCTGGACGCGGCCCTGGCGACGGCCGACACCCGGCTGGCCACCCACCTGTTGCGGGTCGGCGCGCTGGACGAGCGCCAGGCGAGCCTGATGCTTGACGGCCAGGTCGACCCGGCCCTGCACCGGTCGGTCTTCGAGGCCGGTGGCGGCAACCCGTTCTTCATGGAGCAGCTGGCCCGGGCCGCCGGGGCCGGCGGCGCCGACGGGCCGAGCGGGTCGGCGCCACACCCGCTGGAGGTGCCGCCCGCCGTAACGGCCGCGCTGGCCCGGGAGATCTCCGCCCTGCCCCCGGACGTGCGCACGATCGTGCAGGCGTCGGCGGTGGCCGGCGAGCCGTTCGAGCCCGATCTGGTTGCCGAGATCGCCGAGACCGGCGAGGGGGCGGTGCTGGCCGCGTTCGACGAGCTGCAGGACTCGGAGCTGGTGGTCCCCGCCGGGCTGCCCCGCCGGTTCGTGTTCCGCCATCCGCTGGTCCGCCGCGGGGTGTACGAGGGCACACGGCCAGGCTGGCGGCTGGCGGCCCACGGCAGGGCGGCCGAGGCGCTGGACCGCCGCGGCGCTCCGGCGTCGGAACGGGCCCACCACATCGAGCATGCCGCGGCACGGGGCGATCTGGACGCCGTCGCCGTGCTGCGGGAGGCGGCGGCCGCGGTGGCCCCGCGCACGCCGGGCGCGGCCGCGCTGTGGCTCCAGGCCGCGCTGCGGCTGCTCCCGCAAGGAGGCGAGCACGACCCCGAGCGCCGTCAGGCGCTGGTGCAGCTGGCCTCGGCCCTCCGCGGCAGCGGGGACCTCGAGGCCTGCCGGGAGGCGCTGCGCGACGCGCTCGACCTGGTGGACCCGTCGGACCTGCCCGAGCGGGCGCGCCTGGAGGCGGTGTGCGCCACGGTCGAGGCCTGGCTCGGGCGCGCCGAGGACTCCCAGCGCCGGCTCCAGCGGGCGCGCGCCGCGCTGCCCGGCGACGACTCGGCGGAGGCGGCCATGCTGGACATCCGGCTGGCCTTCGACGCGCTGAACCGGTTCGAGTTCGCGGAGGGCGCGGACCTGGCGCGCCGGGCCCTGGCCACCGCGCGCAGCCGCGACGAGCAGGGCCTGATCGCCGAGGCCGCCGCCGGGTTGTGCCTGGCCTGCGGGTTGGCGGGCGAGGTGGCCGAGGCGCGTACCCACCACGAGCTGGCCGTCGCCGCGCTCGAGCGCCTGGACTCGTCCGAGCAGGCCGACCGGCTGGAGATCTTCTTCTACCTGTCCTGGGCGCAGAACTACGTGGACGAGATGGAGCGCGCCATCGCCACCGCGGAGCGGGGCCTGGCGCTGTCGCGTGCCACCGGCCAGGGCCACCTGCTGGTGCCGCTGATGCTGGCGCGGTCGCTGCCGCTGGACGTGCTGGGCCGGTTCGGCGAGTCCATCGCCGGCGGCGAGGAGGCCATCGCCGCCGCGCGCACCTCGCCCAACCCTCAGTACCTGTTCTGGGCCCAGTGGGAGTGCGGGTACACGCACGCGCTGGCGGGCAACGTGGACCGGGCGATGGCGCTGCTCGAGGAGAGCATGGAGATCTCGCGCGGGCTGGCGCCCAACTTTCTCTCGGGCGGGCAGCCGGGCTCCTGTTACGGCGTGGCGCTGGTGTGGGACGGGCAGGTCGAGCGCGGCTACGACGTGTCGATGGAGGCGCTGGGGGGCATCGAGCTGCCGCTGATCGCCCCCTACGAGCAGGTCCTGGCCCACACGCAGCTGACCGAGGCGCTGGTGGCGCTGGAGCGCCTGGACGAGGCGGAGGAGCACGTGCGCCGCGCCGAGGCGGTGGCCGAGCGGCTGGGCCTGGTCAGCGGCCGGGTGCTGGCCGCCCAGGCACGCGCCTCGCTGCTGGCCAGCCGGGGCCTGGCCGCCGAGGCGCTGGCGGTGGCCACTCCGGCGCGGGAGGCCGCCGACCAGCGCGGCCTGCGCCTGGACGCCGCGCTGCTGCGCCGCATCGAGGGCCAGGCGCTGGCTGCCCTGGACCGCCGCGAGGACGCCGTGGAGGCGCTGCGGGCGGCGGAGTCGGCGTTCGACTCGTTTCCAGCGGTGCGGATGCGCGACGGCGTGCGCCAGGAGCTACGCAAACTTGGCGCCCGGGCCACCCGGCGCGGACCCGCGCCCGCGGCGGATCAGGGCCTCGAGGCCCTGTCCGCGCGCGAGCGCGAGGTGGCGGAGCTGGTGGCCGACCGCCGCATGAACAAGGAGATCGCCGCCACCCTGTTCCTCAGCGAGAAGACCGTGGAGTCGCACCTGCGCAGCATCTTCCGCAAGCTCTCGGTGACCTCGCGGGTGGAGGTCGCCCGCGCCGTCGAGCGGTCAGCGGCGGACGGCGACCGACAGCCGGCGGGCCCGTGACCTGTTGAACGCCCGGTCCACGGCGGTCAGCCGCAGGCGGTAGCGGCCCACGACCGGCTTCCTGGCGCCCAGGGCCCTGAAGCGCACCACGTTCAGCCCGTGGCGGCCCCGGATGCGGCGCACGCCCACCCGGCGCCAGCCCTTGCGGCCCCGCTTGCGCTGGACCACCACGTTCACCGTGGCCCGCTCGGAGAGCACGAACCGCAGCTTGCCGCGGGCCAGCTTCACCCGGGTCAGCACCGGGGCCAGCGTGTCGCGCCGGGCGGCGGGGGTCCGGGGCGCCGGCTTGGCGGCGGGCGTCGTCGCCGGGGCGGGCGCGGTCGCCGGGCCGTTCGCCGGCGCGGGCGGGCTCGGCGGCGCGGGGCGGTACTCGTACGCGCCCATGTCCTGGCGTGCCGCGCCGTCGCCGTCGCCATCGCTCGAGCGCAGGCCGCCGCTCAAGTCCTTGTCCAGCACCGGGCCGGGCTCGCCCGCGTCGATCAGCGGGGAGCCGGCGCGCAGGTGGTAGTCCGCGGCCGGGGCGCCGAAGGCCGGGTTCACGAACGCCGGGTCGGCGGTCACGTTGCCGGCCCCCTCGGCGTAGGTGCCCGGCCCCTGCGCCGCACCCACGTCGGCGGGCGCGGGTGGGGCGAAGCGGGAGTAGTCCACGTTCAGGTTGGCGAAGTTGGGAACGTTGGCGTAGCGCAGCAGGCTCTTGGCGAAGCCGTGTACGACGGAGTTGGTCAGGTTCAGGGTCGCCGTGCCCGGGTTCGAGTTCACCGCCGCCGCGCCGTAGCTGGCCTGCGGCCCGCCCACCAGCGTCACGCCGTCCGCCGTCAGGGTGCCCGCGGCAAGCTGCTCCAGCGCCACGTCGAACTGGGGAATCCCCGACAGCAGGATCAGGCTGTTGCGCACCTCCGTGGTGGCCACCGCGCTCTCCACACCCACCGTTGTGGCCTCGATCCGAAGGCGGCTCAGCTTGGCCGTCCCGCCTTCGACACCCACGCCCACGCGCCCCTTGATCACGGAATCGGTTACCACGTGGTCGCCGCTCTGCGATCCCACGATGCCCTTGGCGCCACCCACGTCCACCACGCCGTCCCGGAACTCGGCGTCCGTGCCCAGGACCACGCCCGTGGCCACTTGCGTGGCGGAGTCGAGGGGGTTGGTCACCCGCACCCGGCGCGCAATGGCGCCGTCGAGCACCAGCCCCCTGGCCACCCCGGCGGCGGTGCCCGGGCCGGGCGACACCTCCAGGTCGGTCACGGTGGCGGGTGCCCCCGGCGAGGAGACGGACAGGGCCGGCTTGGCGTCCGGGCTGGTGATGTGGGTGGCGCCCGTCCCCGCGCCGACGATGTCCACCGGGTCATTGGACACGTGGCCGAACTCGCCCGTGAAGGACCCCGGGCCGACCCGGACCAGGTCCGCGCCCGGGCTGCTCTGCGCGCTGTCCAGCGCCGAGTCCAGCCCGGCGCTGGTGCCGGGGTACGACAGGAAGCAGTCCGCCGAGGCGTCGCCGGCGCAGATGGTCACGGCCGAGGCGCTCTGGGGCAGGGCGCCGGCCAGCACGGCCAATGTCGTGGTCACGAGCAGGGTGGGTGCGTATCGCTTGTCCATGCCCCGAGCCTGCGGCCACCCGTCCCCCGGGTCATCAGGGGCGGCCCCTGAGCCGCCCCTGAACCCGTCAGGGGTCAGCTCTCGGGCGGCACGAACTGCGACAGCACGAACTGGGCCCCGTCCGGGTCCCGGACCGTGGTCTCGCGCACCCACGGCAGGTCTTGCGGCTCGGACACCACGGTGCCGCCCAGCTCCCGCACCCTTGCGGCGGAGTGGTCGGCGCTCTGCACCGCGAAGGTGACCTCCCAGCGGGCGGGGCCGTCCGTGACCACCGCGGCAACCACGTCGGCGAAGCCCTCGGGCGCGCCCATCTCCTCCATGCCCTTGCTGAACCCGGGGACGAGCTCGTCCTGGTCCTCGTGGTAGCCGGGCAGGCGGATCATCCACGACTGCTCGCCCTCGGCCTCCATTGCCCAGCCGAAGACCGTGCCGTAGAACTCCACCGCCGCGGGCAGGTCCGTGGTGTGCAGGGTGTTGAACACCACCGCGCCGACGTCGTTCACCACCTCGGCCCCGGCGGTCTGCCCTGCCTGCCAGACGCAGAACTCGGCCCCCTGCGGATCGGCGAAGACCGCCATGCGGCCGGCCGGCCCAATGTCGAACGGGGCCATGAGCACCTGGCCGCCGGCGTCGGCCACCGCGGTCGCCGTCGCGTCCGCGTCCGGGACGCTCACGTACGTGTTCCACACCGGGTCCCAGTCCTGCTCGGGCTGGGTGCCGATCCCAGCCACGGTCAGACCCCCGAGCTTGGCCATGTGGTACGGCGGGGCGTCCCCGCCGGGCGACACGTTCTCGAAGTCCCACCCCAGGAGCCCGCCATAGAAGTCGCGTGCCGTCGCCGAGTCGACCCGTCCGGTGTCGACGAAGCAGGGCACGCCCGCCCGATAGTCGTTGCGCTTGGTCATGGGGCGACCCTACGGGGGGTTTAGGCCAGGTTCTGGCCGCTACCCGAGGATGGCCGTGACGGCCGCGTCCACGTCGGACACGTCGGGCAGCACGGCCTCCGCGCCGGTGTCCAGCAGCTCCTGGACGGTGAACCGGCCGGTGGCCACGGCCACCGCGCGGGCGCCGTTCTCGTGGGCGGCGTGCACGTCGAGCGGCGTGTCGCCGATCAGCACCGTGTCGGCGGCGGCGATCCGCAGCCCGCGCAGCTCGCGCGCCTTGTGCAGCGCGACGTCCACCAGCTCGGGCCGGATGCCGCTGTCCGAGCCGTAGCCGCCGATCTCCATGTCCAGCAGCCCGTCCAGGCCCAGGGCGCCGAGCTTCACGTGCGCGTTGGGCTCGATGTTGCCCGTCAGCAGCGACTGGGTCACGTCGTCGCGGGCCGCCAGCGCGGCGATCACCTCGGGCACGCCGGGCATGACGCGGCCGTCGCGCTCGATGCCGTCGCGGCGTGCGTCCAGCGCTCCGTTCAGGGCGGTGAAGATCTCCGGCAGGCGCTCGTCGGCGGCGCGCTCGCCGTTGATCTCCAGCAGCTCGAGCGCGATCGAGTGGTCGGTGCGGCCCGACATGCTGATGTCGCCCAGCGTGACCGGCCGGCCCAGCACGCGCTCGAAGGCGTCGGTGAAGGCGTGGCGGCCGTGTCCGACCGTGTCGACCAGGGTGCCGTCGATGTCCCACAGGACCAATCGCACCGCTTCTGTATACACACCCGCCGTCCCGGCCCCGCGTGACGGACCGGCGTCTTCGGGTATACGGCTCAAGGGCTGCAGGGACCCACCGATAGGGGGAGTGTGGCCTCGTGCAGCCCGAGTGCCGCGTTCATGGCATCACGTGTCGCAAGACCACCGGACCAGTTTCCCGTAGCCGAGCTGCGTGCCGCTGCCCGCGCGGCGGGCGAGGCCGTCGACGACGGCGACTACCTGCAGAGCGCGGTCGCCCAGCTCAGCGAGCTGGTGGGCAGCGAGCGCTGCTCACTGCTCGTTCTGCGTCAGGGCAGCCTCTACCACGGCGGCTCGGTAGGACTTCCGTCCACCTTCATGGCCGCCATCGACGGCACCGAGATCGGCCCGCACGTGGGCACCTGCGGCGCGGCCGCCTCCCGGGCCCGCGCCATCGTCACCCCCGACATCCATACGGACCCCAAGTGGGAGCCGTTCCTGGCCCTGGCCGAGGACGCCGGGCTGCGCTCGTGCTGGTCCGTGCCGCTGCGGCTGTCCGGCGGCCCGGTGCTGGGCACCTTCGCGGCCTACGACGCCGAGCCCGGGACGCCCGACCCGGGCCAGGTCGAGCTGGCCGAGGCCCACGCGTCGCTGGTGGCTCTGGGCCTGGACAGGCTGCGCCGCGAGGAGCGCCTGTCCGAGAGCTACGAGGCCGTGGTCGTCGCCCTGTCCTCCGCGCTGGACGTGCGCGACGAGTACACCGGCGCGCACTCCACCGAGACCGCCCGGATGGCGGTCGAGGTCGGCCGCAGGATGGGCCTCTGCAAGCCCGAGCTCCAGCGCCTGGAGCAGGCGGCGATGCTGCACGACATCGGCAAGCTGGGAATCCCCACGGAGATCCTGCACGCCCCGCGCGCGCTCACCGAGGAGGAGCGGAAGGTCGTGGAGCGGCACCCGGTCATCGGCGAGCAGATCCTGAAGGACATCCCGTTCCTGGGGGAGGTGGCCCGCGCCGTCCGCCACGAGCACGAGCGCTGGGACGGTGGCGGCTACCCCGACGGCCTCGCCGGCGAGGCCATCCCGCTGGCCAGCCGCGTGGTCTTCGCCTGTGACGCCTGGCACGCCATGACCTCCGACCGCCCGTACCGCAAGGCCCTGGACGAGGACGTGGCCCGCGCCGAGCTGGCGGCCAACGCCGGCACCCAGTTCGACCCGCGCGCGGTGCAGGCCGTGCTGGAGGTGGTGGGTGAGCGCCGCGGGCTGACCCCGCCGGCGGCCTTCGACACCTCGCACGCCGTGCCCGATCCCGACACCGAGGAGCAGCGGCGTGGGCAGCTGCTGGCGTCGGTGGCCGAGCAGACGGGCGCCGACGACCTGTTCGTGTTCCGGCTGACCTCGGCCGGGCGCTTCTCCCATGTCGACGGCACCGGGCGCGGCGCCGGCTGGGCGGGCAACGTGGAGGTGGACGCCGAGCACGAGCCCGCCTTCGCGCACGCCGTCGAGGCGGGCGAGCCGGTGTGCCTGAGCCATCCTGACAGGGGCCGCGTGTTCGGGCCCTACTACGCCAAGACCGCCGCGCTGGTCCCGCACGGGCCCGAGGTTGTGGTGGTGCTCGGATCGGCCGGCGATGAGCTGGCCGGCCTGTGCAGCCAGGATCTGGTCAAGCAGACCGAGCGCGCGGCCGGCGCCACCCGGGCCGTTCCGCCGGCCAAGCAGCTGGCCGACGAGCTCGAGGTGCTGGAGGCGGTGCGCGCCATCACCGCCATCACCTCCGAGTCGGTGGAGGACGCGCTGAGCCAGGTGGGCGAGATCGCCGCCCGCTCGTTGTCCTGTGAGTACGGCGGCGCGTTCGTGGTCGACGGCGCCGGCGAGATGCGTGTTGGCGAGGCCCGCCTGGGCTGGGGCCTGGCGGCGGGCCACACCGTGGAGTCGGTCGCGCCGGTCGCCCTCCCCGAGCTCGAGTTCCCGCTGCTGGTCCAGGACGTCTCGGCCCACCCCTTCCTCGGTGAGCTGCCCGCGCTCGCGGGCGCCACGTCGGTGCACGCGGTCGAGCTGGGCAGCCCCGCCCTCGGCGTGCTGTTCGTGATCCACGCCGACAGCACCCCGCGCGGCTTCACGCTGCTGTGCCGGCGCCTGACCCGGTCGGTGGCCGACGCGGCCGAGATCGTGCTGCGCCGCGCCCTGGCCGCGGAGCGCGTGGCCGAGTCGCGCTCCTAGCGCAGGCCGACGCCCAGCAGGCGCTCGAGCTCGGGGATCGTGGTCTCCGAGCCCCGGTGCAGCACGGCGGTCATGCCCACGGCCTCGGCGCCCTCGCAGTTCTCGCGCAGGTCGTCCACGAACACGCACTCCTCGGGCGCCACGCCCGCCCGCTCGGCGCCCATCAGGAAGATCTCGGGCTGGGGCTTGTGCAGGCCCACCTCGGCGGAGATGACCACGCCGTCGTACATCTCGGGGAACGTCGAGCGGTCGTAGCGGCCGGCGCCGATCGAGTTGGACACCAGGCCGGTGCGGATCCCGGCCGCCTTCGCCTTCTTCACCGCGTCGATCATCGGCTGGTCGGCCTGCATGCCGGCGAACAGGCGGTCGATCAGGTTCTCGCTGTCCGAGACCCCCAGCTTCTCGGCCAGGATCACGCCGAACTCGTCCTCGTCGATGTCGCCGGTCTCGACGCGGCGCAGCTGGCGCCGGGCCTCCTTGTCCTCGGACATCAGCGTCAGGAAGGCATTCGCATCCAGGCCCTCCGACTGGCAGAACACGCGGAAGGAGTCGAAGACGTTGGTGGTCAGGACCCCGCCGAAGTCGACGAGCAGGCCCTTCATCGGCTGCCGGTGTCGGCGATCTGCTTGGCCTGGGCGGCCAGGGCGGGGACGCCCTCGTCGAACAGCGCCAGGTACTCGTCGTCGCTGCGGCCCTCGGCGTAGGCCTTGTAGTTGCCCTCCATGAACACCGCCGCCTTCCAGATGGCCAGCGCCTGGTACCAGGCCA
>DASQLM010000389.1:0-8540 GCA_035630015.1 Thermoleophilaceae bacterium | reverse complement strand
CAGCAGCGGCTGGAGGAGCGAGTCGGTGCGGGGCACGTAGACCACCTCCTCGGCGTGCTCGGCCACCTCGGTCGAGCCCTCGGTGGCCACGGCCAGCACGTGCGCGCCGCGCACGGCCACCTCGGAGATGTTCGAGAGCACTTTGTCCAGCACCGGCGAGTCGGTGGCGCACACCACCACGGGCGTGCGCTCGTCCAGCAGCGCGATCGGGCCGTGCTTCATCTCACCGGCCGCGTACGCGTCGGTGGGCACGTAGGAGATCTCCTTGAGCTTGAGCGCGCCCTCCAGCGCCACGCCCAGGCCGGCGTGGCGGCCCAGGTAGAGGAAGAAGCCGGCGTCCTTCCAGTGCTCGGCCATGCGCTTGACCGGCTCGTCCACGGTGGCCAGCAGCTCCTCGACGCGGTGCGACATGTCGTGGAGCTGGGTCACGAGGGTCGAGAAGGTGTCGGGCTCCAGGGAGTCGTGCACCTTGGCCAGCTTCAGCGCGAACAGGTACATGGCGGCCACCTGCGAGACGAAGGTCTTGGTGGCGGCGACGCCGATCTCGAGGCCGGCGCGGGTGTACAGCACGCCGTCGGCGTCGCGGGTGGCCTGGCTGCCCATGATGTTGGTCACCGCCAGCACCTTGGCGCCCTTCTTGCGGGCCAGGCGCATCGCGGCCAGCGTGTCCAGCGTCTCGCCGGACTGGGTGATGCCGATCACGAGGTCGCGGTCGTCCACGACCGGGTTCCGGTAGCGGAACTCGGACGCCACATCCATCTCCACCGGGACCCGCGACCAGGTCTCGATGGCGTAGCGGCCGATCAGCCCGGCGTGGTACGAGGTGCCGCAGGCGACGATGACCACGCGGCGCAGGCCCCGCAGATCGTCGTCGCTGATGCCGATGTCGCCCAGCTCCACGGTGCCGTGGGCCAGCCGGTCCACGACCGTCTCGGCCACCGCGCGCGGCTGCTCGTGGATCTCCTTGAGCATGAAGGTGTCGTAGCCCGACTTCTCGGCGGCGTCCTCGTCCCAGTCCACCTCCTCGACCGGGCGGTCGATGGCACCGCCCTCGACGTCGCTGAAGCTGACGCCCTCGGGGGTGACCACGACGATGTCGCCGTCCTCGATCAGCTGGATCCGGCGGGTGTCCTTCAGGAAGGCGGGGATGGCCGAGGCGATGAAGTTCTCGTCCTCACCGAGGCCCACCACCAGGGGGCACTCGTTGCGCGCGCCCACCAGCACGTCGGGCTGGTCGGCATGCACGGCCACGAACGCGTAGTGGCCCTTGAGTCGCTTGAAGGCCTCGCGGGTGGCGGCCACGATGTCGCCGTCGTAGAGCGAGGCGATCAGGTGGGCCACGACCTCGGTGTCGGTCTCGGAGGTGAACTCCACCCCCTCGATCACGAGCTCCTTCTTGAGGTCGGACCAGTTCTCCACGATGCCGTTCATGACCACGTGCACGCGGCCCGAGGCGTCGTCGTGGGGGTGGCAGTTCTCCTCGGTCACGCGGCCGTGGGTGGCCCAGCGGGTGTGGGCGATGCCGCTGTTCGCGCTGGGCGCGGCGCCGTTCACGCGCTCGCGCAGCGCCTTCAGCGGGCCGACGGCGCGGGTGGTGTGCGTGCCCCCGTCCTGGAGCAGGGTCAGGCCGGCGGAGTCATAGCCGCGGTACTCCAGCGCCTGGAGCCCGGCCATGAGGATCTCCTGGCACGGGCGCGATCCGGTGTATCCGATGATTCCGCACATAGAGAGGCAGAGAGGCTAGAGCAGCTTGACGACCGCGGCCACGCGCGGCATCAGGCGCCCAGTTCGCTCGTGACCACCGCGACCAGCCTGCCGGTCACGTCGTCGCACTCGGCCTGATCGGGCGCCTCGACCATGACGCGGATCAGCGGCTCGGTGCCCGAGGCGCGCACCAGCACGCGGCCGCGCCCCTCGAGCTTGGCCGACTCGGAGTCGATGGCGGCCCAGACCGTGGTCGCGCCGTCAAGGATGCCGCGCTCGGCCACCGTGACGTTCACCAGCTTCTGCGGCAGCTTGCGCATGCCCGCGCGGTCGGCCAGGTCGGTGCCCGCCAGCGCCTCCAGGGTCAGCAGCGCCGAAGCGGTGCCGTCGCCCGAGGGCACGAAGCCCGTGTCGATGATGTGCCCGGACTGCTCGCCGCCCAGCGCCCAGCCGCGCCGCAGCAGCTCGGCCAGCACGTGGCGGTCGCCCACCGGGGTGATGGCCACCTCCACCCCGGCCTCCTCCATGGCGGTGTGGAAGCCGTAGTTGGTCATCACCGTGACCGCGACGCCGCCGCCCGGCAGCCTTCCCGCCTGGCGCAGGTGCAGCGCCGACAGGGCCAGCAGCTCGTCGCCGTCCACCACGGCGCCCTTGCGGTCCACCGCCAGCACGCGGTCGCCGTCGCCGTCGAAGGCGAAGCCCAGGTCGTAACCGCCCTCCACCACCTGGGTCGCAAGGGCGTCGATGTGGGTGGAGCCCACGCCGTCGTTGATGTTGCGCCCGTCGGGCGCGGCGGCCACGGCGTCCACGTCGGCGCCCAGCCGCCGGAAGATCTCGGGCGCCACGCGGTAGGTGGCGCCGTGGGCACAGTCCAGCAGCACGCGCACCCCGCTCAGGTCCAGGTCGCCGAAGCGCAGCTCCAGGTCACGCAGGTAGTCGCCGGACGCGCCGTGCAGCTCGCGGACACGCCCCACGGCGGTGGAGGCGGCCTGCTCGCCGGCCACGATCGCCTCGATCGCCGCCTCCTGCTCGTCGGAGATCTTGGTGCCCTGGGGGCCGAAGAACTTGATGCCGTTGTCGCGGTAGGGGTTGTGCGACGCCGAGACCACGGCGGCCAGGTCGAAGCCGTGGCGGCGCACGGCCAGCGCCGCGCCGGGTGTGGGCAGCACGCCGCCCAGCAGCGCGTGGCCGCCACCGGCAGCCACGCCGGCGGCCAGCGAGGCCTCCAGCATCTCGCCGGACTCGCGCGTGTCGCGCACGATCAGCACCTGCGGCGTCTCCGCGGGAGACGAGGCAGCGGCGGCGCGGCCCAGCGCCAGGGCCAGATCGGCGGTCAGGAACTCCCCGGCAACGCCACGGACACCATCGGTGCCAAAGAGCCCCCCCATGCTGACGGCTAGCGCTTCGAGAACTGCGGGCGCTTACGGGCCTTCTTCAGGCCGGCCTTCTTGCGCTCCTTCACGCGCGGGTCACGCGTGAGGAAGCCGCGGCGCTTGAGCTCGCCACGAAGGTTGGGGTCGGCCTCGACCAGGGCGCGGGCGATTCCGTGGCGCAGCGCGCCGGCCTGCGAGGACACGCCGCCGCCGTGGATCTTGGCCACCACGTCGAGCCGCTCCTGCTGGCCGACCGTCTCCAGCGGGCCACGGACCACGCGCTGCAGCGTGGGACGCGGGAAGAAGACGTTGAGCTCCTTCTCGTTCACCGTGTAGACGCCGGTGCCGGGCTTGATGGTCACGCGGGCCACGGCGCTCTTGCGCTTGCCGGTGGCCAGGTAGCGGGCGTCGGCGGCCAGCTCCAGGATGGTGGTCGAGATCGGCTCGGGCGCGGCCTCCTCGGAAGCGTCGCCGCCCTCGGTCTCCTCGCCGTCGTCGGCGTACGGGTCGGCCTCGGCCGGCTCGTCCAGGACCAGGTCGGGCTCCAGGTGGGCGCCCGGGATGGCCTCGGCCTCGTCGCTCTTCTTCGGGTTGCGCTCCTTGCGCGAGGGGCGCTCCTCCTCGGTGGCGGGCGCGTCGGCCTCGGCAGCAGGCTCGGCGGACTCGGCAGCAGGCGCTTCCTCGGCGGGGGCCTCCTCAGCGGGGGCCTCGGCCTCGGCGGCGGGCTCCTCGGGCTCGGGCGCCGGGACGGGCTCCTCGGACGGGGCGGAATCATCCTGCTCGTCCGCGGGCTCCTGGCCCTGGACGTCGACCTCGGGTTCGACGGTGGCGTCGGCCTCGGCGGGAGCGGCGGGGGCTTCGGTGTCCTCGGCCGCCGCGTCCTCTTCGGGGCTGTCCTTACGCTCGTCGTCGGTCATCGCGTGGTGATCTCCAATTCGGTGGGCTGCTGCGCGGCGTGCGGGTGCTCGGGGCCGGCGTAGACCTTGAGCTTGCGCAGCTGCTGGCGAGCAAGCCGGTTGCGGGGAAGCATGCCCTTCACGGCCTTGCGGATGACCTCTTCCGGCTGGCGGTCGAGCATCTCGTTCAGCGTGCGGGTGCGCAGGCCACCCGGGTAGCCGGAGTGGCGGTGGTAGAGCTTGTCGGTGCGCTTCTTGCCGGTGACGGCGATCTTCTCGGCGTTGATCACGATCACGAAGTCCCCGACGTCGCAGTGCGGGGTGTACTCGGGCTTGAGCTTGCCCCGCAGGCGGTCCGCGATCTGGGTCGCCAAACGGCCCAGGGTCAGACCCGTGGCATCGACGACTATCCAGTCGCGCTGGCGGTTCTCAGGGGTGGCTACGAACGTCTTCATACGTGCAAGCGGCCGCGCGGAACGCGGCCGGTCGAACAGTGTGGCAGATAGCTGCCGGATCGTCGTTCCCGTTACGCCGCCTCTCCCGTGGGTATAGTCGTCTCGATTCGAACGCCTGCCGAATCCCGCACACGCGGGAACGGGGGAACCGATGGGACCTGTCGCCGGGTCCCAAGGGGCGAATCGGCAATAGCCGTAGCGCTGCTCTTTCAGCGCGAGCCCGTCAGCTAACCCCGTAGGCCTGAGAAAGAGAGGCAGTGCCCGTGCCGAGGACTCCTTCCTCAGCGCAGAACCCGACGTCGAAAAACGCCCGCGCCGCCGGTGTGGCGCTGGCCTGCCTGGCCGTCGCCGCGGTGCCTGGCGCGGCGGCCGGCGCCCAGACCGGCGGGGGTGGCGGCGCCCAGTTCGAGGAGACCCCCGTGGTCAAGAAGGCCAGCTGCGTGAAGCGCTGCGCCAGCCGCAAGCGCCCGCGGGCCGGATCGACCCTGCGCCTGCGCGGCTCCGGCCTGTCGAGCGCGCAGACCGTGACCTTCCTGGGCGCCCCCGGCAAGGACGACGACGCCGAGGCCGACGTGACCCGCCGCACCGCGGGCAGCGCCTGGGTCGTGGTTCCCGCCGGCGCATCCTCCGGCCCGCTGGCGGCCGTGTCCCAGGCCGGCCGGGCGTCCAAGCCCTCGAAGGCCGTCTCGCTGCTGCCCCCTCCCCCTCCCAGCCCCAACCCCACGCTGACTCCCGTGCCCGGCGCCCGCCAGGCCGGGGCGCCCGCGCTGGAGACCGGCACCAGCCGGGTCAAGGTCTTCGCCGGCGCCCGCCGCGCCGTGACCTTCTCCTACCGCGTGACCGAGGGCGTGGCCGCCGGGCTGCAGGTGCAGCTGGTCCGCGCCTCGGACGGCGCCGTGGTGCGCACGTGGAAGCCCAGCCCGCCCGGGCTGGGCACGGTGGCCAGCGTGGTCTGGGACGGCAAGCTGGGCAAGGCCGTGGCTCCCGCCGGTCGGTACGCCTTCCGCATGATCGCCTCCGCCGGTTCGGGTGCCACGGCCCGCAGCGCCCAGACCACCAACGTCTCCCGTGACGCGTTCGACCTCTACCAGCACCAGTTCCCCATCCGCGGGCGCCACAAGTACGGCGGCTTCGCCGGCACCTTCGGCGGCGGCCGCGGCCATCAGGGCCAGGACACCTTCGCCAGGTGCGGCGCCAAGCTGGTGGCGGCCCGCGGCGGCAAGGTCCAGACCAAGGCCTACCAGTCGCGCGCCGGTAACTACCTGGTCATCGACGGCGACGGCACTGGCACCGACTACGCCTACATGCACCTGGCCGCGCCCTCGCCGTTCGAGGAGGGCGACCGGGTGTACACCGGCCAGCAGATCGGCCAGGTGGGCGACACCGGCCGGGCCAGTGGCTGCCACCTGCACTTCGAGATGTGGGGCTCGCCGGGCTGGTACAACGGCGGCAAGCCGTTCGACCCGCTGCCCTCGCTGAAGGCCTGGGACGCCTACTCCTGAGCGCTTCCGCCCTGGTGCCCCTGGCCCACGTGGCCGACCTCCAGCGGTCGATCGACTTCTACGAGACCCTCGGCTTCACCGTCGCCGAGCGCTACGAGCAGGAGGGCTGGCTGCTGTGGTGCCGGCTGCGGCGCGACCGGGCCGAGCTGATGCTGGCGCTGGCGTCCGAGCCGGTGCACGATCATGGGCAGGGCGTGCTGTTCTACCTCTACGTTGACGACCTCGATGCGCTCCTGGCCACGCCCGGGCTGGACGCGGGCCCGGTGCTGGAGCAGGAGACGCCGCGCCCGGCGCGTGAGGCGCGCCTGCAGGACCCCGACGGATACGTGCTGATGGCGGCCGAGCTGGCATGAGCGGGCTCAAGAGTTTCGAGGCCGAGGGCTGGAACCAGCAGGCCGGCAGCTACGACCTGCTGACCGGCCGGGTGACCGCGCGGCTGTCGGGGCCGTTGCTGGACGCGGCCGAGGTGATGGCCGGCCACCGGGTGCTGGACGTGGCCTGCGGCACCGGCGGGCTCTCCAGCGCGGCCGCCCGCCGCGGCGCCACGCCGCTGGGCGTGGACCTGGCCGAGGCGATGGTCGACGCCGCCCGCGCCGCGCTGCCCGCCGCCGAGTTCCGGGTGGCCGACGCCGAGTCGCTGCCCTTCCCCGACGACCGCTTCGACGCCGCCGTGGGCGGCTTCGTCCTGAACCACCTGCCCCATCCGGCCCGCGGGGCCGAGGAGTGCGCGCGTGTGGTCACGCCCGGCGGCGGGGTCGCCTTCGCGGTCTGGGAGCGCCCCGAGCGCTCGCGCCTGATCGGCCTGCTCGGCGAGGCCATGGAGGCCGCGGGCGCCGACCGCGACGCCGGCCTGCCCGACGGCCCCGACGACTTCCGCTACGCCGACCGCGGCCGCATGCGCCAGCTGCTCAGGGGCGCCGGGCTTGAGGAGGTGGCGGTCGACTCGGTGGAGCTGACCGTGGGCGCCGGCTCGGCCGACGAGTTGTGGGAGGGCCTCCTGGGCGGGCTAGTGCGCGCCCCCGCGGCCCTGGCCGCCCACGACGACGCCACCCGCGAGCGCGTGCGCGCCGCCTTCGACGAGCTGGCCGGCGAGTTCGCCGCCGGCGAGTCGCTGGAGGTGCCCGCCGTGGCCGTTGTCGGCGCGGGCCGGGTGCCGGCCGAGTCGGCGATCATGGGGCGATGACCGACCCGGTGGACTAGGAACGCTCGCCGCCGGCCACGTCGACGGCGCGCACGACCGCGCCCTCGTCGGTGGTGCGGTACAGCGGCGAGCCCCAGATGAGCACGCGCTCGGGGTCCTCGCGGTCGTAGGAGATCTCCACCGGCGCGCCGGGCTCGAGGCCCACCTGCGCCTGCGGCGCCATGTCCTGCACCACCATCACCAGCCGCTCGCTCGTCTCGCCCTCGGGCGTGAACCGGATCCGCGCCGTCGCGGTCGGGCCGGCCACCGAGAACGTCTCGATCGTGCCGCGCACGCGCACGCCGCGCTTGACGATGATCTCGGCCAGCTCGGCCTTGGGGTCCTTCTTGCGCGAGAACAGACCCACGGTTATTCCCACTCGATGGTGCCCGGGGGCTTGGACGTGACGTCCAACACCACCCGGTTGACCTGGCGAATCTCGTTGATCATCCGCGAGGCGATGCGCTCCAGCAGGTCGTAGGGCAGCCGTGCCCAGTCGGCGGTCATGGCGTCATCGCTGGTGACGGCGCGGATGACCACCACGTAGCCGTAGGTGCGCTCGTCGCCCTGCACGCCCACGGTGCGCAGGTCGCCGGGCAGCACGCAGAAGGACTGCCACAGGTCGCGGTACAGACCGGCGCCACGGATCTCATCCTGGAGCACGTAGTCGGCGTCGCGCAGGATCTCCAGGCGCTCGCGGTTGACCTCGCCGCCCACGATCCGGATGCCCAGGCCCGGGCCCGGGAACGGCTGGCGCCAGACCAGGCGCTCGGGCAGTCCCAGCTCCAGGCCCACCTGGCGCACCTCGTCCTTGAACAGGGCGCGCAGGGGCTCGACCAGCTCGAACTCCAGATCCTCGGGCAGGCCGCCGACGTTGTGGTGGCTCTTGATGGTGGCCGCGCCGGTACCGTCGCCGCCGGACTCGATCACGTCGGAGTAGAGCGTGCCCTGGACCAGGTAGCGCGGGTCCTCGAGCTTGGCCGCCTCCTCTTCGAACACGCGGATGAACTCGTTGCCGATGATCTTGCGCTTGGCCTCGGGCTCGGTCACGCCGGCCAGCTTGGCCAGGAAGCGCTCCTCGGCGTCCACGGCCACCAGCGGCACCTTGAAGTAGTCGCGGAACGCCGCCACGACCTGGTCACCCTCGCCCTTGCGCATCAGCCCGTGGTCCACGAACACGCAGGTCAGCTGGTCGCCGATGGCGCGGTGCACCAGCAGCGCGGCCACGGACGAGTCGACGCCGCCGGACAGGCCGCAGATGACCTGGCCGTCGCCCACCTGCTCGCGGATGCGGCGGATCTGCTCCTCGGCCACCGACGCGGCGTTCCAGTCCATCTCGGCGCCGGCGATGTCCTTCAGGAAGCGGGTCAGGATCTGGGTGCCGTAGGGCGTGTGCACGACCTCGGGGTGGAACTGGATCCCGTACAGCC
>DASQLM010000388.1:0-9334 GCA_035630015.1 Thermoleophilaceae bacterium | reverse complement strand
GCGCCGGCGCGAGGAGATCGCGAAGGAGAAGGGCGATGCCCAGGACGTGGCCTGGGGCTCACAGATCCGCTCCTACGTGCTGCACCCCTACACGATGGTCAAGGACCACCGCACCGACACCGAGGTCGGCAACGTGCAGGGAGTCCTCGACGGAGGGCTCGACCCGTTCGTACGGGCCGAGCTCCTCCGGCGAGCCGGGACGGCGCTCTAGCCCCGCCGGCCCTTCGGCTTGCCGTCGTCGTTCGGGCAGCCCCTGGATACCGCGAGCTCGTTGATGCGCTGGAAGCCGGCCACGGCCGACGGCAGCGAGGCCTTGCTCTCCTTGAGGTTCGCCGAGACCAGCTTGAGGTTCTTCTTCGCCGCCTTCAGCTTTCTCTTGTTCTTGCGCGTGGCGGACTTCTTCACCGCCTTCTTGGCCTTCTTTACCGCCTTCTTGCCCTTCTTGACTTCCTTGCCGCCGAACACGATCGAGCTCTTGATCTGATTCATCCGCCGTCGCATCTCGATTCTGCGGGCAAGCATCGAGATGTTGCAGCGGTCGCCGCGCCCGGCCAGGGTGGCGCCGTTGTCGCCCCCGCGCGCGGCCGGACCGGCGGTCTCGGTGGACTGGGCGGGGGAGGCGGTGACCAGGAGCGCGGTCACGGACCCGGCGGCCAGGGTGGCGAGGAAGGTCTTTCTGAGCGATGGCATGGGTCGAAGCTAGGTCAGCTCCGAGCCCCCCGCCACTAGCACCCCCGCTAGGTTTCGCCGCCGTCAGGGATGGGATACTCCCGCCACGGTGCCAGCGCAGACTCCGGAGGCCCGCCGGCTGGCGGAGGTGATTGCCGTGATTGACGACGGGGCACCGTTGTGGCTGATCGCCGAGGCCGCGGGGCTGACGCCCGACAAGGCCGCCGAGGCGGCTGACGCGATGGTGGCCTCCGGGCTCCTCGCCTGCGCCGATCCGGTGACCCGTGCGTCCTCGCCGGAATGGGACGCGCTGGCCGGCTCCGCCGACAGCGCCCGCCGGCACGGGATCCATCGCCGGGTGGCCTGGCAGTGGGCCCAGACGGCCGGGGGCGTGGACATCGCGGCCGGCCACCTGCTGGCCGCGCCACCAGGCGGCGAGCAGTGGGCCGCGCCCTTCCTGCTGGAGGCGGCCCGGGTGGCTACGGGAGGGGGCCGGCACGAGGCTGCGGTGACCCGGCTCGAGCGCGCCACCCGGGAACCCGCCGACTCCGAGCTCCGAGCCACGCTGTTGTCCGAGCTGGGCGATGCCCGGGAGCGTGCGGGACAGCCCGGTGCCGAGGACGCCTTCCGCCAGGCCCTGGGCGTGGCCGCTGACGGCGCCCTTCCGGCCCTCCACCTGCGACTGGGGCGGACCCTGTACGGGGCCGGGGACTACCGCGGCGCGGCGCTGGAGCTCGAGCGCGGACTCGACGGCCTGGGGTCCCGCGACGACCCCCAGGCCGTGGAGCTGGTGGCCGCGTACGTGGCCGCCGCGCGGTTCGACCGCACCCTGTCCGAAGCCGCGGCCCGCCACCTCACCCCGATCCTGGAGCGGCCCGGCCGCGCCCGCACACCGGCCGAGCGGGCGCTGCTGGCCGAAGTCGCCCTCGAGAAGGGCATCCAGGGCGGCGAGCGCGGGGAGGTGGTCGACCTGGCCATGCGCGCGTGGGCCGACGGGTTGCTGCTGGAAGGGGCCGACCCCTACGGCATCGCGCTCAGCCAGGTGGCGGCGGCGCTGACGTGGTCCGACGCGTTCGCCGAGTCCGAGACCGTCCTGACCGCCGCCGCCGAACGGGCCGAACGCGACGGCGAGGCGCAGCTGCGGGCCACGACGCTCTACCTGCGCAGCTGGCCGCGCTTCTACGCGGGGCGCCTGGCCGAGGCCGAGGCCGACGTGCTCACGGCGCTGGGCACCGAGGGCTGGGAGATGTACCAACCCTCGGCCCGGGCGGTGCTGGCCCACGTGCTGATCGAGCGCGGCGCGTTCGCCGAGGCCGGCGAGGTGCTGGTGCTGGCCGACCCCGAGCCCTGGCGCAAGACCGTGCCCTACGCGATGCTCCTGGAGGCGCGGGCGCGCGTGCACCTTGCCGCCGGCGATCTCGAGGCCGCGGGGGCCGACCTGGCCGGCGCGGGCGAGCTGATGGCGGCCATGGGCGCCCGCCACCCGTTCTGCCCCTGGCGCTCGCGGCTGGGGTGGGTGCGGGCGAGGCTGGGCGACCCGGTCGCCGGCCGCGAGCTCGTCGACCTCGACCTCGAGCAGGCGCGGGCCGCCGACGTGCCCAGGCCGATGGGCATCGCACTCCACATGCGCGGGCTGATCACGCGCATCGAGGGCGGCGACGGCCTGGAGGACCTGAACAAGGCGGCCGAGCTGCTGGGCGGCATCGGGGCGCGCGTCGACCAGGCGCGCGCGCTGGTGGAGGTCGGCGCCTCGCTGGCCGCCGACGGCCGCCGCGAGGAGGCTCGGGCGCCGCTGCACGAGGGCGGCGATCTGGCCCGCAGACTCGGGGCCGACGACACCTCCGAGCGCGCCGACTTCCATCTGCGCCGCGCGGGCGGTCGGCCGCGCGCCGACCGCGAGGGCGTACCCGGCGGCTTGACCCCGTCCGAGCTGCGCGTGGCCCGGCTGGCCGCGCGCGGGCTGACCAATGCCGAGATCGCGGCCGATCTGGTGGTAACAGCGCACACCGTGCGCTTCCACCTGGGGCGGGCCTACCGCAAGCTCGGCGTGGCCCGGCGGGAGGAGCTCGCGGAGGCGCTGGAGCCCCGTCCCTAGAGTTGGCGTCCATGCCGACCGACCAGGCCAACGGGCAGCGCCAGGGACCCGAGGTCCCGCAGGCGCCCGAGCGCAAGGGCCCGAGCTGGAAGATCGACCCCGCGCCCGACGGGCGCGGCAAGCCGCCGGTGAAGCCGCCGATGCTGCCGTTCAGCTGGCGCCGGTTCGTGCTCATCCTGGCGGTGCTGCTGGCGCTGAACTACCTGTTCGTGGCCGTGTTCGCCCCGGCGGAGGAGCGCAAGCAGATCTCCTACACGCCCAACTTCATCCAGCAGGTCGAGAAGGGCAACGTCAAGGAGATCTCGTCCAAGGGCGAGACGCTGACCGGCGACTACAAGAAGAAGGTCGACGGTGCGGAGCACTTCAAGACCGAGGTGCCCACCTTCGCCAACACCGACCAGCTGGCCAAGCAGCTGGAGGACAACAACGTCCGGGTCAACGCCAAGCCGCCCCAGGAGCGGTCGCTGCTGGAGACGATCCTGTTCTCCTTCGGCCCGACGCTGCTGATCATCGGGCTGCTCGTCTTCTTCCTGCGCCGGGCGGCGAAGCAGGCCGGCGGGGGCGGGATGCTCGGCCAGTTCGGGCGCTCCAAGGCCCGCCGCGCCGAGGGCGGCGAGGACACGCGCGTGAACTTCACGGATGTGGCCGGCATCGACGAGGCCAAGGAGGAGCTGTCCGAGATCGTCGACTTTCTCAAGAAGCCCGAGAAGTACCAGAAGCTGGGCGCCCGGATCCCGCGCGGCGTGCTGCTGTCGGGCCAGCCGGGCACCGGCAAGACGCTGCTGGCCAAGGCCGTGGCCGGCGAGGCCGCGGTGCCCTTCTTCTCGATCTCCGCCTCGGAGTTCATCGAGGCCATCGTGGGCATCGGCGCGTCACGCGTGCGCGACCTGTTCCAGCAGGCCAAGGACGCCGCGCCGGCCATCATCTTCATCGACGAGCTCGACGCCATCGGGCGCTCGCGCTCGGCCGGCGGCGGCTTCTCCAGCGGCGGCCACGACGAGCGTGAGCAGACTCTGAACCAGATCCTGACCGAGATGGACGGGTTCGAGACGGGCGACGGCGTGGTGGTGCTGGCCGCCACCAACCGGCCGGAGATCCTGGACAAGGCGCTGCTGCGGGCGGGCCGGTTCGACCGGCGCGTCTCGGTCCAGTCCCCGGACAAGGTCGGCCGCGAGATGATCCTGAAGGTGCACACCCGCTCGGTGCCTCTGGACGACGGCGTCGACCTGGCGGGCCTGGCGGCGGCCACCCCGGGCATGGTGGGCGCCGACCTGGCCAACGTGGTCAACGAGGCGGCGCTGATCGCCGCCAAGCGCGAGCACACCGCGGTCCGCCAGGGCGACCTCACGGACGCCCTGGAGAAGATCGTGCTGGGCACCGAGCGCAACGTGGTCCAGAGCGAGGAGGATCGCCGCCGGATCGCTTACCACGAGGGAGGCCACGCCATCGTCGGCATGCTCACCGAGGGCGCCGACCCGGTGCGCAAGGTGTCGATCATCCCGCGCGGCCAGGCCCTGGGCGTGACGATGTCCGCTCCGGACGCCGACGTGTTCAACTACGAGGAGAGCTACCTCCGGGGCAAGATCAAGGTGGCGCTGGGCGGCCGCGTGGCCGAGGAGATCACGTTCGGCACCATCACCACCGGTGCCGAGTCGGACATCCAGCAGGCCACCCAGATCGCGCGCGGCATGGTGGCGCGCTGGGGCATGAGCGACGAGATCGGGTTCGTGGCCGTGCAGTCCGCCAACGGCGAGGGCCCGCTGCTGCCGGGCGTCAGCGAGACCTCGGAGGCCACCCAGCAGATGGTGGACGCCGAGGTGCGGCGGATCATCGAGGAGGCGCACGGCGATGTGCGCAACCTGCTCGAGCGTGAGCGCGACAAGCTCGACGCGCTGGCCGAGGCGCTGCTACGCGACGAGACGCTGGACGAGGCCGACGCCTACCGGGCCGCCGGCATCGACCGCGCCGCCGCGCCCGCCAACGCCTGAGCGCGACCACGCTCTAGGCTCCCGCGCATCGAAGACCTGGTCGCCACAGCACTCGCCGAGGACGTGGGCGCCGGCGACCTGACCGTCGCCGCCGTGGTCCCCGCCGGCGCACGCGCGCGAGCCGTCATCACCCAGAAGGAGCCCGGTGTGATCTCCGGCCTGGAGGTGGCGCGCGAGGTCTTCCGCCAGGTCGACCCGTCGCTGGCCTTCCAGGCGCTGGCCCCGGTGGGCGAGTGGCGCGAGGGCGGGGAGGTGGCGGCCGTCGAGGGCGCCGCGGGCTCGATCCTGACCGGCGAGCGCACCGCCCTCAACTTCCTGGCCCGCCTGTCGGGGGTGGCCACCCTGACCGCCCGCTACGCGCGGGCGGTGCAGGACAGCGGCGCCCGCATCCTGGACACGCGCAAGACCACGCCGGGGCTGCGCGCGCTGGAGAAGCAGGCCGTGGTGGACGGCGGCGGCGTGTCCCACCGGGGCGGCCTGTACGACGCGATCCTGGTCAAGGAGAACCATGCTCGGCTGGCGGGCGGGATCGTGCCCGCCGCCCGCGCGGCGCTGGCGGCCGGCGGCGGCGCCGCGTTCGTGGAGCTGGAGGTGGAGACCCTGGACGAGCTCGACGAGGCGCTGGCCGAGGGGGTGGAGCGCATCCTGCTGGACAACATGAGCGCCGACGAGATGCGCGCGGCGGTGGCCCGCACGCGCGGCCGGGCGACGCTGGAGGCCTCGGGCGGCATCACGCTGGACTCCGTGCGCGCGGTGGCCCAGACCGGAGTGGACCTGATCTCGGTCGGGGCGCTGACGCACTCGGCCTCGGCGCTGGACCTGAGCCTGCTCCTCGATCGATAGCGCCGCCGACGCTATATTTCGTAAAGCGCCCGTTCCCCGACGGGCTTCATTTCGCAACCGAGTGAGGTTCGAAACATGTCGTCACTTCTCGAGCTCGAGAACATCCCTGCGCTCAAGGACGAGGTTCGCGAGCTCGCGGCCCAGCGCGGCGCGGTCATCCTGGCCCACAACTATCAGGTGCCCGAGGTCCAGGACGTGGCCGATTTCGTGGGCGACTCGCTGGCGCTGTCGCGCCAGGCGGCGGCCGCCGACGAGCAGACGATCGCCTTTTGCGGCGTGCACTTCATGGCCGAGACCGCCAGCATCCTGTCGCCGGAGAAGACCGTGCTGCTGCCCGACCTGGACGCCGGTTGCTCGCTGGCCGACTCGATCACGGCCGAGGAGCTGCGCACGTGGAAGGCCCAGCACCCGGGAGCGGTCGTGGTCATGTACGTGAACACCACCGCCGAGGTCAAGGCCGAGACCGACTACTGCTGCACCTCCTCGAACGCGGTCCAGGTGGTCGAGCACATCTGGCGCGAGCACGGCCCCGACACCGAGATCCTGTTCGGTCCCGACATGTTCCTGGGGGCCTACGTCGAGAAGGTCACCGGCCGGCGCATGAACGTGTGGACGGGCGAATGCCACGTGCACGCCGGCATCCGCCCCTCCGACATCGCCGACGTGCGCGAGGCCAACCCCGGCGCGGACTTCCTGATCCACCCCGAGTGCGGCTGCTCGACCTCGGTCATGGAGTACGTGGCGGCCGGCGACGTGGACGCCGAGAACACCCACATGCTGTCCACCGGCGGCATGCTCACCCACGCGCGCGAGTCCGACGCCGACACCTTCATCGTGGCCACCGAGACCGGCATGCTCCACCCGCTCGAGCAGGAGAACCCCGGCAAGACGTTCGTGCCCGCCAACCGTGCCGCGGTGTGCCAGTTCATGAAGATGATCACGCTGCCCAAGCTGCGCGACGCGCTGCGGGACGGCGCGCCCGTGGTCTCGGTCGATCCGCGGATCGCCGAGCGGGCCCGCGTTCCGATCGAGCGCATGGTCGCGCTGGGCTGAGTGCAGCTCCAGCGCCTCTACCCGCGTCCCGGCGAGGTCGACGCAGCCGACGCCTTCGCCCGCCTGGACCTGGGCTCGCGCGCGCCCGAGGGCAGGCCCTACGTGGTGCTGAACATGGTCGCCAGCCTCGACGGCAAGGCCGTCCTGGGCGGCACCACCCGCGGCCTGGGCGGTGACGCCGACCGCGAGGTGTTCCACCACCTGCGCACCCAGGCCGACGCGATCATGGCCGGGGCGGGCACGGTGCGCCAGGAGCGCTACGGGCGGGCGGTCAAGAGCGACGCTCTCCGGGCCAAGCGCCAGGACGAGGGGCTGGCCGCCGAGCCGGTGACCGTGATCGTCAGCGCCAGCATGGCCCTGCCGGCCGACCTGCCGATCCTGCAGGCCGAGGGCGCGCCCGTGGTCGTGGCCACCGGTGCCGAAGGCGAGCTGGAGGGGGTGCTCGCGGACGTGACCTACCTGCGCACCGGCGCCGACCTCCCCGTGATGCTGGCCCGCCTGCGCCGGGAGCACGACGTACGGTCGATCCTGTGCGAGGGCGGCCCGACCCTGAACGCCCACCTGTTCGCCGCCGGGCTGGTGGACGAGCTCTTCCTGACGGTGGACCCCAAGATCGTCGGCGGCGCCGACGCCCTGACGCTGGCGGCGGGCCGGCCGCTGCTCGAGCCCGTCGGCGCCGAGCTGGTCTCTCTGCTCGAGGCCGACGGCGAGCTGTTCTTCCGCTACCGCATTCGCGGGTAGGCTCCCGCCATGACACCGGACGTGGGGGAGCGGGCCGAGCTGTCCAACTACGAGACCGTCCGCCACTGGTTCGGGCTGGCGGCCGAGCGGCTGGGCCTGCGCGACGACGTCGCCGAGGTCATGCGCACCCCCTACCGCGAGGTCACGGTGCAGATCCCGGTCAAGCAGGCCGACGGGCGCATCCACACCTACCGCGGCTTTCGCGTCCAGCACAACGCCGCCCGCGGGCCCTACAAGGG
Organism: Thermoleophilaceae bacterium; assembly: GCA_035630015.1. Lineage (GTDB taxonomy): Bacteria > Actinomycetota > Thermoleophilia > Solirubrobacterales > Thermoleophilaceae > JAAYBF01. The sequence goes on along the minus strand of DASQLM010000388.1, from coordinate 1,706 downwards.
CGGCGTGCGCTTCCACCCCGAGGTGGACCTGGACGAGGTCCGCGCCCTGGCCGAGCTGATGAGCTGGAAGACCGCAATCGCCGGCATCCCGTTCGGCGGCGCCAAGGGCGGGGTCGACGTGGACCCGCACAGCCTGACCCAGGAGGAGCTGCAGCGCGTGGCGCGCTCGTTCATCGGCAAGGTCGACAAGGTGCTGGGGCCCGGGCGGGACATCCCGGCGCCCGACGTGGGCACCAACGCCCAGGTCATGGCGTGGTTCATGGACGAGTACGGCAAGCTGCACGGCCACACCCCGGCGATCGTGACCGGCAAGCCGCTGTCGCTGGAGGGCTCGGCCGGGCGTGAGGCGGCCACCGGCAGGGGCGTGATCGAGGTCTTCAAGTCGGCGGCGCCCGGCGCGGGCATCGACCCATCCACCGCCCGGGTGGCCATCCAGGGCTTCGGCAACGTGGGATCGTGGGCCGGGCGGATCGCCCAGGACCTTGGCGCCACCGTCGTGGCCGTCTCCGACGCCTACGGAGCGGTGCACTCGGACGCCGGGATCGACGCCCACGCGCTGGCGGCACACGTGGCCGAGGGCGGCAAGGTCACCGAGTTCGATGCGGTCGAGGAGATCACGCCCGACGAGCTGCTGGCCACTCCCTGCGACCTGCTGGTCCCAGCCGCGCTGGGCGGCATGATCCACCAGGGCAACGCCGACCAGGTCAGGGCCAAGCTGGTCGTGGAGGGCGCCAACGGCCCGACCACCCCGGCCGCCGACGAGCTGCTCATGGACAAGGGCGTGACCATCGTGCCCGACCTGCTGGCCAACGCCGGCGGCGTGATCGTCTCCTACCTGGAATGGGTGCAGAACCTGCAGCACTTCAGCTGGGACGAGCCCGCCATCAACGACCGCCTGGCCCATACCATGCGGCGTGCGTACGGCGAGGTGGAGGCGCGAGCGCAGACCGACGAGGTGTCGCTGCGGGTGGCCGCCTTCGAGCTCGGCATCGAGCGGGTCGTGGACGCGGCGCGCACGCGCGGCTACATCACCGTCTGACCCTGCAAGAAACCCTGCAGAGTGCAGGAACATTTGCACCACCCCGCGACGAGGCGGGCGTCCGATATCCATGTCTGCTCATGGCCGGACTCGGCACACGCAAGCGTCCCCACATCGCCCGCCCCACCGTTGCGACCCAGGCTCCCGAGCCGCGCCGCGGCCCGGACGTGCCGGTGGTGGAGTTCGACGACGTCTCCAAGGTCTACGACGGCGGCTCCGTCGGGCTGGAGCGCGCCTCCCTGAAGATCGGGCGGGGCGAGTTCGTGTTCCTGGTCGGGCCCACCGGTTGCGGCAAGTCCACCGCCATCCGCCTGCTCCAGAAGGAGCTCGAGGCCAGCGCCGGGCACATCCGCATCGCCGGCAAGGACCTGGGCACCATGCCGCGCTCGCGCGTGCCGATGCTGCGCCGCAACATCGGCACGGTCTTCCAGGACTACAAGCTGCTGCCCAACCGCACGATCTACGACAACGTGGCCTACGCCCTGCAGGTGATCGGCGAGCCGCGCTCGGAGATCCGCCGCAAGGTGCCCGACATCCTGCGCCTGGTCGGCCTGTCCACGAAGCTGCACAACTACCCCGACGAGCTCTCAGGCGGCGAGCAGCAGCGCGTCTCGGTGGCGCGCGCGTTCGTGAACCACCCGCCGCTGCTGCTGGCCGACGAGCCCAC
>DASQLM010000387.1:0-3329 GCA_035630015.1 Thermoleophilaceae bacterium | reverse complement strand
GTCCGTCTCCTGGGCGGCAGTTGACCTCTAGGGCGCGCGGTGCCAGTCGTGCCGGCCGCCGGTCTTGGAGACCAGCTGGACCGGCCCGACGCGCACGCCGCGCTCGACGCCCTTGACCATGTCGTACACGGTCAGGGCGGCGACCGAGCAGGCGGTCATGGCCTCCATCTCCACGCCGGTCTGGCCCGTGGTCCGCGCTTCGGCGGTCAGGCGGACCAGGCCGGCGTCGGCGTCCACCTCGATGGCCACGTCCACGTAGGACAGCGGCAGCGGGTGGCACAGGGGGATCAGCTCGGCGGTGCGCTTGGCGGCCTGGATCCCCGCGATCCGCGCGGTGGACACCACGTCGCCCTTGGGCATGTCGCCGGCGGCCACCTTGGCCGCGGTGGCGGGCTCCATCTCCACGGCGGCGTCGGCGATCGCGACGCGGTCGGTGGCGTCCTTGGCGCCCACGTCGACCATGCGCGCGCGGCCCGAGTCGTCCAGGTGCGAGAGCTCGCTCACCAGGCGAGCGTAGCCGCCGTCAGGCCGGCGTGGCGGTGCGCTGCGCCGCCGCGATGATGTCGCGCACGGCGTCCTCGTCGCCGTCGCGCAGCAGCTGGATCGGGTCGGGATCGCCGTTGACGATCGACTCGAAGAAGACCTTGCGGTCCTGGTAGGTGGGCAGCGTGCCCTTGGCCCAGCCACGGACGTCGTTGAGCATGATCGCCAGGCGCGCGTAGGTGTCGCCGTACTCCTCGGCGATCTGGTTCTTCATCCGCTTGGCCAGCGCCGGGCTGGCGCCCGCGGTGGAGATGGCGATGGCCAGCGGGCCGGTGCGCACGATCGCCGGCAGGATGAAGTTGCACAGCGGCGGCACGTCGACCACGTTCACGAGCATCGCCCGCCTCTCGGCGTCCTCGTACACGCCGATGTTCACCTCGCTGTCGTTCGTGGCCGCGATGGCCATGAACGTGCCCTCCAGGTCGTCGGGGCGGTACGCGCGCTTCTCCCAGGTGATCGAGCCCTCCTCGACCAGCGCGTGGACCTCGTCGCAGACCTCCGGGGCCACCACGTGGACCGAGCCGTCGCAGGCCAGCAGGCCCTCGATCTTCTCCAGGCCGATGTCGCCTCCGCCCACGACCAGGCAGCGGCGGTCGGTCAGCTTCAGGCAGGCGATGTAGAAGGGCGTCTCCAGCATCCCCTGCACGCAGGTCTGGTCGCACAGCCCCTTTCGGAACTGGCACACGCATTCTTTTCCGGCATACGCTTGGGCGGGCATGGTCTGAACAAGTGTACGAGCCGTAGTCGGGCTGTAGATGACCACCGGATACTTCACCGACGAGTCGATGCTCAGGCGCGTGCACCGCGAGCGCGCGATCGCCCTCTCGGGGCCGCGGGCGCTGCTGATGCAGGCCGCGCACCCGCTGGCGGTGACCGGGCTGCTGGCGCACTCGACCGCCATGGACGAGCCCTACGACCGGCTGGCGCGCACGGCCGAGACCATGAGCACGATCGGCTTCGGCACCCGCGAGGAGGCCGACCACGTGACCGCCCACGTGCGCGATATGCACACCCGGGTGCGGGGCCGGATCAAGGAGCGGGTGGGCGTCTACCCGGCCGGCACGCCCTACCGCGCCGACCAGCCCGACCTGCTGCTGTGGGTCCTGTTCACCCTGGTCGACTCGGGGATCGTGGTCTACCGCAAGTACGTGGGGTCGATGTCGCGGCGGGACGAGGCTGCCTACTGGGACGACTACAAGGTGGTGGGCGAGCTGTTCGGGCTGGCCCGCGCCGACATGCCCGAGACGCTCGACGACCTGGACGAGTACCGCCGCGACATGCTCGAGGGCGAGACGCTGCTGGTCACGGACTGGGCCCGCCGCCGCGCGCGCGAGATCGTGATGGAGCCGCCCGTTCCCTGGGTCGCCCAGCCACTGCTGCAGACGGCCAACTTCATCACCATCGGCCTGTTGCCCGACCGGATCCGCAAGCAGTACGGCTTCTCGGCGCTGCCGCCGGCACCGGTGCGCAAGGCGGCGGTGGCCGGCGGCGCCGAGTACGTCAAGCGCGTGCTGATCCCGTTCCTGCCGGACCGGCTGCGGCTGGTGCCGGCGGCGCGCGCGGCGTAGGCTGCGGCCCCATGGCGAAAGTTCTCTACACGGCGCAAGCCACTGTGACCGGAGGCCGTGCCGAGGGTCACGGCGCCACCAGCGACGGCGCGCTCGAGGTCGACCTGCGCATCCCGGCCGACCTGGGCGGCCCGGGCGGCGGCACCAACCCCGAGCAGCTCTTCGCCGTGGGCTATGCCTCCTGCTTCGAGTCCGCCATCCAGACGGTGGCGCGCCGGATGAAGGTCGAGGCCGACGACGTGTCGGTGGACTCCAAGGTCGAGCTCAGCCCCACCTCCGAGGGCGGCTTCGGCCTGTCGGTGGCGCTGGACGTGACGCTGCCCAGCATCGACGACCAGGCGCAGGCGGAGGAGCTGGTCGGCAAGGCGCACAAGGTGTGCCCGTACTCGAACGCCACCCGCGGCAACATCGAGGTGCGGCTGACCGCCAACGGCGCCGCCGTCGGCTAGCTCCGCGGCTCCACCACGTACTCCATCAGCAGCTCGTCCTCGTACTTCCCGGTGCGGAAGTCGCGTCCGCTCAGGCGCATGGTGCCCACCGTTCGGAAGCCGGCCTTCTCATAGGCCCGGATCGCGCGGGCGTTGTGGACGTTGGCCCCCAGGATCACGCGGTGGTGCCCGCGTTCCTCGACCAGGTGGCGGATGAGCGTGCGCAGGACGTCGGGGCCGATCCCCTGGCCGCGTAGGGCCGCATCCAGGAAGATGTCCACCTCGACGTTGCGGTAGTCGGGCTCGTTCTCCTCGTGGGCCTCGATCATCCCTGCCACGCGGCCGTCCAGCAGGACGGTGAAGCGCTCGGCCTCGGGCTCCTCCCACGGGAACCCGTCGTCCAGCGCCCCCCACCAATCGGCCACGTCGGGGTGGCGGCGGATCTCGCGCAGCGGCTCGGCGTGCTGCTCGGCCAGCGGGACCAGCACCACCCGCTCGCCCCGCATCTCGGCCACGGTCAGCGGCGCACGGCGCGCGCCGCCACCTTGGCCAGCGAGCGCGCACCGCCGCGCAGCGCCTTGGGCTTGTCGTCGTCGCGGCCGTAGAGCAGCTGGGCGGTGGAGTGCATCGCCTTGCCCAGGGCGCGGTCGTACGGATGCCACCAGAGGTTGCGCGTGTAGCCCGGCTCGTAGGCCAGCGTCTTGATCGACACGCACTCGTAGAAGCCGAACTTGGAGTGCGAGCGGCCCAGGCCGGAGTCCTTGGTGCCGCCCCAGGCGCACGAGCAGAC
>DASQLM010000386.1:0-2592 GCA_035630015.1 Thermoleophilaceae bacterium | reverse complement strand
TCGTCGTAGGCGGGAAAGATGTCCGCCTTCGCCGGCTCGGGCCGGTCGCCCTCCGCATGCACCGTGACCGTCTTGTCCAGCACCCTAACGCCCCACTCCAGGGCCGTGCCTATGTGGTCGTCGCCGTTCTCGAACTCCAGGCCCAGCACGTCGTTCACCGGCCGCCCGATCACGTCCAGGTCGCCGAGCCCGGTCAGCTCCCTCGCGCCCCTCCCGGCGCCGATCAGCTTCGCGTTCTGGTCGCACAGGAAGAACGCGGCGTTCGGGGCCGGGTAGTAGTCGTCCAGCAGCTCGAACAGGAACCCGAACCCGCACTGCTTGCAGCCCTTCGCCCGGCTCGCGAAGCCGGCGGTGCGGTCGGTAGAGCTCGTGCGGTTACCGCAGCTTGGGCAGATGAAGTTGGGCATGCGGGATTGGAGGTTAGGGAATGGGGTCGGCGGGCTGAGCGTCAGCTTCAGCATCAGCATCAGCTGCCGGGACGAGGGTCCGGGCCTCCATGTCTCTATAGGGCGTGTACAAGCAACTTCAGGTCTATCGGCGTGCTCGGCTGGTGGCGGACACCGCGTACGCGTGCGTGGACGGCTGGGAGCCGTTCGATCGCTGGACGGTCGGGCAGCAGTTGGTGCGCGCCGCGGACTCGATCGGGGCGAACATCGCCGAGGCGTACGGCCGCGGGTCGAGCGGGGACAGGCGCCGCTTCATCGTCATCGCCCGGGGGTCAGCCCTGGAGCTGGAGCACTGGACGGAAACGGCCCTCGCACGCGACTTGGATCTGCCCCGTTCCCTGAGAGCGCAGAGCGGCGAAATCAGCCGCATGCTGCACGCGATGGCACGGCGAATGGGCCGAGAAGCGCCCTGATGCTGATGCTGAAGCTGACGCTAGAAGAGCCGCGCCTCCCCTTCCTCCGGCGCCTCCAACCCCAGATGCTTGTACGCCCCCTTGGTCGCCACCCGCCCCCGGGGCGTTCGCATGATCAGGCCCTGCTGGAGCAGGTAGGGCTCGTAGACGTCCTCGACGGTGTCGGACTCCTCGCCCACCGCCACCGCGAGCGTCGACAGGCCCACCGGGCCGCCGGAGAACTTGCGGATGATCGTGTCCAGGATCTCGCGGTCCAGGCGATCCAGGCCCAGGTGGTCGACCTGGAGCATGTCCAGGGCCTCCCCCGCCACGCCGGCGTCGATGGTGCCCTTTCCGCGCACCTCGGCGAAGTCGCGCACGCGCTTGAGCAGGCGGTTGGCCACGCGCGGCGTGCCGCGCGAGCGGGCCGCGATCGCGCGGGCGCCGTCCTCGTCGATGTCCACATCCAGGATCCCGGCCGAGCGGCGCACGATCGAGCCCAGCTCGTCGGGGTCGTACAGCTCCAGCCGGTGGCTGACCCCGAAGCGGTCGCGCAGCGGGGTGCTGAGCAGGCCCGCCCGGGTGGTCGCGCCGATGAGGGTGAACGGCGGCAGGTCCAGGTTGACCACGCGGGCGCCGGCGCCCTGGCCGACGGTGATCGGCAGCCGCCGGTCCTCCATGGCCGGGTAGAACGTCTCCTCGAGCGCGCGCGGGAGGCGGTGGATCTCGTCGACGAAGAACACCGACCGCGGTTCGAGCGAGGACAGGTAGCTGGCCACGTCGCCCTTGCGCTCCAGCGCCGGGCCGGCGGTGGACACGAACTCGGCCTCCAGCTCGGCGGCCACGATCTGGGCCAGCGAGGTCTTGCCCAGGCCGGGCGGGCCGGCCAGCAGCACGTGGTCCAGCGCCTCACCGCGCGCCTTGGCCGCGTCGATGAACACGCCCAGCTGCTCGCGCACCGCGGGCTGGCCGACGAAGTCGTCCAGGCGCCGGGGGCGCAGTGAGCGGTCGAGGTCGTCCTCGGTGGGAAGCGGTTCGGGCGTCTGGATCCGCTCGACGCCGGGAGTGCGGATGGGCTCGCTCACCGGGCGGCCTTGAGCGCGCCGGCGATGAGCTCTTCGGTGGTCTCGCCCGTGGCCTGGTCCAGGAGGGAGTCGGCCTCACGGGGATCGAAGCCCAGGCCCACGAGTCCCTTGCGCGCCTGCGTGCGCGGGCCGTCGGCGGAGCGGGTGACCACGATCTCGTCGGCCACGGCGCCCGCGACCTTCTCGCGCAGCTCCACGATGATCCGCTCGGCGGTGCGTTTGCCGATGCCCGGGACGGCCTGGAACCGGGCCACGTCGCCCGCGGCCAGCGCGGACAGCAGCTCGGTGGGCGTGCCCCCGGAGAGCACGGCCAGGGCCACCTTCGGCCCCACGCTCTGGACCCCGATGAGCATCAGGAACAGGTCGCGCTCCTGCTCGCTGGCGAAGCCGTAGAGCTGCATGGCGTCGTCGCGGACCACCAGGTGCGAGTGCAGCGTGACCGAGCCGCCCTTGCGCGGCACCTTGGCCAGCGTCTCGGAGGACACCGACAGCCGGTAGCCCAGGCCCCCGGCGGTATCCAGGACGACCTCGCCGTCGCGGCGCAGCATGACCTCGCCGCTGACGTGGGCGATCACGCGGGCACCGCAGCGCGGAAGGGCGCCGTGTTGGCGTGACAGATGCCGACCGCCAAGGCGTCGGCGGCGTGGTCGGGCTCAGGGGGTGCGGGCA
>DASQLM010000385.1:0-4689 GCA_035630015.1 Thermoleophilaceae bacterium | reverse complement strand
CCACCAGCCAGGCGGTCAGGAGGCCGAGCGCGGCGCCGTTGGCGCCCTGCAGCACGACCCCGCTGAGCGGGAACAGGTCGCGGAACCAGCCGGCCTCCACCGGGCCCACGTTCATCGCGAAGACCGTGCCCGCCACGCCGGCCACCAGGAACACGAAGACGGGCGCGAACCAGCCGAAGCGGCGCTCGAGCATGGTGCCGAAGACCCCGACGGCCACCAGCACGGCGAACGCGTAGGCCAGGCTGTCGTAGAGGAACAGGGCGCTCACGTAGCGCCAGGGGTCGTCCACGAGCGGCGCGCTCAGGATGAGCTCGGTGAGCGCCCGCCCTCCGGCCACGTACACCAGGCAGCCCAGCGCGGACAGGGCGATGAGCGCCATCGTCGCCACCGGCCGCGAATCGGGCGCGATCCCCTCGATCTCGGACGGGCGCAGGCGCGAGAGCTTGGGCATCTTGCGCCGCCGCTCTTTGGGCCGCGCGTCGGCGCCCGGCTCGTCGCGCTCGAGCTTGGGAGCCCGCTTGCGCACCCGCAGACCGCAGTACGGGCATTCGGTCACATACGGGCTGACCTCGGACCCGCAGTTCTTGCACACGACGAAGAGGTCGGGCTGGCTCACCTCTCGGAGGGTACGCGACGTTCTATTCGGCCGGGGAGTGTGGCGACGTTTTTTCAACGATCTCGCCGACGACCTCGCGCAGGTCGTGGTTGGCCTCGTAGACCACCTTCTGCCGGGAGCCGCCGTTACCCCGGTCCAGCAGATCCTGGACGGCCTCCAGCTCGTTGCCCGAGCCCAGGTCCTCGGCGTGGCCGCGGAGGCGGTCCAGCAGCCTCCGGGCCAGCGCCCGGGTGGGCACCCGCTCCTGGCTGGGCAGGTCCACCAGCTCGCCGTCCAGGCCGTGGCGGGCGGCCAGCCACTTGTTCTCGTCCAGCATCTCGTACGGGTAGCGCGACAGCGGCTCGCCCGAGTCGAAGTGCTCGGCCAGCTCCTTGACCATGGCCTGCACCAGCGCGGCGAGCCCCAGCGTGTGCTCCAGCCGGGTCTGGGAGTCCATGACACGGATCTCGACCGTGCCGAACTTCGGATGCGGGCGCACGTCGTACCAGAGGTAGGTGTAGTCGTTGATCGTGCGCGACTCGATCATGAACTCGATCCGGCGCGACCAGTCGCCGAAGTCGTCGTAGCGGGGCGGGATGCCCACGCGCGGGAAGGCGCGGAAGATGGGCGTGCGGGCGCTGAGCATGCCCGTGGCCTGGGCGCGCCAGAACGGCGAGTTGGCCGAGAGGCCCAGCAGCACCGGCAGGTGCACGCGCATGCCGTTGACCACGTGGATGGCCTTGTCCGGGTCGTCGATGCCCACGTGCACGTGGATGCCGAAGATCAGCTCCTGGCGGGCCACGAACTGGAGCCCGGAGATGAGGTCGCGGTAGCGCGGGCGCGAGACGATCCGCTGGTCCTCCCAGAGGGCGAACGGGTGGGTGCCGGCGGCGCCGATGGCCCAGTCGCGCTTCTCGGCCACCTCCTGCACCTTGGTGCGCAACTCGGTCAGCTGGGCACCGGCCTCGGCCGCGTCGCGGCAGGGGGCCGTGGCGATCTCGCACACCGACTCCATCAGCTCCGGCTTGACGTCCCCGGCAGTCCCCGCCTCCTGGAGATCCTTGAGCATCTCCTCGATCGAGTTGGTCAGATCGAGGGTCTCCGCGTCCACGATCATGAGCTCTTCCTCGATCCCCAGGGTGTACGAGGGGCCCGTGAAGCGGTGCTCCATGGGCGGGAGCCTACCCAGCCCGCCGGGCGGCCCCTACGATGCAGTGGAGTACGCAAGCGACGTCCCGGACAGGAGACCCCCATGGCCACCATCGACACGACCTCATCGCAGCTGGAAGAGCTTCTGGGCGACGACGCGAGCGACCTGCTGGGGCACACCTGCGAGACCATCGACAAGTCGCAGCTGTACCTGCCGGGGCCCGACTTCCTGGACCGCACGTTCGTGGACAGCGACCGCTCGACCCGCACCATCCGCAACCTTCAGTGGCTGGCCGACAGCGGCCGCCTGGCCGGCACCGGCTACGTGAGCATCCTGCCCGTGGACCAGGGCATCGAGCACTCGGGCGGCGCCAGCTTCGGGCCCAACCCGGCGTACTTCGACCCCGCCGCCCTGGTGGAGCTGGCGGTCGAGGGTGGCTGCAACGCCGTGGCCTCCACCCTGGGCGTCCTGGGCGCCGTCAGCCGCAAGTACGCCCACAAGATCCCCTTCATCGTAAAGCTCAACCACAACGAGCTGCTGACCTACCCCAACAGCTTCGACCAGGTCATGTTCGGCAGCGTCCAGCGCGCCTACGACATGGGCGCGGCCGGCGTGGGCGCCACCATCTACTTCGGCAGCGACCACGGCCGGCGCCAGCTCGTGGACACGGCGCGCGCCTTCGAGGAGGCGCACCGGCTCGGCATGTTCACCGTGCTCTGGTGCTACCTGCGCAACGACGCCTTCAAGCACGACGGCACCGACTACTCGCTGGCCGCCGACCTGACCGGCCAGGCCAACCACATGGGCGTGACCATCGAGGCCGACATCATCAAGCAGAAGCTGCCCGAGAACAACGGCGGCTTCGAGACGCTGGGCTTCGGCAAGACCAACGCGGCGATGTACGACAAGCTCAGCACCGACAGCCCGATCGACCTGACCCGCTACCAGCTGCTCAACTGCTACATGGGCCGCGCCGGGCTGATCAACAGCGGTGGCGCGTCCTCGGGCGAGAGCGACCTGGCCGAGGCCGTGCGCACCGCCGTCATCAATAAGCGCGCGGGCGGCACCGGCCTGATCTCGGGCCGCAAGGCCTTCCAGCGGCCGACCGACGAGGGCATCGGCCTGCTGAACGCGATCCAGGACGTCTACCTCAACGAGGACGTCACAGTCGCCTAGCCCTCGGGCAATCTGTGCCAATTGGCACAGATTGAGCGCAGGCTTGCAGTGGTAGCCTCTGCAACCGATCATGCGGATGAGGCAATCGATAGCGCAGTACGAGGCGGATTTCCGGGAGGAAGCCGCCGATTCCGTCGTTCGCCGGGAGCAGCTTCGCCGCAACGCCGTGCACCGTTCGCGCGCCCGCCGCGTGGAGCGCGTGCACAAGGCCGGCACCGCCCGCTTCGTCGCGCTCTGCGTGGCCATCCTGGCCACCACGGTGATCGTCACCCTGGTGATGTTCCAGGTGCTCGCCCGCGTCGCGGGCTGACCGGCTAGTCGCCCTTCAGTTCCTCGAGCGCCTTGCGGACGGTTCCTTGGGCGTCTTCGTCCTCGTCGTCGGCGTCCGCCTGGTCGCGCTGGATCTCGACCCAGACCTCCTTGCGAAAGACCGGCACCGACCGCGGCGCCTCGATGCCGATGCGCACCTTCTCGCCCATCACCGCAAGGACGGACACCTGGATGCCGTCACCGATCATGATGCTCTGGTTGGCCTTGCGGGTAAGTACGAGCACCTCAGGGGCCTCCCTCCCTGGGGTAGGCGGCAATCCGTGCCGCGGAAGACGAAGGGTCAGTATGCCCGAGGTTGGCCACGGGCACACGCATTCCTGCAGATACCCATGACAGCCGACCCAGAACCCCCTCGTTGGTAGTCTCGCGGCCTCTTGGCACGCAGATCACTCAAACCACAGCTCAACCAGATCCGGACCTGGGTCCGGCAAGGACGCACGGACGCCTGGATCGCCCATCAGCTCGAGGTCTCGGCGAAGGACATCGCCGGGTTCAAGCGCGAGCACGACCTGGCTCCCGGTGAGGAGGCCGCCTCGGCGGAGACCGACCTGTTCGGCCCCCGCATCGACGAGGACGAGCCCGACCTGCGCGCCGAGGACGAGGCTGCGGTGGCCGCCGCCCTCGAGGCCGAGCAGGACGAGCCCGAGGAGGACGAGGATTCCGGCGGCGACGCGGAGGACGACTCCGGCGGCGGCGAGGGTGACTCCGACGGCGACGACGGAGACGGCTCCGGCCAGCGCCGGCGCCGGCGCGGTCGCCGCGGTGGCCGCGGGCGCGGTCGCCAGCGCAAGGCGCTGGAGGGCACGTTCGACCACGGCGAGGAGGGCTACGGCCTGTGGCTCGACCCCGCCATCCAGGACGACCCCCTGTACGCCGAGCACTGGCGCGGCCACCGGCCGGTCACGGTCACGGTCGAGGCCGACCGGATCGTGATCGAGCGCTCCGGCGACGCCGACGCCGACTGAGCCCGGCGCCGTCTAGGCCCTGAAGTGCATGCGGCCGCCGGCGTAGTCGGCGGCCTCGTGGGCGTAGCGGGCGAAGGCGGCGTCGACCACCAGCACGGCGTCCATGCTCGCGCCGCGGCGCCCGGCCACGTCCTCGGCCCAGTCGGTGCCGGCCGCGTACAACTCGGCCAGCTCGGCGATGTGGAAGCTGGACCCCAGCCGCCGGCGGATCTCCTCGAGCACCGCCTGGATGGCGCCTTCCAGCTGCACCCGCTCCCCGGGCCGCATCGCGCGCAGCCGCTGCTCACCGTCCTGCCACTGGAACATGGCGCTGTCGAGAGCCGGGTGCATGGGCCCGAATCTACCCGGGTCGCTAGCGCGTGATCACGTAACTGCGTTCGCCCTCGCGCACCATGCCCAGCTTGCGCGCCTCGCGCTCCAGCGCGCCGGGGTTGCGCAGCGAGCCGACGCGGCTCTTCAGGCGCTTGTTCTCA
>DASQLM010000384.1:0-5261 GCA_035630015.1 Thermoleophilaceae bacterium | reverse complement strand
TACGACACCGCCATGGAGGGCACCGGCGGCTACCGCTACTGGCGCCACGACGAGCTCGGGCCCGAGTACACACGGACGATGGACCTGCTGTTCGACACCTACTCGCGAACGCTGCCGCAGGTCGAGGCGTGGGCCGCCGAGCGCTTCCCGCGCGGCGAGGACGAGAACGAGGCCGCGCACGCGCGCTCGATCCGGGCCAAGGCGCTGGACCTGCTGCGCGGCCTGCTGCCGGCCGCCTCGCTGTCGCACGTGGGGGTGTTCGCCAGCGGCCAGGCCTACGAGCAGATGATCCTGCGCCTGATGGCCTCGCCGCTGCCGGAGGCGCGCGACTACGGCGGCATGATCCTGAACGAGCTGAAGGCGATGATGCCCAGCTTCGTGTCCCGCGTGGAGCGCCCGGACCGCGGTGGCGAGTGGGTGAACTACCTGGAGCAGAGGGGCCAGGCGGCCGACCGCTGGGCCGCCCGCCTGGGGCTGGACCACTACCGCGGCGGCGAGCAGGAGGCCGGCCCGTCGGTACGGCTGCTGGATGTCCAGGGCTCCGAGGACGAGCTGCTGGCCGCGCTGTTGTTCGAGGCGGCCGCCGCGCCGGAGACCGAGGCGCGCGCGGCGGTGCGCGCCCTACCGCCCGACGAGCGCGCACAGATGCTCGGTGAGCTGGTCGGCGAGCGCCGGAACCGCCGCCACCGCCCGGGGCGGGGCTTGGAGTCGCTGCGCTACCGGTTCGAGGTGGTCTCCGACTACGGCGCCTTCCGCGACCTCCAGCGCCACCGGATGCTGACCCTGCAGTGGCAGACGCTGACGCCCGACCTGGGCGCCGGGGTGCCCGGCGAGCTGGACGAGGCGGGCGTGGGCGACGACTACCGCCGCGCGCTGGACGCGTCGCGGTCGGAGTACACGCGCCTGGTCGACGCCGGGCTGCCCCGGCTGGCCCCCTACGCGCTGTGCCTGGGCTACCGCATCCGCTACGTGCTGGACATGAACGCACGCGAGGCGATGCATCTGATCGAGCTGCGCTCCGGCCGCGAGGGACACCCCGGCTACAGGGCCGTCGCCCACGAGCTACACGCCCAGATCGCGGACGTGCACCCGGCGGTGGCGGGCGCCATGAAGTACGTGGACGCGGACACCGAGCCGCGGCTCGAGCGCATCCTCAGCGAGATCCGCACCCAGGCACGCCAGACTTCCGCCCACTAACACGGATTCGTGCATCTGTCGAGCGGCGCCGCAACTTCGGCCGCCCTGAGCAGTTGGTAGGGGCAACCCCCAACCACCAAGTAGGAGGATGCCCCTGTGAAGCAGCGTAGCGGAAGGATCGGGCTCGGCCTGACCATTCTTGCCGCCTTCTCGTGCCTCTTCGCCGCCACCGCATTGGCGGCGACGATCATCGGCACGAACGGCAAGGACAGGCTCAACGGCTCGAGTGACGCAGACACCATCAACGGCAAGGGCGGCAAGGACCGCATCAGCGCCCGTGGCGGTGACGACACCGTTCTCGGTGGCACCGGCTACGACCGGATCTTCGCCGGCAACGGCAACGACAAGGCCAACGGCCAGGCCGGCCGCGACGTGGTTCGCGGCGGCAACGGCGACGACCAGCTTGCCGGTGGCGGAGGCGTCCGCGGGCGCCGCGCCGACCTGCTGTTCGGCAACGCCGGCAACGACACCGTCAACGGCGGTGCCGGCTGGGACTTCATCGCCGGCAACCTCGGCAACGACACCCTGAACGGCAACGGTGGCAAGGACCGCATCTTCGGCGGCAAGGGTGACGACACCGTGAACGGCGGCCCGGGTGCCCCGTTCAGCAACAAGCGGTTCGAGGATCGCCTGCACGGCGGCGAGGGCAACGACAAGGTCAACGGCGGCGCGGGCCGGGATTACATCTCGGGCGGCACCGGCGACGACGTGTCCACCGGTGGCGGCGGCGCGGACCGCATCTTCGCCAACCTGGGCGCGGACCAGTCGTTCGGCGGCGACGGCAACGACGACCTGTGGGCCCTGGCCCGCGGCGACGTGTCGGCCCCCGGCGACCAGAGCGGCGACGCCCTGACCGGCGGCAACGGTGCGGACACGTTCCACACCCGCGACGGCGAGGCCGACCGCATCGACTGCGGTGCCGGCCGCGACCGTGCGCTGCTCGACCAGTTCGACGTGATCGTGGACGCCACACCGGCGAACCAGAACGGCTCGTGCGAGCGCGTCCTGCGCAGCTCGGTGCTGGAGTCGGACGCCGAGGAGAAGAAGGCCGAGACGCCGTCGGAGGACAAGAAGGAGGACGGCAAGGTCTGAAGCTGAGCAGCATTCAGCATTCAGCTCTCAGGACAAGGGTCCGGCGTTCGCGCCGGACCCTCGTCGTTCTGACTGCTGATTGCTGACTGCTTGATAGCTTCGCCCCGTGCTCGACCAGCGCCGCATCTGCCCCTCCATCCTGGCCGCCGACTTCGCCCACCTGGGCGACCAGGTGGCCGCCGTCATGGACGCCGGGGCCAGGGTGATCCACGTGGACGTGATGGACGGGCACTTCGTGCCGCCGATCTCCATCGGCGCGGCCGTGACCAAGTCGCTGGACGAGCAGGTGCACGGCGCCGGCGGCTGGCTGGACGTGCACCTGATGATCGAGCGGCCGGAGCGCCACGTGGCGGAGTTCGCCGAGGCGGGCGCCGACTCGATCTCCGTGCACTTCGAGGCCACGCCGAACATCCACTTCGCGCTCAAGGCGGTGCGCGAGGCCGGCTGCCACGCGGGCTTGGCGCTGAACCCCGGCACGCCCGTCGCGGCCGTGGACGCCCTGCACGGCTCGTTCGACCACCTGCTGTGCATGACGGTGAACCCCGGCTGGGGCGGGCAGAAGTGGATCCCGGAGTCGAACGAGCGCATCGACACGCTGCGCTCGCTTCTCCCGGCGGACGTGCCGATCCAGGTGGACGGCGGCGTCGACGCCGACACCACCGCGCCGGCGGTCACGTCGGGTGCCGGGCTGCTGGTGGCCGGCTCCTCGGTGTTCGGGGCGGATGACCCCGGAGCGGCCTACCGCCGGCTGGCCCAGGCCGCGGGCGCGACCTGATCGTCCCCCCGCTGGCCTGCCCGGTCTGCGGGCTGGAGCTGGACGCCGGCCCGCGCGCGTTCGGCTGCGCCGAGGGGCACTCGTTCGACGTGGCCCGCCAGGGCTACGTGAACCTGGCTCCCGAGGGCGCCCCCGAGGGCGACGACGCCGACATGGTGGCCGCCCGCGCCGGCTTCCTGGCCGGCGGCTGGTTCGATCCGCTGACCCGCGCGCTGGCGGAGGCCGCCGGCGATCCGGTCCCGGGGGCGGTCGTCGAGCTCGGCGCCGGCACCGGCCACCACCTGGCCGCGGTCCTGGATGCACTGGAGGACCGCGCGGGCGTGGCCCTGGACGCTTCGGTCTATGCGGCCCGGCGGGCCGCCAGGGCCCACCCGCGCGCAACCTCCGTGGTGGCGGACGCCTGGGGCGCGCTGCCGCTGCTGGACGACTCCGTGGCCGTGGCGCTGGTGGTGTTCGCGCCCCGCGCCGGCGCCGAGATCGCAAGGGTGCTGGCTCCGGGCGGCGTGCTGGTCGTGGCCACCCCCGCGCCGCACCACCTGCGGGAGCTGGCCGGGCCGATGGGGCTGCTCGACGTGGACCCGCGCAAGGCCGATCGCCTAAGGGACACGCTGGCGCCCGAGCTGGAACAGGAGGACGAGCGCGAGCTGGAGTGGTCGATGGCGCTCGACCACGAGGCGACCCGGGCCCTGGCGGCCATGGGCCCCTCGGCCCGGCACACCGGCACGGCCGGCGGTGACGGCCTGCGCGATCTGCCGGATCCGCTCACGGTCACCGCGGCGGTCACGGTGTCGCGCTGGCGGGTGCCGCGCTAGCGGCGGCGCTTCTTCTTGCGCGAGGCAGGGCGCCGCGGGCCGGGCTCGTGCCCCCCGGCATCCGGCTCGGGCTTCGGCTCGCCGGCGGGCAGCTCCGCCTCACCGGCCTCCCCGTCCCCGCCACCGGCCTCGGCGTCCGCGGCCGCGGTGCGCGCCGCCTGCACGTCTGCGGCGGTCGGCCACGGGATCGGCTCGACCACGTCCCACGCGGGGCCGCGCCCGCTGGGCCAGCGGCCCAGGAACAGGAAGCCCAGGGCCGCGACCCAGAACAGCTGGAGGAAGTTGCCGCCGCCGGGCAGCAGCGGCAGTATCAGCAACGCGCCAACGATCACGCCGAGGATGCCCATGAAGCGGCTCAGCAGGCCGGCGCGCATCGCGTTGATGCTGACCAGCACGTAGGAGAGCGCCATGCACAGGGTGCCGCCCGAGGCCACGGCGCTGCTGACCACCGAGCGGTCGTCCAGCAGGTCCTCGGCTCGGGCGTTGGTGCGCGCGCCCGAGGACAGGAAGTCGTCGGCCAGGCGGCCCAGGTCGATCTGGGTCAGCACCCCACCGACGATCAGCAGCACCGGCGCCAGCGCGATCAGCGGCCAGAGGAAGACCAGCCCCTCCTCGCGCCGCGCCATGATGCCGCGCGCCAGGTAGAACAGCGCCCCGGCCAGCGCGACGTAGGCCAGCGCCTGCAGGCCCAGGCTGAGGAAGAACTGGCTGTGGTGCTCGTCGATGCGCAGCAGCGCCTCGCGCTCATTGTCGGCTCCCCCTCCGATGACCGCGATCTGGACCACGAACGCGCCCAGCGAGAGCGCCGCGCTGGCGAACGCGGCGGCTGCGAAGCGCGGGGCGTTGTCGGCCTCCCAGCGAAGCTGTTCGTCGGCGGTCACTGACGCGGCGGCGGTACGGCGGAGGCGGGATTGCGAGGCGGGTAGTACTCGTGGTCCTCGGACTCCACGAGCCGGGACACCCGCTCACCCGCGGCGAGCACCAGGTTGAGGGCCGGCGCGGCGATGCGGATGACCTTCTCGACCCGTTCACGGGTGCGCAGCTGGTCGGGCGTCAGCGGAGCCATCACGCGCAGCCTAGTGGTCGGCGCGCGGCCCCTACACTGAGGCCATGTCCTCAGAAGACCCATTCGGCGGCCTGTTCGGCGACCCCGAGGAGCTGCGGCGGCGCATGGCCGAGCTCGCGGAGCAGATGCAGGGCGCGCAAAAGGTGGCCTGGGCCGACAACGCCATCAAGCTGGCCGCGGACATGACCGTGGCCGGGATGTCCCGCCTGAACCTCCAGGGCAACGCCGAGCAGCAGACGCAGGAGCTGCGCACCGCGATGTCCAACCTCTTTCCCGAGGCGGTGGCCCTGGTGCGCGAGGCGCGCGAGGGCTTCGGCGC
>DASQLM010000383.1:0-46934 GCA_035630015.1 Thermoleophilaceae bacterium | reverse complement strand
CTGCGTGGCGCGCCTGAGTTCGACTTGGAGGACGAGCGGCTCCTCCAGTCGTTCGCGGCGAGCGCGGCCACCGCCGTGGCGACCGGGCAGACCGTTCAGGCCGATCGCCTACGCAACAGCATCGAATCGGCGGAACAGGAGCGCGGGCGCTGGGCTCGTGAACTTCACGATGAGACGTTGCAGGGACTGGCCAGCCTGCGGGTGCTCCTGGATACGGGCGCGAGGCACCCGGGCGGTGCGGAAGCGGCCCTGGCTGCTGCGTCGGAGCAGGTCGGGGCAGAGGTGGAGAAGCTGCGAAGCCTGATTGCCGAGCTGCGCCCGGCCGCGCTCGACGACATCGGCCTGGATGCCGCGCTGACGACCCTGATCGACCGCGCCGGAGTCACCCAGGGCTTCGAGGTCACGGCGAACGTGGACCTGGCCTACGAGGCAGGTCGTGCGCCCCGGCGGCCGTCGATCGAAGTCGAGAACACCGCGTATCGCCTCGTGCAGGAGGCTCTGACCAACGCCGGCAAGCATGCAGCGGCTCGTCGCGTCAAGGTCGATGTGCGCGAGCTCGACGGAACGCTCGATATCAAGATCACCGACGACGGCGACGGCTTCGACCCCGACCAGCCCGGCGGTGGCTTCGGATTGGCTGGCATGAAAGAACGTGCGGCCCTTCTGGGCGGCCACCTCAGGGTAGTCTCGGCTCCGGGTCGGGGTACCACGGTGCACGCGACGATCCCGGTCGGCTAGGTCCCGAGCAGGGCAGCCAGGGCCAGCATCAGCGCCGCCCCGGCACCCGCTCCGCCCAGCGCCTGGCGCCGGCCGCCGGAGCGAAAGGCCTGCGGGGCCAGCTCGAACAACACCAGAGCCAGCATCGCGCCGGCTGCGAACCCGAACGAGAAAGGCAGCAGCGAGGTGATCTCACTCACCAGCGCGTAGGCCAGGACTGCCCCGACCGGTTGCGGGGCGCTCGTGCCGACGGCGGCCCAGAACTGTCGCGAGCGGCTGGCGCCGGCGGCCTCCATGGGGATGGCGACGCTCGTGCCCTCGGGGATGTTCTGGAGGGCGATGGCCAGGATCACGAACACACCGAGTCCCGCCGTGTCCGAGGCGTACGCCGTACCGATCGCGAAGCCCTCCGGCAGGCTGTGTACCAGCAGCACGATGAACACCAGCGCGCTTCGCCGCGCGCCCGCGCCGGTCATGCCCGCCACATGGATGTCGTGGTGACCCAGCCAGCGACGCGATCCGAGCAGGAACGCGACTCCGACGGCCAGCCCGAGGACCACCACCGAGGCCGACCCCTCCTCGAGGCCCGGGAGCAGCAGCCCGACGATCGACGCGACGGTCATCAGACCGACCGTCAGGCCCCACAACGCCGGCCGGATGCTCTCGGCCCGATCGCCGAGACGGGAGACGGGGATGGCGCCTAGCCCGGTTGCCAGAGCGGTGCCACTGGCGGCCAGCAGGAGAAGGAGGACGTCCACGGCGATCGGCGAGGACGGGCGGGTGCCTAGTCGACCAGTTGGTGGTCGAGCGCGTAGCGGACCAGTTCGGCCCGAGTCGACCGCCCGGTCTTCTGCTGGATATGGGCGCGGTGGGATTCGACGGTGCGGACGCTGAGGAACAGCTGCGCCCCGATCTCGACGTTCGTGTGACCCAGAGCGATCAGCCGCAGCACCTCCAACTCACGGTCGGTCAGCTCATCGGGTGGCCCGTCAGGTATCGGCGGCTCTGCCGCCAACTGTGCCCCAAGTCGGGGGTTGAGGTAGCTCTCCCCTGCGGCGGCCAGGCGGACCGCCTGCACCAGCTCGGTGCCGGCGGACTCCTTGAGTACGTATCCGAGCGCCCCGGCGCGCAGCGCTTCCCGGGCGAACGCCGGGTCGTTCTGCATCGTCAGGACGACGATCGCCGTCTCGGGCGTCCGCTCACGGATGCGGGGGATGGCCGGCAGGCTGGACGTCTCCATGTTCAGGTCAAGGACAAGCACGTCCGGGTGGTGTCCCAGGACGAACCGCTCGGTCTGCTCGACCTCCGACGCCTCGGCCACGACCTCCAACTCCGCCTCGGCCTCTAACAGCAGCCGCAGCCCGCTCCGAACGACCTGGTGGTCGTCGGCAAGCACGATTCGTATCGAGCGGGCTTCACGAGGCGCGTGTTCCATAATCTCGACCCTACCCCCGCCCTGAAACGCCGTTCCACCTCCCTGGCGCGCAACCCTGGACTTCGGCCCTCGCAAGGAGGCTGTAGCGCTACAGCCGCGGTGTTCATCGATGCGGTCCTCGTCCGGATGGTGCTCCTGCCGGCGGTCATGCGGCTGCTCGGCGAGCGCGCTTGGTGGACTCCCGGCGGTCGCCGCCGGGGCCACAGGGTCTGGCGGGGTCAGCCGATCGGTTAGGTCGGCCCCGCCGCTGCGGGACTTCTTCGGGATGGTGCTCGGGGCCGCCGACGGATGGGACGGCTCCGAGCCGGTGCGCCCGCCGGCTTAGGCGGTCGGGATGAGGATCAGGCTGCTGTCGGCTGCCGTGCCGCCGGCCACCTGAACGTCGCACTCGACGCTGAACGTGGACGACGAGGCCGTGGTGGTCACGGCCTGCATGGACATGGGGATCGCGGCGAGCGCCGGTAGCGTCTTCATGGCGACGGTGTCGATGACGGTGGCGCCGGTCTTCAGCTCGCAGGTGATAGCGTCGCCCGCACCGGTGTGGGTCAGCTGGGACTTGGCCAGGACCACGTATTTGCCTGCCGGCACGGATGCCCTGCTGACCACCACGGTGGGCGGCGTGGCGGTGAGCAGCGGCGTCGATCCGCCGGTCGCGGACAGGGGCGCGAAGGTGCCGTTCGTGCCGTTCGTGCCGTTGGTCCCGTCGTCGCCGTCGACCCCGTTCACCCCGTCGTCGCCGTTCGCACCGTTCGGGCCGTTGGCGCCATTGGCGCCGTTGGCGCCCGCCACCCCGTTGGTGCCGGACGTGCCGTTGACACCGTTGGCTCCGCTTCGGCCGTCGGTACCCCTGGCTCCGTTCGCTCCGTCGGCGCCGGGGGAGCCCGGCGCGCCGTCAGAGCCGCGTTTGCCCTTGGCCCCGAGCAGCCTCTTGAGCGTGCTCGCGTCCATATCCTTGGTCATCACGGAGCCGTCCCGGATCTTCGCGCTGGTCACCGCGCCCATCGCGATGTGACGCGTCTTCATGAGGCCGCGGGCGGCGAGGGCGGAGCCGTCGGCGGCGACGAAAAAGGCCAGGCACGCGCCGGCCACAGCAGAGATCAGCGTGCGTAGGCGCCTGCGGCCGGTTTCGGGCTGATGTGCTCGATCGGACATGGGTGGTGCTCCTCTGTGGCCGGTTGCCCTGGCCGGAACTCGACCCACGGTCGTAGGGATGCTGCTGTGGCCCCGCTACCCGTATCCATCGACCGGGACGGCGCCAAGCATGAGCGGCAATGCGCCACCCGATCGAACCGGGGCGAGGCCGTCCTGCTTACCGGCCGGGGCACCGGCGCCCCGTTTCGCGCCGCCCTCGACCGCGGTGATCGGCGGGGCTGGACGAGCTGACCGGTGCCCGGCGCCGGGGCGTCGGACTGGAAAAGCGCCCGCTACTCCGAGAGGCGCGCTGATGCAGGCCTCTGGCCTCTCGACGCGGTACCGAGAAAGCCCGCCGCGGGGGGCAGCGGCCTGGGGCGGCCAAGATGGTAGCCCTGCAACAGGTCAACCCCCATCTGCTGCAGCAGGTCGACGGTCGCCTCGTCCTCCACTCCCTCGGCGACGGTCTCCACATTGAAGTTTCCGGCGGTCTGGATGATGGATCTGACCACGCGCCGATCCGCCTCGTCGTCGAGCAAGCCGCGGATGAAAGACATGTCGATCTTGATCTGGGTCACCGGCAGGTGCTTGAGGTAGGTGAAGGATCCGTAGCCGGTACCGAAGTCGTCCAGGGCCACGCCGCAGCCCATCTCGGTGAGCTGCCGAACCAGCGTCTGGGCGGCGGCGAGATTCTCGGCGACGGCGGTCTCGGTGATCTCGAAGAGCACGGCTGCCGGGTCGGTGCCGCAATCGTCGAGCTCTCGGCGGACACGGTCGATCAACCGGGGGTTGGACAGGCTCTTGGCCGACAGGTTGATGGCCACCGGCCCTTCGCGGCCGAGCTTGACGCCGGTGGCCACGGCCCAGAGGTCGATGTCGGCGATCAGGTCGGTGCGTTCCGCGTGCGGCAGGAAGTTGTTCGGAGTGATGATCTCCCCGTCCAGCTCCATGCGAATCAGCAGCTCCTTGTGATGCAGCGCGCCGGTCAGGGCGTCCACCACCGGCTGGCCCCAGAAGACCATGTGGTCGTGCGCCAATGCCTCTTCGATCCGACGGCGCCACAGCTTGCCCTCGGTGTCCCTGCGCAGTATCGCCTCGCGCCGGCGGCGGTCGGTGACGTCGTGAGCGCTGACGGACCCTCCGATGACGCGGCCGTCGAGGCTGCGGATGGGAAAGCAGCGCAGGGAGACGTCGAGCAGTTCGCCCGACTTGGTCAGCCTCTGGGTCTGGAAGGCCAGTGATTCTCCCTTGACCAGAGCACGGTCGATCAGGGGTTCGTCCTCGGTCCGTTCCGGCGGAATCAACAGGTCGGTGACGCGGGTCCCGATCACCTCGCCGGCCGTGTAGCCGTACAGCGTCTCCGCACCGTCGTTCCAGGCGGTGACGATGCCGTTCATGTCCTTGGACAGGATCGCGTCCTCGGAGGAGCGCACGATCGCGGCCAGGCGCTCGTTCTCCTCGTCGCGTCGGCGACGTTCGGTGATGTCCCTGATGAACGCGGTGTATATGGGCGGCTCCGCCTGCACCTGGGTGACAGCCAGCTCCACAGGGAATTGGCCGCCGCGTGCGTGGCAGGCCATGACCTCGATGCGCTTGCCGAGGATTGTTCCCACGCCGGTGGCGGCCAGGCGAGCCATCCCGTCCCTGTGGTCCTGGCGCACGGCCGTGGGAATGATGAGCTCTGCGACTTCCTGTCCCAGAGCCTCGGCGCGGGTGTAGCCGAAGGTGCGATGGGCGGCGTCGTTCCATTCCCGGATGAGGCCCCGCTGGTCGATGGTGATCACGCAGTCCAGCGCGGCCTGCATGGAGGCGCCGTGCAGGGCGCGGGCAGCCTGCGTCTCCGCGGCTGCGCGCTCGCGGCCACGGAACAGAAGGGCCACCTGGGCCATGGCCGCCAGCAAGGTGGCGGCGGCCAGCAGGATCGTGACCGTTCCACGCGGGTCGAAATGGTCGGCCACCAGTGTGGCGACGGCGACGGCCGCGGCTACGGAGGCCAGGGCGGGCACGAGCTTGTTCCCGCGCACGCCCGCCTCCGAGAACGACGCCGGCAGCCACGCGGCGAACGCCACGGCGATCGCCCCTGCCGGCCACAACGCGTCGGCCACGTTGCCGGCCTGGTAGGTGCCGGCGGTCACCTGGGCGGTGTAGATCAGGTCTCCGGCCGCCAGCAGCGCGAACCCTCCGATCAGCGCCGCGAAGGCCGCGTCCAGGTGCCAGTGGCGCGCGGCCAGGGCCACGAGCGCCGAAGCCAGGAGCATCAGGTCGAACATGGGAAAGGCCGCCGCCGTGGCGATGGCAGCCGTGCTGCCTTCCGCGCTGCTGAGCATTCCGTCGAAGACCAGCCAGGACCAGACCGTCGCCAGTCCCAACACCACCATGAGAAGTGCGACCGAGACGAATCCGGCGACGCGCACCCTGCCGCCCATTGCGCGCATGCCGCCCAGGAGCGCGATGTAGGAGAGCCCGTAGAGGCCGTCGCCCGGAGACGGGTAGGCGGTCGGTTGATAGATCGCGTAGTAGGCGTCGCCGGCCATCCAGGCCAGCAGGCCCAGCGCCATCAGGGTCCATGCGCCGCGGAGGTTGCTTCTCAGTCGGGCTCGCAGGGCGATCAGGCCCACGGCGGCCCCCATCAGCCCGTAGTAGGCCAGGTTGATCACGGCAGGCGAACCCAGGTCGGTCAGGTAGGCGAGCACCAACGTGACAAGCGCTGCCACCGCCGCGAGAGCAGCCGGGAACAGCCAGCGCTCGCTCCCGCCGGGGCGCATGTCCATACAAGAGGCATCGACAGGTGGGCGCGGAGCTTGACTCGGCGGGCCGTTTGCCAAGCGATCAGTCGTTTCCCGCGCCCCCGGCGCTCATGGCCTCCTCCCAGCTCGGAAAGGCCCGGCCCTCGATTACCAGTCCGCCCTCGACAGCGAAGTTCCACCCCACCCGGGTCGCGAATGCCGCGGCCCGGGTGTCGTGCACGACACCGCAGACGATCACCCACCCGGCGGGCCGGCGCAGGTCCGTCACGTCGATTCGGAGGTATTCGAGGTCGGGCCCGAACTGTGCGAACCACCCTCGAACTGCGTCTCTGCCGTGCAGTGTGGACGGGCCGCTCCACACGGTCGGAGACCAGACGACGTCCGGGTGGAGCATGGCTATCGCGCCGTCGGCATCCCGCGCGGCGATGGCCGCGAACATCCTGGCAACCACGCGCTCGTCGCCTTCGCCACCCGCAAACGTTCCTTGAGACGGCATAGGCGTGTTATACGCCGCCCTGGCGCGAAGGGCCCAGGTATGGGAGGCTCGCCGGGTGTCCTCCACCGCTCGCCTGGCTCTGCTCGGCGCGGTGCTCATGGCCTCGCTCCTCGCCGTGCCTCCCGCGTTCGCGGCCGGACAGCCCGGAGTGCAACGCCTGAGCTTCCGCGCAGGTCCCTACCACGTAGGTCCCGGCCAGAACCGGATTCTGTTCGCGCCGACTGCGCAGAAGCCGCAGGTGGACGGCTACATCGTGGGCATCCGGCCCAACCTGCGCCACGCCGACGGCTCGATACCGCGCACGAACAAGATCATGTTCCACCACGCGGTGTGGGCGAACCTGGCTGGCAAGGACGCCACGATGGGGGGCCCCGAGCGCTTCTTCGCCGCGGGTGAGGAGAAGACCGACCTGAGCCTGCCGAAGGGCTACGGCTATGCCTACGAGGCATCGGACCCGTGGGTCCTGAACTACATGATCCACAACCTGGTGAACCGGGCCGACGACGTCTACATCACCTACGACATCGACTTCGTGCCCGCCACGTCGCCCGCGGCCGCGTCCATCAAGCCCGCCCGGCCGGTGTGGATGGACGTGGAGAACGGCAAGCTCTACCCGGTGTTCGACGTCTTCCGCGGTGCGGGCCGCAAGGGCAAGTTCACCTATCCCACACAGGACCCTGCCGCCTACGCCGGCCGGCCGCGCCGGCCCAACCGCTGGCGGGTGGACCGCGACAGCGTGCTGATCAACACTGCCGGCCATCTGCACGCGGGCGGCCTGTGGAACGACCTGTACGTAACCCGCAAGGGCAAGCGGGCGCGCCTGTTCCGTTCGGTGGCCAAGTACTTCGAGCCGCTGGGGCCGGTGTCCTGGGACCTGGCGATGACGGTCACCCCGCAGAACTACCGCGTGGGCCTGAAGAAGGACGACGTGCTGTCCACCACGGTGACCTACGAGTCCAAGCGCGCCTCCTGGTACGAGTCGATGGGGATCATGGTCTCGTGGCTGGCCGACGCCGGCCCGAGCAAGGACCCGTTCAGGCAGAAGGTCGACGTGAAGGGCAAGACGACCCACGGCCACCTGCCCGAGAACAACGTGCACGGCGGCAAGGACATCGACGCCGACGACCCCGCCGACGTCGCGTCGGGCGCGTTCTCCTCGAACATCGCGATCACGAACTTCGGCTACCTGCCCAAGAAGCGGATGGGTGACCGCACGCCCCTCGTGCGCCGCGGGAAGTCGATCAAGTTCACCAGCACGGACGCGACCCGGGACATCTACCACTCGGTCACGTCCTGCCGGCTTCCGTGCAACAAGTCCACGGGCATCGGCTACCCGATCGCCAACGGCCCGGTGGAGTTCGACTCGGGCCAGCTGGGCTTCGGCGGGCCGCCCACGCCCGACCGCAACACGTGGTCGACGTCCAAGCGGCTCAAGCCGGGCACCTACGCCTACTTCTGCCGCATCCACCCGTCAATGCGCGGCGCATTCCGGGTCAAGAAGTAGGCACCCGGCGCTGGCGCAGCCAGGCGCCGAGCTCGCGGTGCAGCTCCAGCGAGGAGCGCAGGGTGCCCGTCATCTGGAAGAAGCCGTGGATCGTGCCGGCGTACCGGCGCATCTCCACCTCGACCCCGGCCGCCCGGAGGTTGCCGGCGTGGCGCTCGCCGTCATCGCGCAGCGGGTCGTGGCCGGCGGTCACGATCAGGGTGGGGGGTAGCCCCTCGAGCTCCGGCTCGAACAGCGGTGAGACCGCGGGGTCGGCCCGGTCGATGCCCTCGGGCAGGTACCGGTCGAAGTACCAGTGCGACTTCTCGGTCGTGAAGCCGTACCCGCTCGCGAACTCCTCGTAGGCGGGCGACGCGGCGGTGGCGTCGAGCATCGGGTAGATCAGCACCTGGGCCGCCGGCGGCGTGCCCTCGCGGGTCAGACGGTGCGTGACCGTCGCCGCCAGGTTGCCGCCCGAGCTGTCACCGGCCACCGTGAAGGGGCCGGGGGCCGCGCCGAGCGCGGGCGCCTCGGAGGCCAGCCACCGCGCCACGGCCAGCGCGTCCTCGGGCGCGGCGGGGAAGGTGTGCTCGGGTGCCAGGCGTGGCTCGGGTGCCGCGATCAGGCAGCCGGCGGCGCCGGCCAGCTCGCGCAGCGGGGCTTCATAGCCCTCGCGGCCGATCACGAAGCCGCCTCCGTGCAGGAACAGCACGAGGTGCAGCGGGCCGGGGGCCGGCCGGTAGATCCGCACCGGTACGGGGCCGGCCGGTCCGGGCGCCTCGACGTCCTCGATCGCGTGCAGGCGGGGCGGCTCGCGCTGGAGGTCGAAGCCGTCGTCGGCCCGCACCAGCTCGGCGGTCAGCTCGGCGACGGGGGTGGCCGGCTCCTGCGCCGCGCGGTCCAACAGCTCGCGCACGTCGGGGTCGAGGTCGCCGGGCGGCATCCCGGCACCATAAGACCTGTCTGTCGACGTCAGCGGGACCTAGGATCGGAGAGACTCGAGCACGTGTGTGGTGACCTGGGCGAGCGCAGTGCCGATCAGCGCGCCGGCCAGCACGTCGCCGGGGTAGTGGACGCCGGTGTGCACGCGCGAGTACGCGACCACCGCGGCCAGCGCGCGCAGCGGCGCGGCAGCCCCCGGGGACACGTGCCCTACGCCGGTCGCGAAGGCGAACGCGCCGGCGGAATGCCCGGAGGGAAACGAGCGCGAGGTCGGCATCGCCACGTGGCGCGCCAGCGGCACCTCCCCTGCCAGCCGGTCGGGGCGCCGCCGGCGCGCGAGCGGCTTGACCGCGATGTTCACCACGGTCGCCGTGACTCCCAGCGAGCCCAGGCCCATGACGGCCGCCCGCCGGCCCGAACTGCCCCCGGCCAGGGCCAGCAGCGCGGCCGAGGCCAGCGACAGGCGCGAGTAGTCGGCCGCGCGCGAGAGCCGGCTCATGCCCACGTCCAGCGTCGGCGTCGGCGTGCGCGCGACGGCGGCGTAGATGGCCAGGTCCAGGCGCTCGGCGTCCTCGATCCAGCGGGGCCGGCGGGTCGCGGGGTCGGAGCTCACGTGGAGGGGATCGTATGAGCCGGGCGCAGGCCGCGGCGGCCGTGGCGCTGGTGGCAGGGACGGCGACCCTGGCCCTGGCCGTGGCGATCGCGGTCAGCGAGTTCCCCCGCGGGCTGGTCCTGCTGGGCCTGGTGGCGGTCGCAGCGGTGTCGGCCTGGTACGGCGTGCTGCGGCGCGGCGCCGCCCGGACCGCCGGGCTCGCGGTGGCCGCGCTGGCCGGCGTCCTGGTCCTTCTCCTCACGGGCGGATCCCTGTTCGCCCAGCTGCTGGTCGTCGCCGGGCTGCTGGTCTCGCTCGCGGCCGCCCGGACGGCGCTCGAGATCCGTGTGACGCTCCCGGCCGCTTCGGCACCGAGCCGGCCGGTGCTGTTCTTCAACCCCCGTTCCGGTGGCGGCAAGGCCGAGCGCTTCGCCCTGGCCATCGAGGCCCGCGAGCGCGGGATCGAGCCGGTCGAGCTGACCCCCGGGCAGGACCTGGTGGCACTGGTGCAGGAGGCGATCGACGGCGGC
Organism: Thermoleophilaceae bacterium; assembly: GCA_035630015.1. Taxonomy (GTDB): domain Bacteria; phylum Actinomycetota; class Thermoleophilia; order Solirubrobacterales; family Thermoleophilaceae; genus JAAYBF01. The sequence continues at coordinate 36,861 of DASQLM010000383.1, read as the reverse complement.
GCCGACGCGCTGGCGATGGCGGGCGGCGACGGCTCGCAGGCGGTGGTGGCGGCGCTGGCCGCCGAGCACCGCCTGCCCTACGCCTGCGTGCCGGCCGGGACGCGCAACCACTTCGCGCTCGACCTGGGCGTGGACCGCGATGACGTGGTCGGCGCGCTGGACGCGTTCGTGGACGGGGGTGAGCGCACGGTGGACCTGGCGGAGGTGAACGGGCGAGTGTTCGTGAACAACGTCTCCCTCGGGCTGTACGCCGAGGCGGTCCAGCGGAAGGGGTACCGAGACGCGAAGCTGCGCACGCTGCTCGACACGGTGCCGGAGGTGCTCGGTCCCGGCGGCGGCGAGCTCGACCTGCGCTGGACCGGTCCGGGCGGTCACTCGCACCACTCGGGCGCTGCCGTGCTGGTGTCCAACAACCGCTACCGGCTCGGGCGCGCGGTCGGCTCGGGGACCCGCCCCAGGATCGACGACGGCCTGCTGGGGGTCACCGTCTTCGGCGCGCCCACCCATCGTGGACAGGGCGGCAGCCGGGCGCAGCGTCCCTGGCGCGAGTGGACGGCGCCCGGCTTCGAGGTCGACGCGGACGGCCCCGTCGCGGCCGGCGTCGACGGCGAGGCGCTGATGCTCGACCCGCCGCTGCGGTTCCGGATCCGCCCCGGAGTCCTGCGCGTCCGGATCGCGCGCCGGCACCCCGGTGCCTCCCCTTCGGCCATCGCCCCCGAGGGCCTCGGGGACGGACTGGCCGCACTGTCGCGGATCGCCCGCGGCCATCACCTTGACCCCGCCACACCGACACCGAGGAGCCCCGAATGGACCTGATGGAGATCACCGAGAAGGAACGGATGAGCCGCGAGGAGGCCGCCAAGCGCATACACGCGATCGCCGACGCGCTGGCCCGGAACAACGACGTCGAGTTCGACCGCGGCGGTATGCACTTCAAGGTGCGCGTGCCCGACGAGGTCGAGTTCAAGTTCGAGCTCGAGATCGAGGACGACGAGAAGGAGCTCGAGATCGAGCTGAAGTGGTGACCGCCTAGCTGCCGCGGCGGGCAGCGGAGTCGCCAGTCCTCATGTTGCTGTGCCGCTGTCGAGGCTCATGAAGGTGCTGTTCACGATCTTTCGCATCTGCTCTCCCGGGGTAGTGGTCTGCCGATGCGTCGAACGGGCACGGGCGAAACCGACAGGACTGCGCAACATTCGCCCGTGCCCCCTGTTGCAGGGGACGTGGAGCCGGAGGCAAAGCCCGCGCGCGCCCGGCGCGTGCGCCAGGCGCAGACCGCGGGCGCGGCTGCCGTCCTGACCGTGCTGGGTTCGGCCCCCGCGGCCGAGGCCATGCTGCCCGCCGGCGACGGCGGAGGCGCGCCCCCGCCGCCCACGCCCCCGAACGCGAAGCCGCCGACCCCCTCCGTCCCGCTGGGCGGCCACCCGACCACGCGCAGGGCGCCCGCGCCGCCGCCCCGGGCGGCCAAGCCCGCGCCGAAGGCCAGGCCCAAGTCCGCACCTACGCCCGTGGCCGCCACCCCGCCGCGGCCGGTGCGCCAGGGCCACCCGACCCACGGCCAGGTGCGGCCGCAGCCCGCCCCGGTGCGAAAGCCCCGCAAACCCGCGCCGCCGACGGGCCATCCCACCCGGCGCCGGGAGCCGGCGCCCGTGGCCGAGCCGGTGCCGTCACCCGAGCCCCCGTCGCCGCGGTCGGACCTGGAGAAGCTGCTGCTCCAGCCGCTGGAGACACAGCCGGAGAGCGATGCTCCCGCCCCGAAGCGCACCAAGCCCGCCCCGAAGCGCACGACCCCCGCGCCGGTGCGCACCGAGCCGCCCGCCATCGGGCAGGCACCCGAGCCCCCGTCGCCGCGGTCGGACCTGGAGAAGCTGCTGCTGGACCCGCTGACCGCTGAAGCGCCCGAGCGCGTCAAGCCCCAGCCCCCGCCGCCGCAGGTCCGGGACATGAAGCCCTACGAGCGCGACGTCGCGCTCACGGGCACGCTGTCCCCGTTCGTGACCGAGGGCCAGACGCTGGGCGCCAGCCGGCGCCTGCGGCGCCCGATCCGCCACCTGCAGATGGACATCGACGCGCTCGAGGACAGGGTCGAGGACCTGGACGCCGACGCCAACCCGTTCGAGCTGACGCTGGCGCCCCCCGGAACGCCGCAGGCGCGGCGGTCCGAGCGCGACTACAGGCGGCTGGCCGCGCGCCAGGACGAGCTCGCCGAGAGGCGGACCCAGCTGGAGCTGTACAGCACCGGCAACTGCGACTACCGCTGCGACGTGGACGCCCCGTACGAGCTGAAGCACGGGGATCCCGACGACCCGTACGACATGGCCGCCGAGCGCCTGGGTCCGGGCGCCACCCGCGAACAGGTCGTCGACGAGGCCGCCCGGATGGAGGAGGAGCGCCGGCGCGAGCTCGCGGACCAGGCCGAGCAGGAGGAGCGCGAGAGCCAGAACGCCGAAGGGCACCTGGCCCTGGACGCGGGCGGCTTCGCCGGCCCCGCGGGACCGTTCTTCGACGTGGGCAACGCCTTCTGGTACGCCGCCGAGGGCAACGGCGAGGAGGCGCTGTCCTCCGGCATCGGCGCGATCCCCGTGGGCGGCGACCTGTTCAAGGCCATCAAGCTGGGCCGCAAGGGGGCCAAGGCCCTGGACGGGGCGCACGACGCTGACAACGCCATCGACGCGATCCGGGCGCTGGAGCGCACCGACCCGGCCCGGCTGGCCGACGACTTCATCGCCGACCCACGTCTGGGCGGCCGCCTGGACGACTCGGCCGAGTCGCGCAGGGCGCTGGCGGACATATTCCGCCGCACGTCGTCCGGGACCCGTGCCAACGCGAAGATCCCCGGCCGCTTCCTTCCCACCCACACGCGCGGGCACGCGTCCGAGCTGCGCACGCTGACCGACCTGGCCCGCCGGCGCGGCGTGAGCAGGATCACCCCGGTCCCGAGCAGCACGCACGGGCGCACCCCCGACTTCGTGGTCACCGGCCGCTTCGGCCGCCAGACCCGGGTCGAGGTGACCACCGTGACCGGGTCCGGGCGCGGCTACCAGGGCCGCGGCATCGGCCACGCCGCGCCTCCGAGCAGCGACCAGATCGCCCGCGCCATCGAGGGCAAGGTGGTCGGCCGCGCCGGTCGGCCGACGCAGTTCGACGCCGACCTGCCGGGGGTCCGCAGGGGCGGCATCCTGGCCCTGCACCTGCCCGGCGGCCCGGCCGCCGGAGCGGCCGACGAGGCCATCGCCCGCACGGCGCGGAAGCTGGGCGACGCCGAGGTCAGGTCCGTCGAGGTGTACCTGCCCGGCAACGTGGTTCGCCGCTACGTGCGCAAGCGCGACGGCAGCTACGCGATCGCGCGGCCACAGCGCCGGCGGCGCCCCGGCACCTGAGCCGCCCGCCCCGTGCGACAATCGGCCCGATGGCCACCGCCACCGTCCACCGCCAGTGCAACCTGTGCGAGGCGCACTGCGGGATCAACGTGGAGGTCGACGGCGCGAAGGTGCTCCGCATCACGGGCGACCCCGAGGACGAGTTCTCGCGCGGGTACATCTGCCCCAAGGCGGCCGCGCTGGCCGACCTCTACGAGGATCCCGACCGCCTGACCAAGCCGGTGCGCCGCGCCGGTGACGGCTGGGAGGAGATGGAGTGGGACGAGGCGCTGGACTTCGCCGCCGAGGGCCTGCGCAAGGTGCGCGACGCGCACGGCCGTGACGCGGTGGCCACCTACCTGGGCAACCCCGGCGCGCACACGTGGTCGGTGCTGTCGTTCTTCGGCCTGCGCTACGTGCTGGGCACCAGCAACAACTCGTCCGCCACGTCCACCGACCAGCTGCCCCAGCACCTGAGCTCGATCGAGATGTTCGGCGACCTGGCGCTGTTCCCGATCCCCGACATCGACCGCACCCGGCACATGCTGATGCTGGGCGCCAACCCGGCGGTGTCGAACGGCTCGATCATGTCGGCGCCCGGCGTGCGCGACCGCCTGCGCGCGATCCTGGACCGGGGCGGCAAGGTCGTGGTGGTCGATCCGCGCGCCACCGAGACGGTCAAGCTGGCGTCCGAGCACGCCCAGGTGCGCCCCGGCGGCGACCCCTACCTGCTGCTGGGCATGCTGCACGTGCTGTTCGCGGACGGGCTGGTGGACCTGGGTTCGATCGCCGAGCACGCCGACGGGCTGGACGCTGTCCGGGCGCTGGCGGCGGACTGGCCGCCCGAGCGCGCGGCCGAGCCGGCTGGGCTCGAGCCGGAGACGATCGCCCGCCTGGCGCGCGAGTTCGCGGCCGCCGAGTCGGCCGTGGCCTACGGCCGCGTAGGGGTCTGCCAGCAGCAGACCGGCTCGCTCACCCACTGGCTGATCAACGTGCTGAACGCCGTGACCGGCAACCTCGACACGCCCGGCGGCGCGATGTTCACGCGCCCGCCGGTGGACGTCGGCACGGTGCTAGGCCTGGCCCAGAAGGCGGGCCTGGGCGGCGACCACCGCACGGCTCGCCAGCGTGTCAGCGGCCTGCCCGACATGAACGGCGAGTTCCCCATCGCCGGCCTGGCCGACGAGATGACCACGCCCGGGGAGGGCCAGGTGCGGGCGATGGTGGTGTACGCCGGCAACCCGGTGCTCTCCTCTCCCGGCGGCAACCGGCTGGGGGAGGCGATGGAGGACCTGGAGTTCTGCGTGGCCATCGATCCGCACGTGACCGAGACCAGCCGCCACGCCGACGTGATCTTGCCGTCGGTGTCACCGCTGGAGCGTGACGACCTGGACATCGTCATGCCGGCGGTGTCGGTGCGCAACCACGTGCGCTTCAGCCCCGCCGCCGTGCCCAAGCGCGAGGGTGGCCGCGAGGACTGGGAGATCATCACCGGCCTGACCAGGCGGCTGGGCGACGGCGTGAGGGGCCGCGCGGTCTCGGGCGCCGTCGGGGTCGGCTCGATGGTCGGGCTGTCCAGCCCCGAGCGGCTGGTGGAGGCGGCCTTCGCCATCGGGCCCTACGGAATCCTGCGCAAGGGCCCGTTCGGCGGGCTGACGGTCGGGAAGGTCAAGAAGGCGAAACACGGCATCGACCTTGGCCCGCTCGAGCCGCGGCTGCCGGGCGCGCTGGCCACCCCCGGCAAGCGCGTGCGCCTGGCGCCCGAACTGCTGCTGGACGAGGCCCGCCGGCTCGGCGAGATGGCCGTCGAGCGCGACCGCGCGCTGGCCGACGGATTCGACCTGACGCTGATCGGCCGCCGCTCGCTGCGCAGCAACAACTCGTGGCTGCACAACAGCGCCCGGCTGATGAAGGGCGCGGACCGCTGCACGGCGCTGCTGCACCCCGACGACGCGGCGGCGCGGAGCCTGGCCGACGGCGACCCCGTGCGCGTAGCCTCACGCGTGGGTGAGATCGAGCTGCCGCTGGAGGTCAGCGACCAGATGCGCCGCGGGGTGATCTCGATCCCGCACGGCTTCGGCCACTCGCGGCCCGGCGTGAGCTGGAAGCTGGCGGCCTCCAAGCCGGGCGTCAGCGTGAACGACCTGACCGACCCGGCCGTGCTCGACCGGCTGACCGGCAACGCGGCTTACAACGCGGTGCCGGTGAGCGTGCAGGCGGCCTGACCACTCAGTCGTCGCTCGGTGACTCGAGCTGCTCGCCGCACGCGGGGCAGGTGGCTTCCTCGTCGCTGAGCAGGGCCGCGCTGTACCAGCGCCGGTCGCAGTTCACGCAACGGCGCTCGCCCGGCTGTGCGTCATCCCCCTGAGTCATGCAAGGCGCATCTTCCCGGTGAAGGCGCGGCGAAACGCGCTAGCGGTTGCCCGCGAACGCCACCAGCGCGCCCATGGCGACGAACGCGGCGGCCACCAGCGCCGCCACGTTCCAACCCGCCACCAGTTCGCCACGCGTGGTCCCGCCGCCGGTGGCGATGGCCACGGTCAGGGCCACCCCGGCGGCCCCGCCCAGGTAGCGGGCGGTGTTGGTGGCGCCGCTGGACATGCCGGCCCGCTCGGGGGGCACCGCCTCGACGGCCAGCCGGCCGAGCGCGGCGTTCATCAGGCCGCTGCCCACGCCGACGACGACCAGGCCGGGGACCAGGACGGCCCAGCCCGAGCTGGTGGTCACGAACGCCAGCGCCACCAGCCCGGCGGCGCACACCAGGCAGCCCGCGATCAGCCGGTGGCGGCCGTCCAGCCGGGCGGGCAGCCGCCGGGTCTGGACCGCCACCCACGCCGAGACGCCGGACCACGCGGTCAGCAGGACGGCGCTTCCCAGCACCGACACGTCCATCACGCGCTGGGCGAACAGCGGCAGGTAGCTCATCAGCGCGATCGTCGACAGGCCGAGGAACAGCGCCCCGGCCACCGACGCCACGAACAGCGGCTCGCGGAACAGCGCCGGCTCGACCATCGGGACCGGCCGGCGTGCCTCGACGGCCGGAAACAGCGCCAGCAGCGCGACGCCGGCGGCCAGCAGCGCGACCGTGACGGGCGCCGTCCAGCTCGAGCGGCCGCTGACCAGCCCGGCGGTCAGCGCGGACATCGACAGCGCCAGCGTCAGCGCCCCCGGCGGGTCGATCGGCCGGCGGATCGGCGCCCTGAGATCGGGCAGGCGCGGCACGGCCAGCACGAGGACCAGCGCGCCGGCGGCTTCGGCCCAGTGCACCAGGCGCCAGTCCGACAGCTCGGCCAGCACGCCGGCCAGCAGCGGCCCGGCCGCGATGCCGCCGCCCACCATCGCTCCCCAGAGCCCGGTGGCCCGGGTGCGGTCCACGCCGACCGGGACCGCCAGCGCGATGTAGCCCAGCGCGGCGACCAGCATCGCGGCTCCCGCGATGCCCTGGAGTATCCGGGCGGCGACGAAGACGCCGATCGTCGGTGCCAGCGCCGCGAGCACTGATGACACGAGCAGGCCGACGCACCCCACACCCATCGCCCACCGGGCACCGCGCTCGTCCGCCAGTGCGCCGGTGGTCATGAGCGCGGCGGCCAGCCCCAGGCTCATGCCGGACAGGATCCACGTCTGCCATGCGATCCCGGCGCCGAATGACCCGGCCGTGTCCGGAGCGGTGGTGATGGCGCTGGTGAAGGCCACCAGCACGAGGAACGTGGCGCCGAGCGCTACCGGCAGGACGCCGGTGGTCGTACGCCTCATCGCAGAGGGAGGTTCCCCCGCGGACGGCCGGTGAAACCGCGTTACGGGCAGCCGCTGGACACGTGGACGCGCCACCAGTTGCCCAGCACGCCCAGGAGACCGAACCGCGGTCGCACGTGCCACTGCCGGCAGCCGGACTGGCCGACGGCGGCGCTCGTCACCCGCCTCCAGCGGTGGCGCTGAGGTGCCAGCAGCATCTCCTCGAGCAGGATGCGGTTGCCCTGTTCGGCTTCGGCTTCGGCGCCGATCGTCCCGCGCGCACGCGCGACCTGGTCCGCGAGCCGGTCGCGCGCGACCTCCAGCTCGGCCAGCGAGAGCAGGCGGGGCGAGGACGGCCGGCTGGTGGCGGGCGGCGCCGCGGGCTCCAGGCCGGCCAGCTCCGCCTCGAGGTGCTCGAGCTGGGCCCGCAGCGTCCGGCGCGCGGCCCGCTCGCCGCCGGCGACGCCCGGTGCGAGCAGGGCGGGCGCGCTCACTTGATCACCGAGATCTCGGGGTGGGTGGCCAGCAGCGTCTGGGTGAACACGTAGTTGACCGCGAAGATGCCGAGGAACGCGATCACCACCCCCTGGTTGACTGCTCGCCCGACGCCCTCGGCGCCGCCCGAGGCCGTCATGCCCTTGTAACAGGACACGATCGCGATGATGGCGCCGAACAGCGTGGTCTTGACGACCGAACCCCACAGGTCGGTGGTGGTGGCGTTGTTGAGCAGCGTGGCGAAGAACGGTCCCAGCGGCGCGTGGAAGGTCAGCGTTGCCAGCACGCCGCCGAAGATCCCGAACACCAGCGCGTAGATGTTGAACAGGCCGGTGGCGATCATCAGCGCCAGGAAGCGGGGGACGACGAGGTTCTTGATCGGGTCGACGCCCAGCACCTGGAGCGCGTCCAGCTCCTCGCGGATCTTGCGCGCGCCGAGGTCGGCGGTCACGGCGGTGCCGGCCACGCCGGCCAGGATGATGGCCGTCACGCTGGGTGCGAACTCCCGGATCGAGGCCAGCACGAAGAAGCCGCCGAGGCGGTCGATGGCCCCGAAGATAATCAGGAGGTTGGCCGCCTGCAGCCCCGGGGCCCCGTAGCCGAAGGCGATCGTCGAGATGGTGAGGGGGAACCAGCACAGCCGCAGCGCGAACAGGAACTGCTGCACGAACTCGGTCCCGTACGGATAGGGCGGGCGGATGGCCGACAGGATCGTCTTGCCGGTCAGGATCATCATGTCGCCGACCTGCTCCAGCGTGCTCTTGGTCGGAAGGAAAGCTCGGTCGGCGACTGCGCGAATCACTGTGCCATCACACTAACACAGTAAAGAACCAGTACAGCGGACCACTGGTTTACACTGCGTGAAGTGGCCGCATCGCTCGCACTCTCGGTGGATCGGTCCAGCGACGTGCCGGTCGGCGCGCAGCTGGCCGCCCAGCTGCGCGACGCGGTGCGAGGGGGCACCCTGGCGCCCGGCGATCTGCTGCCCAGCGTCCGTGCCCTGGCCGGACAGGCGGGCGTGAACGTGAACACCGCGCGGGCGGTCTACCACCGCCTCGAGAACGAGGGCATCGTGCGCTCCGAACAGGGGCGCGGGACCTTCGTCCTCACGCGTGGGAACGAGGCCGCCGTCCGGCGCCAGCTGCACGAGGAGATCGCCGCGCTGGAGTCGCGGCTGGTCTACCGGAGCACCCTCGGGGCGGACTCCCCGGATCGTCGTTCGCCAGGCGGCCGGCTGCTCTCGACCGCGGAGCTGACCGCCGTCCGCAACGCGCTGGACGAGCGACTGCGCGAGCTGGACGCCGAGCGGGCCGAGCTCAAGCTGCGGATCGCGCGGCTGCGGGAGGCCGACGCCCAGCAGCCCGATGGCGCGCGCGCGTCGAGCCCGAGCCGTCCCGCGGCACGGGTGCGCTGGGTCGGCGGCTGACCGGCCGCCGGGGCTAGGCTCCGGCGCATGTCCGTCCCCGAGCCCATCGGCGTGGTCGGCGCCGGCACGATGGGGCTGGGGATCGCCCAGCTGGCCGCTCAGGCCGGTGCCCGCACGCTGCTGCACGACCCGGTCGCCGAGGCCCTCGGCGCCGCCCGCGAGCGCATCGCGACGGGGCTTGAACGGCCGGTGGCCAAGGGACGCATGACCGCGGCGGAGGCCGAGGCGATCGTGCAGCGCGTGGAGACCGTGGACGCCGCCGCGGAGCTGGCCCCCTGCGCGGTGGTCATCGAGGCGGCTCCCGAGCGCCTGGACCTCAAGCGCGAGTTGTTCGCCGAGCTGGCCGGGGCGGTGGCCGGCGACTGCGTTCTGGCCACCAACACGTCCTCGCTCTCGGTGACCGAGCTGGCCGCCGGGGTGACACGCCCAGAGCGGGTCGTCGGCCTGCATTTCTTCAACCCCGCGCCGGTCATGCGGCTGGTCGAGGTGGTGGCCGGGGAGGCGTCGTCGGAGCAGGCGCTGGAGACGGCGCGCGAGGTCGGCCGCGCGATGGGCAAGCACGTGATCGATGCCCGCGACATCGCCGGCTTCCTGGTCAACCGTGTGAACCGGCCGTTCTCGCTGGAGTCGCTGCGGCTGCTGGCCGAGGGCGTGGCCACGGTCGAGCAGATCGACCGGATCGCGCGCCTGGGCGGCGGCTTCCGGATGGGCCCGTTCGAGCTGATGGACCTGGTGGGCATCGACACCAACCACGCCGTGGCCGAGCAGTTCCACCGCCAGACCTACGGCGAGCCGCGATACCGCCCGTCCCCGCTGGCCGCGCGGATGGTGGCCGCCCGGACGCTGGGGCGCAAGACCGGCAGTGGCTGGTACGCCTACCCGGAGGGCCGGCAGCACCGTCCCGCCGACCCCGAGCCGCCGGCGCCCGGGGGCGGCGACGGCCGTGTGGTCACGGTCCGTGGCGAGGGCGTTGTGGCCGGCGCGCTGCGCTCGGCGCTGGAGCGGGCCGGGTTCGCCGCCGCCGGCGAGCCCTGGCTGGCCGTGGACTGCGACGGGGGCAGCCCCGGGGCCGCCGAGCACCGGTTGGTGCTGGTGGACCGGGGCTCGCTGTACGCGCTGGACCCGGGTGCGGCCGGCTTTCACCTGCTGCCGCCGCTGCGAGAGGGCGGGCTGGTGGAGCTGACCGCCACCACGGCGACCCCGGGGGAGACCGTGGAGCGCGCGCGGGCGCTGGTCGCCGCCCTGGGCCAGCACGAGGAGCAGGTGGGTGACGCGCCCGGGTTGGTGCTGGGCCGGGTGGTCGGCCAGCTGGTGAACGAGGCGGCGTTCCTGATCGGCGAGGGCAACGGCACCGCCGCCGACGTGGACGCCGGGCTGGAGCTGGGCGTGAACCACCCACGCGGCCCCGTGGCCTGGTCCCGCCAGATCGGGCTGGACCACGTGACCGCCGTCCTGGACGCGCTGCGCCGCGAGCGCGGCGAGGCCTACCGCGCCGCGCCGCTGCTGGCCCAGCGGACCGCGCTCGGTGCCGAGCTGGCCTAGCGCCAGCTACGATCGCCGGGTGGACCGGCGTGACGTTCGCCTTCTCGTAGGCCTGGCCGGCGCCTCCGCGGCGCTGCTGCTGGCGTTCGCCGCCGGAGCCGTGGGAGGCGAGCTGCTGTACGCGGCGCCCGTGGTCCTCCTCGCGCTGCCGCTGCTGTCGGGCCGCTACGTGGGCGAGCAGTCGATCGAGCGCTTGGCGTCCCGCCGGGCCACCCGCACGGACCGGAGCGCCGCACGCCCGGTGATGGTCTCGCGCGCCGGCGCTCGCGCCTTCCCGCGCGGCGGCCTGCTCGTGGCCGCATCGCTGGCCGAACGCGGCCCGCCCGCGCGCCTGGCCGCCCGCTAGTCCCCGGACAGCCCCGGGGACCCATCGATCCCTGGAGGCTCCGTGCCCAAGCTCATGCGGGGCGCCTCGGTGCCGGCTCTGCTGGCCCTGGCGCTGCTCGCACCCCAGGCCCTCGCCCACGGCGGGGGCAGCGTCAACTACCTATCCACCGTCCGCTCCGCGCCCGCCGGCGCGGGCGTGACCGCAACGGTCCAGGACCGCGACGACCGCCTGCAGGTGCGCAACGAGGGCGACCGCACGGTCACCATCTACGGCTACAACGGCGAGCCGTACGCCCGCATCCAGCCCGGCGGGCGGGTGCAGGTCAACCAGCGCTCGCCCGCGCTGTACCTGAACGAGGACCGCTACGCCGAGGTCGACGTGCCGAATAAGGCCGACGCCAAGGCGGCACCGGTCTGGAGGACCCTGGACGAAACCGGCGCCTTCGACTGGCACGACCACCGCATCCACTGGATGGTCAAGGACCGGCCGGGCAAGGTGAAGGACCCGGACGAGCGCACCAAGGTGTTCGACTGGAGGGTCCCGGTGCGGGTGGGCAGCCGGCCCGCGGCCATCGGCGGTGACCTCTACTGGGTGCCCAAGCCGGGGGGCAGCTTTCCGCCGGCGGCCGGGATCGCCCTGGCGGCTCTGGTGCTGGGCGGGATCGCGCTCGTGGTCATGGTCCGCCGGCGGCGGTCCCGCGGGCCGGTGGAGGAGGCCTGGTGAAGGCGGCGCTGGTCCTGGCCGTCGTGGTGGCGGCGCTGGCCGCGCCGGCCGGGGCGGCCGCCCACGCGACGGTGGTGTCCACCGCGCCCGAACAGGGCGCGGCGCTGCCGCGCGAGCCCGGGCGCGTGGTGTTCCGCTTCAGCGAGAACGTGGAGACGCGCTTCGGCGCCGTGCGGGTGTTCGACGCCAGGGGCCGCCGCGTGGACCGGGGCGCCACCACCCAGCCGAACGCGTCCAGCGCGGCGGTGACGCTGCGCCCCGGCCTGCCCGACGGGCCGTACACGGCCACCTACCGGGTGGTCTCGGCCGACTCCCATCCGGTGCGCGGGGGGTTCACCTTCACCGTCGGGCGCTCGGGCGGCCGCCCCGCTGCCGCGGTGGCCGGGCTGCTGGGCAACGACGGCGCCGGGCCGGTCACGGACACGGCTTTCTCGGTGGTCAAGGGCGCGGCCTACGCCGCCACCGCCCTGCTGGCGGGGGGCGCGCTGTTCGCCTGGCTGGCGTGGATGCCGCCCCCGGGGCCCGCGCGGCGACGGTGGCGCGGGATCGGCGTGGGCGCCGGCCTGGCGGGCGCGGCGCTCGCGGCCGCCGGACTGGTGCTCCAGGGGGCCGAGGCGGGCGGCACGTCGTTCTGGTCGGCGCTGGACCCGGACGTGCTCCACGACGTACTGGCCACCGGCTTCGGGCGGGCGTGGGCGGTGTGGATGGCGGCGTTCGTGACGCTGGCCGTGGTGCTCGCGCCGGGCCGGCGGGGCCGTGCCCCGGTGGCGGTGGCCGCCGCGGCCGTGGCCGCGCTCGTGATCACTCCGGCCTTTGCCGGTCACGCCAACGCCACGGATCCGCGCGCGCTGATGCTGGCCACCGACGCCCTGCACGTGGCCGCCATGAGCGCCTGGGTCGGTGGCGTGGCGGTCCTGGTGCTGGTGCTGCCGCTCGCCACCCGGCAGCTTGGAACCGGCGAGCGAACGCGGCTACTGGCCACCGTGGTGGCCCGGTTCTCGACGATCGCGCTGGCGGCGGTGGGCACCCTGGTGGCCACCGGCGTCCTGCAGTCGGTCGTCCACCTGCAGGCCTTCGGGGACCTGGTCTCGACGGGCTACGGGCGGGCCATTCTGATCAAGTCCGCGCTGGTGCTGCTGCTGGTGGCCGCGGGCACCGTGAACCACCGGCGCACGCTACCCCGGCTGCGCGAGCGCGCCGGGGCGGGGGAGACCCCGGGTGGCCCAGGTCTGGCCCTGCGGCGCGTGATCCGGGGTGAGCTGGCGCTGATGGCCGTGGCCATCGGCGTGACCGCGGCGCTCGTGGGCTACGCGCCTCCGGCCGGGTCAACCGCCGGGCCCGCGTCGCGGAGCGCCGACCTCGGCCCCGCCCGGCTGGAGATGACGGTGGCGCCCGCGCGGGTGGGCGCCAACGATATCCACCTGTACCTGCTCGACCGCCGCAGCGGCGCCCAGTACGACCGGCCGAAGAAGGTCGACGTCACCGCCCGGTTGCCCGCGAAGGGCATCGGCCCGCTGAAGCTCGAGGCCCGCAAGACCGGCCCCGGCCACTACACCGTCCCCTCCGCCACCCTGGCCCCGGCGGGCGACTGGCGGCTCGAGGTCGACGCGCTGGTCAGCGAGTTCGACCAGTACACGGCCACGGTCGGGGTGTCGGTCCGGTGAGCGCGCTCTGGAGCTTCCTGCTGGCGGCCGGGCGCGGGCCGCCCCGACCCCTGAGCAGTGACCGACGCACACCGCTCAAGAGACGAAGGAGAACACGATGAGAAGGACGACGATCGCGGCCCTGGCCACAACCACCATGCTGGCCGCCCCGGCGGCCGCCCAGGCCCACGTGACCTTGCAGCCCGAGCAGGCGCCGGCCGGAGGCTTCACCCGGCTGGACGTGAGGGTGCCCAACGAGGAGCCCGACAGGGGCACGACCAAGGTGCAGGTGCAGATGCCGCCCGGATTCGCGTTCGTGTCTTACGAGCCGGTCCCCGGCTGGAAGGTCGACGTGAAGAGGACGAAGCTGGCGAAGCCGGTCAAGACCGACGACGGCGAGCTGACCGAGCAGGTGTCGCAGATCACCTGGACAGGCGACGGCAAGCAGGGCATCGTCAGGCCCGGCCAGTTCCAGGACTTCGGCCTGTCGGTTCGCGTTCCCGACGGCAAGCCGGGCTCCAAGCTCACCTTCAAATCGCTGCAGACCTACCAGGGTGGCCAGGTCGTGCGCTGGATCGGCCCGCCGGACGCCGAGAAGCCCGCGCCCCAGGTCACCCTGACGGCGGCCGAGGGCGGCCATGACGCGGCGGCGGCGGCGGCGAGCACCAGCTCTCCGGCGGGCCCACCGGAGGACGACGGGCCCTCCACGGGCCTGGTGATCGTGGCGCTGGGCCTGGGCGCAGCCGGGCTGGCCGCGGGTGCCGCGGCGCTGGCTCGCGGACGTAGGCCGGCCGCCTGAGGCGGCCCGAGGGTCAGGAGCCCGGTGCGCCGTCGGCGCGCCGGGCTTCCTCGGCCTCGGACTCGGGCGTGGCCACGCCCTCGGGCAGCTTCCAGCCCCGCTGTGCCTTGGGCTGGTCGTCGGGCCACACGCCGTGCTCGGTGAAGTGGTCGCGGGCGCTCTGCTCCTGCTCGCGCTCGGCGTCGCCCTGAAGGCCGATCCGGAACAGCACGTTCAGCAGCACGATCGAGAGCCCGGCGCCGGCGAACAGGGAGAACGCCTCGGCGCCCACGGGCCAGTCGACGATGGCGTAGACCAGGCCGAAAAGGACGAGTGCGGCGGGGATGGCGTAGCGGAACGAGAACAGCCAGATGCTCATGCCCCGGCCGGGCTTTGCCTGTGTCATGGCTCCAACGATAGGCGGCCTATCAACACCCGTTTGGTAGCCCAGAGCACGCTCAAGTTCGGCGGCCACGCTGCCGATAGCCGAAGGAGCGAAGCCGGGCGGATCGAGGCCGCACCGGACCTACCCCGCAACGCGCACCGGCAGCCGCCTCGCAATGTCTCGTCACGGGACCGCCGCCCACCGGCGCCGGTCGCAGAGGGGTTCGCATGACTTTCGTCAGCAGGGTGCCCAAGTCGTGACCAGGCTGGCCACCCGTCGCCTCGACGAGGCGGTGGAGCTCGGCCACGGGCTCGTCGCCGGCCTGGCCGGAGCCGGCGCGCTGATCGTGGACGTGGACCTGCACATCCTGGCGGCCGAGGGCGAGGCGTTCGGCGGCCTGGCCTACACAGACATAATCGGACGCCGGGTGCGCGACGTCGTCCCTTCCGCCGCCTGGGACGTGCTCGAGCCCCGCTACGGCGCGGCGCTCACGGGCCAGGTCCAAGCGTTCGACTACGCCGCCGTTACGACACTCACGACCCACAGGCTGCGGATGGCGCCGATCCAGGACGAAGGCGCGGTGATCGGCCTGATGGTACTTGCGGAGGACGTCACCGAGGAGCGCCACGCCGCAGAGCGACTGGCGGAGAGCCTGCGCATGCAGGAGTCCGTCCTGGACGTGATGGACGAGGGGATCGTCGTGCTCGACGCGGCGCGGAACCTCCTGCAGGCCAACTCCGCCGCCCTCGCGATGCTGGCGATCGATCTGGGCGCGGCCCGCGCCGACCCGGACTGGTGGCGCCGGTACGACTGGCGGTCCGCCGCCGATGGCCAGCCCGTGCAGGTGGACCGGATCGCCTTCAGGACCGGGACGACCCACCGAGATGTAGATGTGCTGGGTGAGCTGCCCGATGGCACGCACGCGCGCTACTCGGTCAACGTCAAGCCCCTCAGGAACGGTGAGGGAGACATCGAAGCGATGGTGGTCTCCTTCCGTGACGTCACGGGGCAGATGCGGTCCCACCAGGACCTGGTGGACAGCCAGGAGCGCCTGCGGGCGGCGTACGACGTCGCGCGGCTGTCCAGCTGGGAGCTGGACCCCGAGACGGATGAGGTCCAGGTCTTCCAGGCGCTGAATGCCCACCACACGCTCACGGGGACCACGGTGCCGCTGAAGGAGATACTCGCCGGCCTCCAGCCGGAGGACCTTGCGGGCGCGCGGGCGGACCACGCCGCGCTGGCGGCGGGAGACAAGAACGAAACCGTGCGCCGCGCCAGGATGGCGAGCCCCGAGGGTGAGATGCAATGGCTCGAGACTCGGATGCGGGCCGTCCACGATGCGCGCGGACGGCTGATCCGCATCAGGGGCTCGACCCAGGACGTCACCGAGCAGGAACTCGCCAAGCGGGAGACCGCCGCGGCGCGTGACTTCTTCCAGACCACCCTGGACTCCCTCTCGGCCCACATCGCGGTTCTGGACGATCAGGGGGGGATCATCATGACCAACCGGGCCTGGGTCGAGTTCGCCGCGGCGGGCGGCGCCGAGCCGGAGGACCTCGGCGACAACTACCTGGAGGCGTGCGATGCCGCACCCGGCGAGCCCGACGCCATGACCGCCGCCGCCGGGCTGCGTTCGATCATGGGCGGCGAGCAGGACGAGATGGTGGAGGAGTACCCGTGCGCCGGGCCCAACGGCGAAGCCTGGTTCCTGTTGCGCGCGGTCCGCTTCGACGGGCCGGGCGACGCGTGCGTGGTGGTCTCGCACGAGGATGTGACCGACCGCCACCTGGCCCAACAGGACGTGGCCACCCAGGCGGCGCTGCTCGACGAGGTGGACGTGGCCGTCGTGGCCACCGACAACGAGGGCCTGGTGACCCGGTGGAGCCGCGGCGCTGAGGACCTCTACGGGTGGACCGCCGATGAGATCGTCGGGCTGGTCGCCGCGGAGGTGCTGAGCCCGGCCGGGTCGAACGAGAGCGCCCTCTACGACGGAGAGGTCAATCGCTTGGGCCGGGCCAGCGGCGAGTTCGACCGGCAGCGCCGGGATGGCTCCACCTTCCCGGCGGCGGTCCATGGCCGCGTGATGCTCGATGCCGACGACCGACCGGCGGGGCGGGTCAACGTCTCCGTGGACGTGTCCGAGCGCGTGGCCTCCGAACGCGCCCTGCGAGCGGCGCGCAACTACATGCGCGCGGTGGCCGACAGCATGGGCGAGGGCATGTTCACCCTGGACGCCGAGGGCCGCCTGACCTACATGAACGAGGCTGCCGAGAGCCTGCTGGGCTGGCCGTTCGCCGAGCTGGACGGGCGCGTGTTCCACGGCGTCGCTCACTTCCGGCGCCCCGACGGATCCGACTTTCCCATCGAGGAGTGCCCCATCCTGCAGGCCCGCAGTGAGGGCCGAACGATGCGGGTCGAGGACGACATGTTCATCCGCAGCGACGGTCGCGAGCTCCCGGTCGCCTACACCAGCTCCCCGTTCGAGACCGCGGACGACGAGGGCTGTGTGGTGGTCTTCGACGACATCTCAGAGCGCAAGGCGACCGAGGACCGGTTGCAGGCAGAGGCCGACAAGCTGGCCTGGATCGCGCGGATCCAGGATGCGCTGGCCGAGGACCGGTTCGTGCTCTACGCGCAGCCGATCGTCGACGTGGCCGGCGGCGACGTGGTCCAGAACGAGCTGTTGCTGCGCATGCGCGAGCCCGACGGAGAGATCATCCCTCCAGGCGAGTACCTGCACATCGCCGAGGAGTATGGGCTCATCGGCGAGATCGACCGCTGGGTCGTCGGGCGGGGAATTGCGCTCGCCGCCGAGGGCCGGCCGGTGGAGATCAACCTGTCGGCGCGGTCGGTGGGTGATCAGGAAATCCTTGACCACATCGAGGCCTGCCTCGCCTCGTCCGGCGCCGACCCGTCCCTGATCGTGTTCGAGATCACCGAGACCGCGATCGTCGAGGACCAGGGCGCGGCGGTGGCGTTCACCGAGCGCCTGCACACCATCGGCTGCAAGCTCGCCCTGGACGACTTCGGCACCGGCTACGGCGGGTTCACCTACATCAAGCAACTGCCGGTCGACTACCTCAAGATCGACATCGAGTTCGTTCGCGACCTGACGACGAACCCCGCCAGCCGGCACGTGGTCGAGGCCGTGGTGGGCCTGGCCCGGGGGTTCGGGCTCGAGACCGTGGCCGAGGGCGTCGAGGACGCCGAAACCTATGCGCTGCTGGGCGAGATCGGTGTCGATCTCGCCCAGGGCTACCACATCGCCCGCCCAGGGCCCCTGGGCCCGGAAACGACAGGAGCACGCACATGACGGATGACGACACGACCGAGCAGGGCGACAGGAAGCCGCCCGGACTCGTGCAGGAGCAGGCGATCGCCGACCTCGACCAGAGCGTTGCCGACCGCGAACAGGCGCTGGCGGACGTGGACCAGGCCGCGGTCGAGCGCGAGCAGGCCGAGGTGGACGAGGAACGTGCCGCGACCGGCACGGACGATTTCGGGCGCTCGGTGCACTTCATGCACCGCCAGGCGGAGCTCGACCGTCGCCAGGCCCGAAGCGATGCACATCAGGACCAGATCGAGTTGGCCCAGGACGGCGGCGACCAGCGTCAGGACCTGCTGGACGCACAGATGGAGTCGGTTTCGCGCCCCGGCAGGCTGTCGACAGCCTCCCAGCTCGAGGAAGAGCTCGAGCTGCGCAGGGTCGCCGCGGTCCAGCGGGCCGAGGGCGCCCGCCGCCGCGCGCGGGAGGCTCTGGCGCGCGCCGAGGCTGCCGAACTACGCGCCGAGGTGCTGCGCCTGCGCAGCTAGCTCCAGCGGCCTGGCCAGGCCGCGCTCGCGCAGGATCGGCAGCACCCCCTCGCCCACGTGGTAGGCCTCCTCCAGGTGCGGATACCCGGACAGGATGAACTCGTCGAGGCCCAGCTCGTGGTACTCGGCGATGCGGTCCGCCACCTCCTCGTAGGAGCCCACCAGCGCCGTGCCCGCCCCGCCGCGGACCAGGCCCACGCCCGCCCACAGGTTGGGGTAGATCTCCAGGCCGTCGGTGCTGCCGCCGTGCAGGTCCAGCATCCGCTTCTGGCCCTCCGACGATGACGCGCGCAGGTTCTCCTGGGCGCGCTCGATGTCCTCCTCGCTGAGGTTGGACAGCAGCTTGTCCGCCGCCGCCCAGGCCTCCTCCGAGGTCTCGCGCGTGATCGTGTGCAGGCGGATGCCGTATCCCAGCTCGCGGCCCTCGGCGTCGGCCAGCTCGCGCACTCGATCCAGCTTCTCGGTGACCAGCTCGGGCGGCTCGCCCCAGGTCAGGTACACGTCGGCGTGCCGCGCGGCCACCTTCAGCGCCGGCGGCGAGGACCCGCCGAAGTAGATCGGCGGCCACTCGGGCGGGTCGGGCACCTGGGCGTCACGCACCCGGATGTGCTGGCCGTCGTAGTCGAACGAGTCCGAGTTCCAGGCCCCACGCACGATGGCCAGGAAGTCGTCGGCGCGGGCGTAGCGATCGTCCTTGCCCAGGAAGTCGCCGAAGCGCTGCTGCTCGGTCTCGTCGCCCCCGGCCACCACGTTCAGCCGCAGCCGCCCGCCCGAGATGCGCTGGAACGAGGCGGCCATCTGGGCGGCCAGGGTGGGGGAGGTCAGGCCGGGCCGGAAGGCCACCAGGTAGTCGAGCTTCTTCGTGACCTGGGTCAGTCCGGCCGTGGTCACCCACGCGTCCTCACACCACGAGCCCGTGGGCGTCAGCGCCGCCTCGAAGCCCAGCTGCTCCGCCGAGCGGGCGATCTGGCCCAGGTAGTCGATGTCGGGCGCCCGCTCGCCGGTGGCGTCGCCCGCCCGCCGGTGGTGGGCGCCCACCTTCCCGCCGGCGCCCAGGATGGCCCGGGCGTCGCCTGAGGTGGGCAGGAACCAGTGCAGGCTGAGCGTCATTTGCTTGCCTCCTGTTGGTCGATGAGGCCTCGGGTCACGATCCCCCCGAAGTCCACCTTGGTCGGGATCACCTTCTCGTCGGCCAGCAGGTCCGCGAGGTCCTGCTGGTTCTTCACGTCGGCCTCGGTCACCGCCCGGATCTGGACCACCTTGCCGGGCACGGCCTCCCTGGTCACCTTCTCCGGCAGCCCGGTCTCCTCGGACCAGGCCTTGGCGAACTCGTCCGGGTTGGCCTTGGCCCACTGGTAGCCCCGGCGCAGCCGCTCGAGGTAGTCCTTGAGCGCGGCCGCCCGCTTGGGGTCCTCGACCGCCTTGGTCGAGGCGATCGTGAAGTTGGTGCCGTGCTCGTCGGGCGGGCCGCCGGCGATCTCGCGCCCGCCGGCCTGCCGTCCCTGGCTGGCGAACGGCTCCCACACCGACCACACGTCGATCCGCCCGCGGGTGAAGGCGGCCAGCGCGTCGGGTGGCAGGAGGAAGGAGATCTTCACGTCGTCCTGGCTGAGCCCGGCGCGCTCGAGGATGTTCAGGAGCAGGCCATGGGCCGAGCTGCCCTTGGCGACGCCGATGTTCTTGCCCTTCAGGTCCTCGACGTCCTTGATGGCGCCGTCCTTGGTCAGGAGGTAGTCGTCCTGCTGGTTGGCGAACTGGTTGGTGGCCAGCACGCGGAAGTTCGACTTGGCGGCGGCGCCGAAGATCGGCGGGGTACTGCCCACCGAGGCCACGTCGATCTTGTCCGCCCCCGCCGCCTCCACCAGCGGCGGGCCGAAGGCGAACACCGAGTACTCGATCTTGTACGGCACCCCCTCGAGCGCGCCCGACTTCTCGAGCAGCGGCCGGATGCCGTCCTTCTGCACGCCCACGCGCAGGGTCACGCCCTTCGCGGAGTCGGCGGGCTTGGCGACCTTGGGGCCCTCGCCCGACGACGAGCTGTCGCCGCAGCCGGCCGCCGCCATCGTCAGCACCGCGAGGGCGGCGGCGAGGGGGAGGCGCAGGGATAGTGGTCGCATCGGTGAGGCTCCTTCTGTTCGGGGTGGTCAGGCGTCCTGGTGGACGCCGATGAGCTCGAGCAGCCGGTGGCGCGTGGCCACCAGCTCGGGGTGGTCGCGCCGCCGGGGGCGCTCCAGGTCGAACGGTTCGTCGTAGACGACGTGGCCGTCGTCGATGAGCAGCACGCGGTCGGCCAGCACCAGCGCCTCCTCCACGTCGTGCGTGACCAGCAGCACGGCGGGCTGGTGGCGCTGCCAGATCTGGGTGACCAGCGTCTGGGCGGAGGCGCGCGTGAGCGCGTCGAGTGCGCTGAAGGGCTCGTCCAGCAGCATGATGTCCGGCTCGCGCACCAGCGCCCGGGCCAGCGAGACACGCTGGCGCTGGCCGCCGGAGAGCTGGCGCGGCCAGGCGTCCTCGCGTCCCTCGAGGCCGACCTCGGCGATCGCGCGGCGGGCGCGCCCCTCGGGGTCCTGGTCGCGCAGGCCGACCGCCACGTTGTCCAGCACGCTGCGCCAGGGCAGCAGCCGCGGGTCCTGGAACACCACCGCGGGCGTGCCGCCGGTGCGCAGGTCTCCTTCGATGTCGCGGTCCAGGCCGGCCAGGGCACGCAGCAGCGTGGTCTTGCCCGATCCCGAGCGCCCGAGCACGGCCACGAACTCGCCCGGCGCGATGTCCAGGTCCAGGCCATCCAGCACGGTCAGGTCGCCGAAGCTGCGGCGCAGGCCGCGCAGGCGGACGACGGGCTCGGTGGCCACATCCACGCTCATGCGTCGTCCCTCCAGCGCAACGCACGCCGCTCGAACGCGCGCACCAGGGCGTCGGTCAGCAGTCCCAGCACGGCGTAGGCCAGCAGGCCCACCACCACGACGTCGGTCTGGTTGAAGTCGCGGGCGTTGTTGATCATGTAGCCCAGGCCGGAGCTGGCGTTGACCTGCTCGGCCACGATCAGCGCCAGCCAAGCCACGCCGAGCGACTGGCGCAGCCCCACCAGCGTGCCCGGCAGCGCGCCGGGGATCAGCAGGTCGCGGATGCGCTCCCACCGGCTCAGGCGGAACACGGCGGCAACGTCGTAGAGCTCGCGGTCGATGCCGCGGAGCGCGGCGATCAGGTTGAGGTAGAGCGGGATCACCACGCCCACCGCCACCAGCGTGATCTTCGGCGTCTCGCCGATGCCGAACCAGATGATGAACAGCGGCACCAGGCCGAACAGCGGGAGCGTTCGGACCATCTGCATCGGCGGGTCCACGAGGGCGTCGCCGACGCGGCTGAGGCCGGCGATGGTGCCGAACACCAGCGCCGCGGCCACGCCGGCGGCGAAGCCGAGCGCGGCCCGCCGCAGCGACACCGATAGCGCATCGGGAAGCTGGCCGTCGGTGGTCAGGTCCCAGGCGGTGGCCAGGATGTCGCTGGGGGCGGCCAGCGTGTCCTGGCTGAGCACGCCGGTGGCGCTGGCCAGCTGCCACAGAGCGAGGATGGCCAGCGGGCTGATCCAGCGTGCGGCCCAGGAGTCGAGCAGGCGGGAGAGCAGCCCGCGGGAGCCGGACCGGCGCGCGCGTGCGCGGTGCCGGGCGCGTGCCCGCCGGGTGGTGGAGAGTGCCCGTGATGCCATTCTTCTTAATCTCTATCAACTTTGTAGACTAATGTCCGTGCCGCCCGGAATGGACCCGCCCGATCTGCTCGCCGTGGTGGGCAGCGTGACCCCACCCGGTCGCCTGCGACGGGCCGTGGCCGACGGCCTGGAGCGCTCGGTCCGGCCCACCGATCTGCTCGACCTGGCCGAGGTGCGGCTGCCGTTCGCGGACGGGTCCGACCCCGACGCCGTGACCGCCGAGGTCATCACGCGCGTGACGGTGGCCCGCTCGGTGCTGCTGGCCACGCCCGTCTACCGCGGATCGCTCACGGGGGTCCTCAAGAACCTGCTGGACCTCCTCCCGGTCGAGGCGCTGGAGGGCAAGCCGGTGGCCATCCTGGCCATGGGGGCCACCCCTCGGCACTTCCTGGGCGCCGAGCGCCACCTTCGCGACGTGCTGGCCTTCTTCGGTGCCCACGTCGTGCCGGTGGCCGGTTACCTGACCTCACGGGATTTCGCTGACGGCGTGCCGTCCGTAGAGGCGGCCGAGGAGGTCGACCGGCTGGTGGCCGAGGTGCTCGGACTCCGTGTTGCGCTGAGACCGATGGTGTAGACCACGTGCATGGCCACCTGCACCCACCTCGACACGGTCCGGATCACCCAGCTGCCCGAATCGGTAAAGGGCTGTACCGACTGCCTGGCCACCGGCGGCCAGTGGTTCCACCTGCGCATCTGCCTGGGCTGTGGCCACGTGGGCTGCTGTGACAGCTCGCCCAACCGCCACGCCTCCAAGCACTTCGAGGAGTCGGGCCACCCGCTGATCCGGTCGCTGGAGCCGGGGGAGGAGTGGTCGTTCTGCTTCGTGGACGACGCGGGGATGCTGCTGCCCGACGTGCAGGGCTCCACGCGGATCCCGCCCGCCCCGCTGGGCTAGTCCCCGATGTGCCAGCCGGGGTCCGGCCGGTCGGCCAGGGTCAGCTCCTCGCCGGCGCGGGTGAGGGTGAACACGCGGTTCGCGGTGCCCCGCGGGCGGATCACCACGACCTCCTGCCCGGCCTCGCGGCCCCGGGCGCTGGCGCGCAGGATCGTCTGCAGGCCGGCCAGGTCCAGGAACCCGAGCTCGCGGAGGTCGAACACCACCCTGGTCAGCGGAGGTAGGCGGTGCATGCGGTCCAGGGCGTTCTCCACCGCGCCGACCCCGGCCAGGTCGAACTCACCGTCGAGCCGGACCGCGAGCGTCCCGGCCGCCTCGGCGACAGAGAGGTCCAGGATCGTGCCGCGCAGGTTGCTCACGGGGTAGCGGATCCACGCTACCTCTCCCGCGGAGCGGCGGACGCGAAATCAGGCGGTGGCGAACGAGCCGGCCAGCTCGCGACGCGAGCGGATGCCCAGCTTGCGGTAGGTGGCGCTCAGGTGCACCTCCACCGTCTTGGGCGTGACGAACAGCGTCTGGGCGATGTCGCGGTTGGTCAGTCCCTCGGCCGCCAGCTCGGCCACCCGCTTCTCGCTGGCGGTCAGGGCCTCCGGCCCGGTCAGCGCGGTTGAGCGCGGCCGGCTGCCGGCGGCGTACAGCTCGGTGCGCACCTCGGCCGCCAGCCCTCCGGCGTCGCATACCTCGGCCAGCTCGAGGGCGCGCCGCAGGGGCTCGCGGGCGTCGGTGGGCTTACGCTCGCGCCGCAGCGTGGACCCCTGTGCGGCCAGCGCCTTGGCCAGCTCCAGCCGGGCGGGGGAGGGCTCCAGCAGGGCCACCGCCTCGTTCAGCAGCTCCAGCCCCTCCGCGCGGCGCAGCGTGCCCAGCACCCGCAGGCTGCGGCCGACCGTGCCCGGGGCGCCCCAGCGGCGGGCGTGCTCCAGCTCCTCCTCCGCGCGGGCGACCGCGTCGTCGGTGCGCCCGAGGCGGTCGAGGGCGACGGCCTGGAGCGAGCGCCAGGGCACCCAGGCGGGGTTGACCAGGCGGCCGACCACCTCGCCGTACTCCTCCGAGCGCTCGAGCGCGTCCTCGTTCTTGCCCTCCGCCAGCAGCACCTCCGTGTCGCAGCGCAGCCACAGGTGGCCGGCGTCGTGGTGGTCGTAGATGCGGGAAGGGCGTTCGCCGAGCTCGCGCCGCGCCCCCTCCACGTCGCCCCGCTCCAGCAGCACCAGGGGGATGGTGCCGGAGAAGTAGGCACCGTCCACCGGGAGCGGGCCCCACATGGACAGCTCGTCGCGGCCGGTGCGCAGCAGCGCCTCGGCCTCGGCCAGCTCGCCGCGGCGGGTCTGCGTGATGCCGCTCCACAGGTGGGCGCACGACATGGCGAAGTGCGACCCGGACGCCTGCGTCTGTGTGACCAGGCGAGCCCAGCGCTCGGCCGCCTCGTCCAGGTCGGCCATCGCCATGACCGTGATCGCCGGCACCGTCAGGAAGCCGTTCTCGGCCACCACCACGCTGTCGTCAGTCAGCGACTGGCGAGCCAGGTCGACGCACTCGTCCGCGCCGCCGCCGGTCAGCGCCCACTCCCAGGCGGTCATGGCCGCCAGCATCTTGTCGCCAGGCCCCGGTCCCACCGGCCGGTCGCGGTACTCGGCCAGCCGCTGGACCATGTCCGGCTCGGACACGCCGAACATCGTGGTGCCCAGCTCGATGCCCTCCAGCACCTCGCGCATCGGGGCCATCTCCTCGGGCACGTGCCGGGCCGCCTCGCGGGCGAACGCGGCCGCCTCGCCGGCGCGGCCGCGGAAGATCAGCGACTCGGCCAGCACCGGCGCGGCGGCGATGCGCTGGGCCGGGTCCTCGAGCTGCTCGTACGCGGCCTGCAGGTGCTCAACCGCCTCGGCCCCGCTGGCCAGCGCCTCGGCGGTGCCCAGCTCGAGCAGCAGCTGGGGCCGCTGCTCGGCCGGCGCGGGCTCGTCGAGGGCCCGGCGCAGGTACGCCACCGCGCCGTCGGCCGCCCCTTGGGGGATGGCGGCGCGGGCGGCCTCCACCAGCCGGTCCACCACCCCCTGGTCGCCCCGCTTGGCCATCAGCAGCAGGTGGGCGGCCACGTGCTCGTCGTCTGCTGCCGCGGCCACCATCACCTCCACGGCGCGGGCGTGCTGGATCTCGCGCTCGGCAGGCGAGAGCTCCTCGTACACGGCGTCGCGCACGAGCGGATGGACGAAGCCCAGCGGCATGTCGGGGGCCAGGATCTCGGCCCGGGCCAGGTCGCCCGAGCGGGCGGCCACCGTGGCCTCGTCGATGCCGGTGAACGCCGTGATCGTGGCCAGGTCGGCGCCGTCGCCCACCACTGCCACCGCGCGCGCCACCTCCACGGCCGGCTCGGGCAGGCGGGCCAGGCGCAGCAGCACGCCGCGCGAGACCGCGCGCGGGCCGATGTCCCGCACGGCGCCGGCGCTGGCACCGTCCGGCTTGACGCCGTCGGACTCCAGCGCGGTCAGCAGCTGGCCCAGCAGCAGGGGGTTGCCGCCGGTGGCGGTGTGGCACGCCTCGCAGAACGCGGGCTCGGCGCTGGGGCCCAGGCGCTCGCGCACCAGCTCGGCCACCGCGTCCCCGCTCAGCGGGCCGGGGCGGATCGCGCGCGTGGTGGGCGAGTGGACGACGTCGGCCACCAGCGCCGGGTCGATGCCCGGGTCGGTGGAGCGCAGCGTGGTGGCCACCAGGATCGGCTGGCCCTCCAGGCGCCCGGCCAGGTAGGCGATGAAGCACAGCGAGGCCCGGTCGCACCAGTGCAGGTCGTCGATGGCCAGCACCAGCTGTTGCTGCTCGGCCAGGTTCAGCGCCAGCCAGTAGAGGCCGTGCAGGGTGGTGAACGAGGCGTCGGCGGCGGGTTCGCCGCCGTCTTCACCGGGCGGGCCGAACGCGGCCTCCGCCGGCGCGGCGGCGCCCTTCAGCCCGAGGGTGCGGGTCTTCTTGTCGGCCAGGGCGCCCTCGAACAACTGGCGCACGATGCCGAACGAGAACAGGCTCTCCAGCTCGCTGCCCCGGGCGCTCAGCACGCGCGCGCCGTCGCGCTCGGCCCGGGCCCGGACCTGCCCCAGGAGCGTACTCTTGCCCACGCCCGCGGTGCCCTCGATCAGCGCCACCGCGCCCTCTCCGCGGCCGGCGTCGGCGACCAGGCCGTACAGCTCCTCGACCTCGCGAAACCGCTCTACAAGCGTCCGTTCCACCCGGAGAGTGTAGGTCAGGTTGCGGGTGCGGCCTAGGCGCCGAGGCCCCGGGCGATGACCATGTGCTGCACCTCGTCGGTGCCCTCGCCGATGGTCAGGATCTTGGCGTCGCGGTAGAAGCGGCACACGGGATATTCCTCGATGTAGCCGTAGCCGCCGTGGATCTGCACGGCCTCCTCGGCGCAGCGTACCGCCAGGCGGCCGGTCTTGAGCTTGGCCATGGCGGCGGTCTGGGAGAAGTCGCGGCCCAGGTCCTTCTCGACCGCGGCCTTGTAGATCAGGTAGCGCGCCGCGGCGATCTCGGTGGCCATGTCGGCCAGCTTGGTCTGGATGGCCTGGAACTTGGAGATCGACTGGCCGAAGGCCTGGCGCTCCTTGGCGTAGGCCACGGCCTCGTCCAGCGCGCCCTGGGCCAGGCCCACGCCCATGGCGGCGACGCCGATGCGGCCGATGTCCAGCACCTTCAGGAACTGGCGGAAGCCCTGCCCGCGCGGGCCCAGCAGGTTCTCCTCGGGCACGCGCGCGCCGTCGAAGCTCAGCGGCCGCGTGTCCGAGGCGTTCCAGCCCATCTTGCGGTACGGCTCGCCGGCTTCATAGCCGGGGGTGCCGGCGTCCACGATCAGGTTGGAGATCTCCTCGTCGCCGGTCCGGGCGGTGATGGCCACGTGGCCGGAGATGTCGGTGCCCGCGTTGGTGATGAACTGCTTGGCGCCGTCGATCACCCACTCACCGTCCTCGAGCTTCGCGCGCGTGCGCACGTTGCCGGCGTCCGAGCCGGCCTCGGGCTCGGTCAGGCCGAAGGCGCCCAGCTTGGTGCCGGCGCACAGGTCGGGCAGGTAGGCGTCCTTCTGCTCGTCGTTGCCGAACAGGTAGATCGGCTGGGTGCCCAGCGAGGTGTGCGCGCACAGCGTGATGGCCACGCTGGAGTCGATCCGCGTCAGCTCCTCCACGCACAGCGTGTACTGGAGCGTGGTGCCGCCGGCGCCGCCGACCTCCTCGGGGAACGGGATGCCCATCCAGCCGAGCTCGGCCATCTTGGCCACCAGCTCGTAGGGGAAGGACTTGGTGCGGTCCAGCTCCTCGGCGGCCGGGCCGACCTCCTGCACGGCGAAGTCGCGCACGGTCTGCTGGAGGAGCCTGGTGTCGTCGTCGAGGTCGAAGTCCACGGTCCGGGACACTACGCGTATGGCCGATTTCGAGCTTCGCCTGGACCCCGCCCCCGGAGACCAGCACGAGGAAGAGCTGGTGGTCGTACGCGGCGGACGCGAGGAGCGGATGCGCCTGCACGAGTACGGCCGCGTCTACTCGATCCCCGGCTTGTACGAAGAGGTGCTGCGGCGGGTGGAGTACGCCTCGCCGGCCAAGGTGGCCGAGCTGCTGTTCGACGCGGCATTCGCCGAGGAGACCCGCGCGCTGGACCTGGCGGCCGGCAACGGGGTGTCGGCCGACCCGCTCCGGGAGGGCGGCATCGGCGGCCTGGTGGGCATGGACCTGATCCCCGAGGCGCGCGACGCGGCCCTGCGCGATCGTCCCAGCGCCTACGCCGAGTTCGTGGCCGGCGACATGGGCGAGCCGGGCCTGGTCGCCGGCCTCGTCGAGCGTCACGAGCTGAACGCGCTGGTCTGCTCGGGCGGCATCTCGCACATCCCGGTCGAGGCCTTCGACGTGGGCTGGAGCGCGTTCCCGGCGGGATCGTGGCTGGTGGCCACCGCGCGCGAGGACCTGATGGACCCCGATCAGGGCCCCTACGGCGGCTACTTCCCGGGCCGGCTGGACGACGTCCACACCGAGCGCTTCGTGCACCGCCTGTCGTTCAGCGGCGAGCCGATCGAGTACACGGCGCTGCGCGGCCGCAAGCCGCCGGGCTGATCGCCCGCCGGACCGCTCAGGCGTCCAGCGCGCCGGCGTCGCCCGGCACGTCGACGGCGTGCTCGCGCAGGATCTCCAGGGACACGATGTCCAGCGCCCGCTCGTGGGTCGCGGCCAGCACCACGTAGGCGGCCGAGCCCTCGTGGTGCGCGCGCAGCCAGTTGGCGGCGGTCACGCACCAGCGGTCGCCGGGCTGGAGGCCGGGGAAGCGGAACTCCGGCATGGCCCGGGTCAGGTCGTTGCCGATGCCGCGCTGGTGGTCCAGGAACTCCTCGGTGACCACTGCGCAGATGGTGTGGCTGCCCAGGTCGTCGGGCCCGGTGCGACAGCAGCCGTCGCGGAAGAAGCCGGTGACGGGGTCGGTTCCGCAGGGCTCCAGCTCCCCGCCCAGGACGTTGCGCTCGCTCACGCGCCCGTGCGGGCGGTGCCCAGCAGCGCATCCCGGTCGGCCAGCTTGACCCGGGGGCGCTCCGCGGCCTCGCCGCGCTCGCGCTCCAGCGCGTCGATGGCGCGCCAGCCCTCGACGGTCACCAGGTCCGGCGCCTTCTCGGCCAGCAGCGCGTCGATGGCCTCCACTCCTGGCGCCTGGGGCGCGGGCAGGGAGTCCAGGTCCTCCAGCAGCAGCCCCACGGTCTCGTTGGCGTCGCGCTTGTTCGTACCCAGGATGCCGGTGGGCCCGCGCTTGATCCAGCCCACCGCGTACACGCCGGGCACGGGGTCGCGGGAGTCGGCGTCCACCACGCGGCCCCGCTCGTTGGGCAGCACGTAGTTGCGCTCGTCGAAGGGCACGTCGGGCAGCGGCACCGCGCGGTAGCCCACCGAGCGCAGCACCAGGTCGCACTCGATGGTCTCCGTGGGCTCGTCGGCCGGGCGGGCGCGCAGGGTCCCGGAGTCGTCGCGCTCGATCCGGTTGCGCTGGACCTCGATCGACTCCACCTTGCCGTCTCCGTGGATGGCCACCGGCGAGGTCAGGAAGCGCAGCTCGATCCGGCGCGGGGCGCCCTTGGGCTCGGCGGCGGCGAACTCGCGCAGCAGCTCCACGTTCTTGCCGGCGGTGAAGGTGCCCTCCTGCGCCAGCCACTCCTCCGACACGGGGTCCAGCTCCACCGCCGCGGGGTCCACATGCAGGTCCACGCCGTCCATGTGGCCCATCTCGCGCAGCTCGGCGCTGGTGAACGCCGCCTGGGCGGGGCCGCGCCGGCCCAGCACCACGACCTCCTCGATCCCGGACGCGGCCAGTGCCTCAAGCGCGTGCTCGGCGGTGTCGGTGCGCTCCAGCTCGGCCGAGTCCAGCGTGAGCATGCGGGCCACGTCCGCGGCCACGTTGCCGTTGCCGATGATCACGGCGCGCCGGCCCGACAACGGCGGGTCCAGCTCGCGGCGATCCGGGTGGCCGTTGTACCAGCCGACGAAATCGGTGGCTGGCAGCGAGCCGGGCAGGTCCTCGCCCGGGATGCCCAGCGACTTGTCGGTCTGGGCGCCGACCGCGTAGACGACCGCGTCGTAGTGGCGCATCAGGTCACCGTGCGAGATGTCCGTGCCCACCTCGACGTTGCCCAGAAAGCGGCAGCGCGGGCCCAGCACGTCGCGGTCGAAGGTCTCGTCCAGGCGCTTGATCTCGTGGTGGTCGGGCGCCACGCCGCCGCGCAGCAGGCCCCACGGCGTGGGCAGCCGCTCGTACAGGTCCACCTCGGGACCGCCGCCCACGCGCAGCAGCCGCGCTGCCGCGAACGCGCCTGCCGGCCCGGCGCCCACGATCGCGACCCGCCGGTCGCTCACAGCCGGCCGACCTTGCGCTGCTCGAAGAACTGGGCGTTCAGGTCGAGCGCGTAGTCGTACTTCTCGGGCACCTCGTGGTCGGCGAAGATGGCGTCCACCGGGCAGGCCTCCACGCAGGCGTCGCAGTCGATGCAGGTCTCGGGATCGATGTAGAGCTGCTCCGCCGACTCGAAGTCCGGGTCCCCGGGGGTGGGGTGGATGCAGTCGGCCGGACAGACCTCGATGCAGACGTCGTCCTTGATGCAGTTGCCGGCGATCACGTAGGCCATGGCCAAAACGTACTAGTCCCGGCCGGGATTCAGGTGCTTCATGCGCCCCGAACCGCCTCCAGCGCCTGGCCCAGCACCGCGACGCCGCGCCGGATGGCCGCCTCGGGCGCCGCGCTGTAGCCCAGCACCAGCGAGGGGGGCGCTGTGGCCGGGTCCGCCCAGTGCCAGGCGCCGTTCTCGACCATGAGCCCGCGGGCCAGCGCCGCCTGGGCCAGCGCGTGTGCGTCGACGTCGGCGGGCAACAGCACGTGCAGGTGCAGGCCCGCTGCCTCGCCCTGCCACTCGACGTCGGGCAGGTACTGGCTGACGGCGTCCAGCGTCGCGTCGCGGCGGGCGCGGTAGATGGGCCGCACGCGCCGCAGGTGGCGGGCGAAGTCCCCGCTGGCCAGGAAGCGCGCGAACGCCAGCTGCTCCAGCAGCGGCGAGCCCATGTCGTGGAAGCGCTTCTCGCGCTCCACCGCTCCCGCCAGGTCGGGCGGCAGGGCGATCCACCCCAGCCGCAGCGCCGGGGTGAACGTCTTGCTGGCGCCGCCGATGTACGCCACGCGCTCGGGCGCCAGGCCCTGCAGGGCGCCGATCGGGGTGCGGTCGTACCGGAACTCGGCGTCGTAGTCGTCTTCGATCAGCAGCGCATCGTGGTTGCGCGCCCAGGCCAGCAGCTCGCGGCGGCGGCCGGCGTCGAGCGTGGTGCCGGCCGGGTAGGAATGCGCGGGCGCAACCACCACCGCCGCGATGTCCGGCTCGCGCGCCAGCGCCGCCAGGTCGATCCCGCCCTCGTCCACCGGCACCGGCACCGGCTCGACGCCGGTCATGGCGATGGCGGTCCGGTGCATCGCGAAGCACGGGTCCTCGACGGCCACGCGCGTCGCGCCGGCCCGGCCCAGGGCGCGGCAGACCAGGGAAACGCCCTGCGTGAAGCCGGTGCAGACCAGCATCCGCTCGGGCACCGTGAACACCCCGCGCACACGCCCCAGGTACGCCGCCAGCTGCTCGCGCAGCGCGGGGGCGCCCAGGCTGCCCGGGTAGGCCAGCCCCGCGTCCGGTAGCTCGGCCAGTGCGGCGCGGTAGTGGCGCACCCAGCGCTCGCGCGGGAACAGGGCGGGGTCGGGCAGGCCGCCCAGCAGGCGCAGCGGCGCGGTGCCCGCGGGGGCCGCCGTGTACGGGCGCTCGAAGAACCCACGGTCGGGGTCGGTCCGCGGAGACGGCGGCGCCTGCACGGTGCGCGACGTCCTGAGGCGAACGCGCGTACCCGACCCCTGGCGGGCGTCCAGGTACCCGTCCGCGGCCAGGTTGCCGTAGGCCTCGACGACCACGCTGCGGGACACGCCCAGCTCGGCGGCCAGTACCCGCGTGGCCGGCATCGGCGTGCCCGGCCGGAGGCGGTCGGACTGGATCGCGGTGCGCAGCCCCTGTTCCAGCTGCTCGCGCACTCCGCGCCCCCGGTCCGCGGGCCGCAGCTCCACCAGGACGTCGGCGGGGAAGCCCTCCACCACGCGATTGGTCTGGAATGCCATGCCTGGATTGGATCTTGAACCAAACCGCATGATCTCGCATGGTTGGCGTATGTGCCCACCCGGGACGGAAACGGCTGCCCGGCTGATCCGCGATCCGGTGTCGCGGGTGCGCTACCTGGTGGAGGACCACGGCGATCACCTGGAGGTGGACACGTGGCTCGAGCCGGGCGGCGCCCTGCCGCCGCACCTGCACCCCGTGCAGGAGGAGGTGTGGACCGTGGTCGAGGGCAAGGTCCGCTTCCGGCTGGGCTGGGGTGAGCGCGTGATCGCCCCCGAGGACGGCGCCGTACGCGTCGAGCCCGGGCGCATCCACGCGGTCACGTCGGTCAGCGACACCGAGGCGCGCCTGCGCGTGGTGGTCACCCCGCCGCTGCGCTTCCGCCAGTTCCTGGAGGAGAGCGCGTCGGCCGCCCAGGAGGGGCTGTTCACCCCGCACGGGCTGCCGCGCGGCATGGCCGGGGCGCGGTTCGCGGCCGCCTTCCTGAAGCGCTACCGGTCCGAGACCGTGTTCGTGCGCCCGCCGCGCCCGCTGCAGTGGTTGCTGGTCGGGCTGCTGGCGCGCGGCGTCTGACGACGAATCTCCCCGGCGTGTCGATTTCCCCACGCGTCGTTCGACGCGGGTATAGAGCAGGGCAGAACCGCCCCCACACGACGACAGGAGAACGAATGCGATTCATGGCAATGGTCAAGTCCACGCCCGACATGGAGGAAGGCGTGATGCCCAGCGAGGAGCTTCTGCGCCAGATGGGCGAGTTCAACGAGGAGATGGTCAAGGCCGGGGTGATGCTCAGCGGCGAGGGGCTGCACCCCAGCGGCAAGGGCGCCCGCGTGGAGTTCGGCGGTGAGCAGCCGGTCGTCCAGGACGGCCCGTTCGTCGAGTCGAAGGAGCTGATCGCCGGCTTCTGGCTCATGGAGTGCGACTCGCTCGAGGACTGTGTCGAGTGGATCAAGCGCACCCCCAACCCCGAGGGCGTGCACAGCGAGATCGAGATCCGGCAGGTGTTCGAGTCCGAGGACTTCGGCGAGGAGTTCACGCCCGAGCTGCGCGAGCAGGAGGAGCGCATCCGGGCCCAGGCGGAGGCGAACGAGTCGTGAGGTTCGTCGTCTTCCGCAAGGCCGACGACTTCACCGAGGCCGGGGCCATGCCCAGCCGGGAGCTGGTGACCGCGATGTTGGCCTACAACCGCCGGATGATCGACACCGGGGTGCTGCTCGACGGCATGGGTCTGAAGCCCAGCCGCGAGGGTGTGCGCGTCCTGTTCGACGGCACCGGCACCAGCGTCGTCGACGGCCCGTTCACGGAATCCAAGGAGCTGGTCGCCGGTTTCTCGTTGCTGCAGACGCGCACGCGCGAGGAGGCGCTGGAGTGGCTACGGCGCTGGCCCGCCGAGGACGCGCCGGTCCGTCTGGAGCTACGCCAGGTGATCGAGGAGGGCGATGCCTGAAGCGCTGTGCTGTAGTCGGGGGCCGTGTCCGCGGTCCCCGACACGCACCGTGCGATCGACGCCGTCTGGCGGATCGAGTCGGCTCGCCTGATCGCGGGCCTGGCGCGCATCGTGCGCGACGTGGGCCTGGCCGAGGACCTGGCGCAGGAGGCGCTGGTGGCGGCGCTGGAGCAGTGGCCCGAGGCGGGCATCCCGGACAACCCCGGGGCCTGGCTGATGGCCACCGCCAAACACCGCGCGATCGACGGGATCCGGCACGAGCAGATGGCCGATCGCAAGCGCGAGGAGATCGCACACGAGATGGACGTGATCCACGAGCCCGACCTGGACGCCCAGGCCGACGACGACATCGGCGACGACCTGCTGACGCTGATCTTCACCGCCTGCCACCCGGTGCTGAACACCGAGGGCCGGATCGCGCTGACCCTGCGGCTGGTGGGGTCGCTGACCACGCCCGAGATCGCGCGCGCCTTCGTGGTCCCCGAGAAGACGATGGCGCAGCGGATCGTGCGCGCGAAGAAGACGCTGAAGACCGCCGGCGTGTCGTTCGAGACGCCGCACGGGGAGGAACGCGACGAGCGCCTGGCCTCGGTGCTGGAGGTGGTCTACGCCATCTTCAACGAGGGCTACTCGGCTACCGCGGGCGACGACTGGATGCGCCCGGCGCTGACCGAGGACGCGTTGCGGCTGGGGCGGATCCTGGCCGGGCTGGCTCCCACCGAGCCCGAGGTGCACGGGCTGATGGCGCTCATGGAGATCCAGGCCTCACGGGCCAAGGCGCGCACGGATGCCGACGGGGTGCCGATCCTGCTGCTGGACCAGGACCGCTCACGCTGGGACCAGTTGCTGATCCGGCGCGGCCTCGCGGCGCTGGAGCGGGCCGAGGACCTGGCCGCGGGCCACCCGGGCCCGTACACCCTGCAGGCGGCCATCGCGGCCTGCCACGCCCGGGCGCGGGAGCCCGGCGACACGGACTGGGACCGGATCGCGCTGCTGTACGCCAACCTGGCCACGCGCACCGGGTCACCGGTGGTCGAGCTCAACCGCGCCGTGGCCGTGGGCATGGCGCGCGGTCCCGAGGCCGGCCTGGAGCTGGTCGAGCAGCTGGTCGCCGGCGGCGACCTGGAGGGCTACCACCTGCTGCCCAGCGTGCGGGGGGACCTGCTGGCCAAGCTGGGGCGCGACGACGAGGCGCGCGCCGAGTTCGAGCGCGCCGCGGCGATGACCGCTAACCAGCGAGAGCGGGCTCTGCTGCTGGAGCGGGCAGCGGAAACAGATCGATGAAGCGCTCGAAGCCCTGACGGTCGCCTTCCAGGGTCAGGTCGCCCGCCTCCAGCACCTCGTCCAGCGAGCGCATGCCCCGGACCAACTCGATCAGGCTGGCGCGCGGGCCGGTGATGGTCACGTCGGGCGTGGGGGCCTCGCCGCGCTCGGCCACCAGCGCCGCCCCGGCCACGGTGGCGAAGAAGGACTGGCCGTCCAGCTCCATGGCCACGGTCAGCTTCAGGTCACCGGCCGCCTCGGGGTCGAACAGCGTGCGCAGAGAGAGCAGATGGGCGTCCACGCTCATGCCCATCTCCTCGGTGGGCGGCGCGGCCTCCGAGCCGCCCCAGCGACCCAGGGCGATCAGCACCGGCTCCAGCGCGAATCCCTTCGGCGTCAGCTCGTAGACCTGCGATGCGGCCGGGGGCGGCAGCTTGCGCTTGACCAGCACGCCGCTCAGCTCCAGGTCCTTGAGCCGCTGGGCCAGCACGTCGGGGCTGACGTGGGGCAGGCCGGTGCGCAGGTCGGTGAACCGCTTGGGGCCCAGAAGCAGCTCGCGGACCACCATCAGGGCCCACCGTTCGCCGACCGCGTCCAGCGCCCGCGCGATCCCGCAGGCGTCACCGTATGAGCGCTTCTTCGTAGCCATGGCGCCATTGTAGCGCCATTTCCTACCTACTGCTTGGAATAACCAACTACGGACTGGTGGACGAACTCGAGCTTCTCGATCACCGCCGGTGTGAGCACGAACGGGTACAGGTCCTCGGCGCCCATGCTGCGGTTGAGCGCGTTCAGCGCGTAGGTCAGAGGCAGCCAGCCGGCCATGAGCGAGGCGAACGCGCCGTCGGCCGGGGCCGCCTTCGCCAGCATGCCCGGCGGCCCCTCGACGCGGACGCCGTAGGCCAGCGCGGTCTGCAGCGTGTCGGCGATGTGCAGGTAGTGGGCGAACGTCTCGGCCCAGTCCTCCCACGGGTGCATCGTGGCGTAGGCGCTCACGAAGCTCGTCGGCCAGTCGTCCGGGGCCCCGTGCTCGTAGTGGCGGTCCAGCGCCTGCTGGTAGTCCTCGCGCTCGTCGCCGAACAGCGCCCGGCAGGCGTCCCAATCCGCGACCACGATCGGCTGGTAGTGGTGGCCGACCTCGTGCCGCAGGTGGCCCAGCACCGTGCGGTAGGGCTCGGACATCTTGGCCCGCACCGCCTCGCGGTGGGAGTCGTCGGCCTCGGCCAGGTCGATCGTGACCACCCCGTCGGCGTGCCCGGTGGTGACCGGCGCGTCGGTGCTGGAGAGCATGTCGAACGTCAGCCCGCCGTCCAGCGGCAGCCCCAGCTCGGCCAGCTCGAACACCAGCCGCCGCTTGGCCGCCTCGGCCTCGGCGAAGCGGGCCATGCCGGCGGCGTCGGCGTCCGACGGGCGGGTGCGGGTCAGCGCGCAGGCCAGGCAGGCCTCGCCGTCGGAGCCCACCACGGCGTTGCACGCGGCCGTGGCCTGGTTGGCGCAGCGGATGCGCTCGGACGGCCAGAACGCCACCAGCTCGCGGTCGTCCCAGTCGAAGCCGTGCTCCGCCCCGCAGTGCAGGCAGCGGTTGCTCTCGAAGGGGGCGAGGCGGCCGCAGTTGCCGCAGGTGAACGCTCTCACCGCCCAAGCGTAGGATGCCGCGGGTGCCGACTGTCCAGCGGGTAGACCACGAGGCGATCACGGTCCTGCGGCTGGACCGGCCCGAGCGCCGCAACGCGATGGACTCGCAGCTGCTGGGCGAACTGCTGGACGCGATGGCCGAGCTGGCCGCCCGCGACGACCTCCGTGCGCTGGTGTTCTCGACCACCAGCGAGCAGGCGCTGTCGGCCGGTGCCGACGTGGCCGAGCCGCTGGACGACGCCGGCGGAGTGGCGCGCATGGAGGCGTTCACGCGCATGTACGCGGCGGTGGAGGCGTTCCCCGTGCCCACCGTGGCGGTGTGCGTGGGCAACGTGGTGGGCGCAGGCGCCGAGCTGGCCGCGGGCTGCGATCTGCGCGTGGGTGGCCACAACCTCAAGCTGGCCTGGGCCGGCGCCCGCCACGGCGTGCCCGTGGGGCCGGCGCGGCTGATGCCGCTGGTCGGCCTCAGCCGGGCGAAGGACCTGGTGTACACCGGCCGCGTGGTATCGGCGGGGGAGGCCGAGGAGATCGGCTTCCTGAACCGCGTCGTGCCCGCCACCCGCGCCGAGGAGTCGGCGCTGGAGCTGGCCGGCCAGGTGGCCGCGGGCCGCCCGGAGGGCTTGCGCCAGCTGAAGGCGATGTTCCGCCGGCTGGGCGGCGACGCCGAGCGCGTGGCCTACGAGAACGAGCTGCTCGTTGCGTTCCAGCGCGACGGGGCCGGGCTGCCGCGGGGCTAGTCCCGCGGGCCTAGCGCACCCGCAGGCTCAGCCGCTTGGACTTCCCGGCCGCGCCGAGGCGGTCGGTGGGGGTGGTGACCGTGATGCGGTGGCGGCCGGAGCGCAGCAGCGGCAGCTTCAGGCGGAACTTGCCGTTGCGGGCGCGGGTGGTGATGCGCAGGATGCGCACCCAGCGGCGGCCGATCCGGCGCTCGACGGTGACCGTGACCTTCTGCTTCTTGCGCACGGGGATCGTGCGGCCGTGGACCACCGGGCGCGTGCGCCTGCGGACGTCCTTCCTGGCCATGGCCGCGCGGATGGTGGGCTTGACCTGCAG
>DASQLM010000382.1:0-3471 GCA_035630015.1 Thermoleophilaceae bacterium | reverse complement strand
CGGCGTGTTCTCGGCGGCCACCACGCGGATGCACTCGGCCGGGCAGGCCGCCGCGCACAGCGAGCAGCCCACGCACTTCTCCAGCCCCGTCTCCTCGAACTTGTGCAGCTTGTGCTTGCCGCGGAAGCGCGGGTACACCGGTGTCTTCTCCTCCGGGTACTGCACGGTCACCGGCTTCTCGGTGACCGCGCGGGCCAGCGTGGTGCGCAGGCCCTTCAGCGTGGCGCCGAAGGCGCGGTAGGCGCCGCCCATGCCGCCGGGCTCCGGGCCGCGTTGTACGACGAGCGCGTCGTCGGGAAGTGAGTAGGTCATGTGCGTCCCTTCATGTGGCGACGAGCAGAATCGCAGTAACCAGGATGTTCAGCGTTCCCAGCGGGATCAGGACCTTCCAGCCCAGGCTCATCAGCTGGTCGTAGCGCAGGCGCGGCAGCGAGGCCCGCACCCAGATGAACAGCACCACGAAGAAGAAGGTCTTGAGGATCATCCACAGCGGGGCCAGCGCGATCGGCCCCGGGCCGTGCCAGCCGCCGAGGAAGCACGTGACGGCGATGCAGCTGATGATGATGACCTCGATGTACTCGGCCATGAAGAACGAGCCGAAGCGCATGCCGCCGTACTCGGTGTTGTAGCCCGACACCAGCTCGGCGTCGGACTCGGGCAGGTCGAACGGGGCCCGCGAGCTCTCGGCGAACCCGGCGACCATGAAGATGATGAAGCCCACGAACTGCGGCACCACGAACCAGATGCCCTTCCCGGTGCTGCCCTGGGCCTCGACGATGTCCACGAAGGACAGCGAGCCGGCGGTCATGACCACGCCCAGCAGCGACAGGCCGATGGCGATCTCGTAGGAGATCAG
This sequence comes from Thermoleophilaceae bacterium, assembly GCA_035630015.1. Taxonomy (GTDB): domain Bacteria; phylum Actinomycetota; class Thermoleophilia; order Solirubrobacterales; family Thermoleophilaceae; genus JAAYBF01. The sequence goes on along the minus strand of DASQLM010000382.1, from coordinate 2,615 downwards.
CTGGGCCACGGCGCGCATGGCTCCCAGGAACGAGTACTTGCTGCCCGATGCCCAGCCACCCAGCAGGAAGCCGTAGAAGCCGATCGACCCGAAGGCGAAGAAGTACAGAACGCCGATGGGCACGTCGATGCCGTACAGGCCCCAGTCGCCCCCCCACGCGCCCACGGGGCCGAAGGGGATGATGGCCAGCGTGGCCACCGCCGAGACGATGGCGATCACCGGCGCGATGGCCATCATCCACGGGATGGCCGTGGACGGTGTGAAGGCCTCCTTGGACAGCAGCTTGAACACGTCGGCCAGCGGCTGCATCAGGCCGAAGGCGCCGACGCGGTTTGGGCCGTAGCGCGACTGGAAGCGGCCCAGGAGCTTGCGCTCCATCAGCAGCACCAGCGGCACCACCTGGAGGATGAAGGCGAAGATCACGACCGCCTTCACGATCTGGATCAGCGTGCCCTCCACCGCTGTGGCGGCCAGGACGGTCACGAGGGCGGCGGCTCCGCGTCCGGCCCCCCGGCCGCGACCACGGCGAGCGGGCTGCGCTGCTCCGACTCGATCCGGCGCACATCGACCACGCGCGGCGACCCGTTGGCCAGCGCTGTGCCGTTCTCCTCGAGCGTGCCGGCCAGCAGGAACACGCTGCCGGGCTGGAGCGCCTGGCGCAGGGCCACGGTGGCCTGCACGCTGGCGCCGTCGGCGGTCACCTCGACCCGGTCACCGGACTGCACGCCGATCTTCTTGGCGTCGGACGGTGCCAGCTCGGCCCGCTGCTGCGGGGCCAGGAAGCGCAGCGACGGCGCGTGCTCGGTCACCGGGTCGGCCCAGATCGAGTGGGCCAGGCCCAGGCGCAGGCCCTCCGGCAGCTCGGGTGGCGAGGCCAGCTGGCCGGTGGACAGCTCGGCGTCGGGCAGCGCGCCCGCGGCCCCGGTGTCCTGCCAGCGCACGCCGGTGCCGCCGATGGCCTCCAGGTCGATGTCGGCGTAGAAGGGCACGGCCGCGGTCAGCCTGGCGGTCAGCTCGGGCGCCGAGAGCACGTCCAGCGAGGCGCCGCAGCGCTCGGCCAGCTCGGCCAGCACGCTCCACTCGGGCCTCGTCTGGCCCTGGTGGCCGATGGCCTGGCGCACGCGCTGCAGGCGGCCGTCGGGGTGGGTCAGCGTGCCCTCCTTCTCGGGCCCGGCCTCGGCGGGAAAGATCACGGTGGCGTGCTCGTCCAGGCCCGGGGTCAGGAAGTCGGCGAACGCGATCACCGCGGCGGCGCCGTCCAGCGCGTCCTCCCAGCGCCCGCGGCCGGGGTGGGTCAGCAGCGGGTCGGCGTGCAGCAGCACCAGCGTGGTCAGGTCGCCGTCGACCAGGCCGTCGGCGATCTGCGCCGCGGCGCGGCCCTCGGCGGGCGCGTCGGCCAGGCCCGGGCCCATGTTGGGAAGCACTCCCACCTCGCGCAGGCCGCGGGCGTTGGCCGACTCGGGCACCTCGATCAGGCCGGACTCGGGCTTGTCGGCGATGCCCAGGGTCTGGGCCACGGCGAGCAGGGCGTCGATCGCGGCGGGGCCGCGGGTGCCGTGGCCCACGCGCTCGCCCCACAGGATCACCACGTCGCCGGCCTCCTTGAGCAGCTGCGCGGCCGCGGCGATGGTGCCCGGCTCGGCGCCGGCGCGCGAGCCCAGGCGCGAGCCCTCGGCGCGGTCCGAGCCCAGCTCGGCGGCCAGGGCGGTCAGCGCCGCGTCGGTGGCGCCGGGCGCGTAGCGCACGCCGGTGCCGTTGGCGTCCAGCGTGCCCGGCCGGCTGGTCAGGGTGACCAGCTTGGCCGCGTTGCGGCGCACGGCCTTGCGCACGCGCAGGTCCAGCGCGGCCATCTCGTCCACCAGCTCGCTCTCCACCACCAGCACCACGTCGGCGTGGTCGATGTTGCTCACGCGCGCGGACAGGTCCGGGCGGGCCAGCACGCGTGCGTGCCGGGGATCCACCGGGCCGGTGGCGCGTGAGTCCAGGTGCGGCGAGCCCAGCGCCTGGCGGAACAGGTGCTGGAGGGCGAAGGCCTCCTCGTTGGTGGTGTTGCGCCCGCCGGCCAGGGCGGCCGCCCTGTCGCCGGCCTTGGTCAGCGCCGTGGACGCCTCCTCGAGCGCGCGCTCCCACGACACCTCGCGCAGGTAGCCGCCGTCGCGCACCAGCGGCGCGCGCAGGCGCTCGGGGGCGTGCACGGCCTCGTAGCCGAAGCGGCCCTTGTCGCACAGCCAGCCGTCGTCGACCTCGTCGTTCTGGCGGTCCAGCACGCGCAGCACCTTCGAGTCGTCGCGCACCGTGTACTCCACGTTGCACTGGCCGGGGCAGAGCGTGCACACGGAGCCCGCGCCCTCGATGTCCCACGGGCGCGCGCGGAAGCGGTACGCGGTCGACGTGAGCGCGCCCACCGGGCACAGCTCGATGATGTTGCCGCTGAACGGGCCCACGTACGGGCGGCCGTCGTGGGTTCCCACGTAGGTGTGGTCGCCGCGCTCCAGGAACACCAGCTGGTAGTCCTCGGCCACCTCCTGGGAGAAGCGCACGCAGCGGTAACAGAGGATGCAGCGCTCGCGGTCGATGGCCACCAGCGGGCTCAGCTCCAGCGGCTTCTTGAAGTG
>DASQLM010000381.1:0-28062 GCA_035630015.1 Thermoleophilaceae bacterium | reverse complement strand
GCCGAGCTGGGGCGCGAGGCCCTGGCCGGGGCAGATCTGGGCGAGCTGGGCCGCAGCGCGGTGGAGATGATCGCCGTGGAGCTGGGCGTGCCGGTGGCGGTGCTGGTCTCCCCGGGCCCCGACGGCCAGTCGCTGGTCTTCAGGGCCCAGGTCGGGCTGCCGCGGGCGCCGCAGGTGCTGAACAAGCTCCCGCCCGACGACCCGGGCCAGCTGACGTACACGCTGCGCGAGGGCGCGGCGGTGGTCTCGCCCGACCTGTCGGTGGAGAGCCGGTTCACGCCGTCGCCGGTGATGGTCGAGCAGGGCGTCCGCAGCGCCGCCAGCGTGCCCGTTGGCGTGCAGGGCGGGCCGTTCGGCGTGCTCGCGGCCGGCAGCCGGCGGGCGGACGACTTCTCCGACGACGACGTGAACTTCCTCCAGGGCATGGCCACCACGCTGGCGGCGGCCGTGGACCGCGAGCGGGCGGCGGCAGAGCGCGAGCAGGAGCGCCTCCGGCTCGAGGAGGCGCTGCGGCTGGCCTCCGCGAACGAAGCCCGCTTCCGTGAGCTGGCCGACACCGCCCCGGTGTTCATCTGGACCTCGGATGCGGACGGGATGATCGACTTCATCAACCGCGGCTGGCTGGACTACACCGGCCGCAACCTCGAGGACGAGCTGGGAGACAGCTGGGACCTCGGTGTGCACCCCGACGACAAGGAGGGCGTGACCGACAGCTGGTGGCGCGCCTTCCGGCGCAAGGTGCCGTGGGAGCGCGAGTACCGGCTGCTGGGCCGCGACGGCGACTACCGCTGGATCGTGGACCGCGGCGTGCCGCGGTTCGACGGCGACCGGCTGGTGGGCTACGTGGGAACGGCCACCGACATCCACCAGCGCAAGGAGATCGAGCGCAAGCTCAACGAGGCCTACCAGCGCGACCACGAGGTGGCCGAGACCCTCCAGCGCTCGCTGCTGCCCGAGAGCCTGCCCAAGATCGAGGGCCTGCAGCTGGATGCCCGCTATCTGCCGGCCAGCCGCAGCGCCGCGATCGGGGGCGACTGGTACGACGCGGTCGAGCTGGACGACGGCCGTGTGGCGGTGGTGGTCGGCGACGTGGTCGGCCACGGCCTGCGTGCCGCCGTAGTCATGGGCCAGCTGCGCACCGCCTTCCGCGCCTACGCCCTGCTGGGCACGTCACCGGCGGACACGCTCGCGCGGCTGAACCGTCTGCTGATGAAGGAGGGCGGGGACCTGATGGCCACCGCCCTGTACATGCTGCTCGACCGCGACACCGGCCAGGTGTGGTTCGCCAGCGCGGGCCATCCGCCGGCGCTGGTGGTCTCGCGAGACAGCGAACCGCGCTACCTGGAGGGCGGGCGCTCCGTGCCGCTGGGCACGTCCGACATCGCCTACCAGGAGGCCGAGACGTGGATCGAGCGGGGCAGCACGCTGCTGCTGTACACCGACGGCCTGGTGGAGCGGCGCGACACCTCGCTGGACGACCGCCTGGCCCAGCTGGCCACGGTCGCCGGCATCGCCGGGGGCGAGCTTGGCGACGTGTGCGACCAGATCCTGGGCGGCCTGCTGGGCGGCCAGCGTCCCAGCGACGACGTCGCCCTGCTGGCGCTGCGGCCCGAGCCGCCGACGGCCGGCTCGCTGGAGCTGCGGCTGCCCGCCGACCCGGTCGCCCTGGCCCAGCTGCGCCAGCGCATCGGCCGGTTCCTGGACGCCTCGGGGGCCAACGACGAGGAGCGCTTCGAGTTGACGCTGGCGGTGTCGGAGGCCGCCATGAACGCCATCGAGCACGCCTACGGCCCAAGCGAGGCCGAGTTCGACCTCAGCGCCTCCATCAGCGACGGCGAGTTCCAGGCCGAGATCCGCGATTCGGGCCGCTGGCGCGAGCGCCGCAGCGACGATCGCGGAAGAGGATTGGCGATTATCGAAGCCCTGATGGATGATGTTGAGGTGACTGCCGCCCCGACAGGCACCAGCGTTCGCATGCGCCGACGCATGGGACAACGGAGCGACGCTTGAGCGGCGGCGCCGACATCTCCGTGCGTGACACGGGCGAGTTGCTGGTGGCCACGCTGGCCGGCGAGGTCGACATGACCAACGCCGCCTACGTCCGCGAGGAGCTGACCAGCGCCGTGCCCAACCAGGCTCACGCGCTGGTGATCGACCTCAGCGAGGCGCGCTACCTGGACTCCGCCGCCATCGAGGTCCTGTTCGAGCTCTCCCGGCGCCTGGTGCGCCGCCGCCAGCAGCTACGGCTCGTGGTGCCTCGCCGGTCCCCGCTGCGGCGCCTGTTCACGCTGATCGACCTGGGCAGCGTGGCGCCGGTGCACGACAGCCTCGAGACGGCCGTGGTCGTCTGACCTCGGCCCTGCCCCCGCTAGCATCGCCCAAGTGAAGAAGGAGCTTCGTCCCTTTCATGATCATGTGACCTGCGATGTGTGCGGGCGCACGATCCTCAAGGGGGAGCGCACCGAGCCGTACCTCGTTCAGGGCGGCCAGACCCAGACGGTATGCGAGCTCTGCTTCGGCCGCGCCGACCAGGCCGGCTGGATTCGCGAGTCGGCGCACGGCGACCTCCCCGCCCGCGGCCCCCGCCCGCAGGAGCGGCGCCCGCTGCTGGGCCGCCTGCGCCGCCGGTCGGCCGAGCCCAGCGAGCCCCAGCCCGTGGCCGAGACCGAATCGTACGAGCCGCCGCCCGAAGAGGCCGAGCCGGCCCCCGAGCCCGATCCCCCGCCGCGACAGGAGGCTCCGCCGCGGTCGCGCCGCCAGGACCCGCGCCACGTGCGCGCCGTGCCCACCACCGCCGAGGTGAAGATCGAGCGCGCCCTGGAGCTGTTCAACTCCTCCGAGCACCAGCGCACGGTCGCGGGCCTGGCCCGCAGCCTCGGCGCCCCGTACGCCGCTGCCCTGCCGGACCTGGACGCCCCGAGCACCGTCAACCTCGTCGTGGCCTGGGAGCTGTCCTGGTACCACTTCCGGATCGATCTCGGTGACGCGGCGGACCCCGTCGGGCTGGCCGCGAAGGGTGATGAGCTCGCCGACATCGCCGAGGAGCTGCGCAACTGGAACGCCGGGCTCGACGCCGATGGCCGTCTGGTGATAGGAGTTGCGCAGCAATGATCTACTGCGTGGTTCCACAGGCGCTGGAGGACGAGCTGCTGCCCAAGCTCTCCGACTACTACAAGGACGACCCCAACGTGGAGGTCATCGTCGACCGGCGCGCCCAGGGCGGGGAGCCGGGAGACCACGAGTCCTACTCCGATCGCCGGCGGCAGCGGATCAAGGGCACCTTCCCTCCGATCGAACCACCTTCGAGCTGATCGCCCTGGATCGCGTGACCGTCCATGTGGACGGGGGCGCGCGCGGCAACCCCGGTCCGTCCGCGGTCGCCGCCGTGGCCTCCGACGGCTCGGGCCAGGAGCTGGCCGAGCGCAGCGCGTACATCGGCGAGACCACGAACAACGTGGCGGAGTACAAGGCGGTGCTGCTCGGACTCGAGCTGGCGCGCGAGCTGGGCGCCGCCCAGGTGGACGTGGTCAACGACTCCGAGCTGGTCTCGCGCCAGATCGAGGGCCGCTACAAGGTCAAGAACGCCGGGCTGAAGCCGCTCTACCGGGAGACGCTGGAGTCGCTGCGCGGCTTCGACGGATGGACCGTGACCAGCGTCCGGCGCGAGAGCAACGAGCGCGCCGACCAGCTGGTCAACGAGGCGCTGGACCGGGAGACCGGGCGTGGCTGAGGTCCAGCACGGCCTGATGACGGGCTTCCCCGGCTTCATCGGCCGGCGCCTGGCGCGGAGGCTGCTCGAGCAGTCCGAGAGCACACGCCTGACGGTGCTGGTCGAGGAGCGCATGGCCACCGCCGCGAATGAGCTGGCCGAGCCCTGGGGGGACCGGCTCGAGGTGCTGGTGGGTGACATCGGCGAACGCCACCTCGGCCTGTCCGACACCGGCTGGGATCGCCTGACGGGGTCGGTGGACACGGTGTTCCACCTGGCCGCCATCTACGACCTGGCGGTGCCGCTGGCGCTGGCGCAGCGCGTGAACGTGGACGGCACCGGCAACGTGATCGACTTCTGCCGCGCCGCGTCCGGGCTCCGGCGCCACGTGTACGTGAGCACGGCGTACGTGGCCGGCCTCCGGCGCGGCACCGTGTACGAGCACGAGCTGGTGCTGGGCCAGGACTTCAAGAACCACTACGAGAGCACCAAGTTCCAGGCCGAGGTGTGGGTGCGCGACAGCATGGACCACGTGCCCACCACGATCCTGCGGCCCGCGATCGTGGTCGGCGACTCGCAGACGGGGGAGACCGAGAAGTTCGATGGGCCCTACTACCTGCTGCGGGCGATCTCGCAGGCCGCGGCGCGCAACCAGGCGCCGATGCAGTTCGGCCGCGCCGACGCGCCGTTCAACGTGGTGCCTGTGGACTACGTGGTGGCCGGCATGGCCGCCGCGGCGGCCGATGACGCCATGACCGGCGAGACGCTGCACCTGGTCGACCCCGACCCGCTGAGCGCCCACGACCTGCTGGAGACGCTGAGCCAGGAGTACTCGGGCCGCGGGACCCGCGGCCGCCTGCCCGCCTGGATGGTCTCCAACGCGCTGCGGCTGACCACGGTGCGAAAGATCTTCTCCGACACGCCGCGCGAGTCCATCGCCTACCTCAACCACCCCGTCACGTTCGACACCCGCCGGGCCGTCGAGCTCCTGGAGCCCCACGGCCTGCACCCGCCGGTGTTCCCCGACTACGCGGCGAACGTGGTGTCGTTCTTCAAGGAGCACGAGGACGACCCGGCGTTCATGCCCAAGCGCTAGAGCAGCCCGCCGGCCTGGCGCCCCAGCCACACGGCCAGCAGGCCCAGCACCAGGCTCAGGGCCACGTTGGCGACCGCCCGCGCACGGAGCCCGTCACCGGCCAGGCGGTCGGTGTCCAGCATCCACGCGCTGTACGTGGTGTAGCCGCCCAGTAGCCCGACGCCGACGATCCGGAACGCGTCGCCGTGGGTGCCCGCTCCCGCCAGCAGGCCCAGGGCCAGCGACCCGGACACGTTCACGGCCAGGATCCCGACCGGGAACGCCGCCCGGGCGCGGGCCATGACGGCGTCGTCCAGGAGCACGCGTGCCACCGAGCCCAGGCCGCCCAGCAGACCGGCGCCCGCCAGGGCCAGCAGCGTCACGCCGTGGCTCCGGTCCGGCCCGGCCCGCGGCCCAGCGCCGTGCCGGCTGTGACCGCCAGCAGCCCCAGGGCCACGCTGGCGCCGGCGTACCCGGCGGCCAGTCCGGTGTGGCCGGCATCCAGCATCCACAGCAGCTCGATCTGGAGCGTCGAGAAGGTCGACAGGCCGCCGCACAACCCCGGGCCCAGGGCGGGGAACAGGTCCGGGCGCGGCGGTCTGGCGGTCAGCGCGCCCAGCAGCCCCGCCGCCACCACGTTGGCCAGCAGCGTGGCCCACGGCCACGCGCCCGGGTCGTGGGCCACGAGCTCGGCCAGGCCCGCTCGGGCGAACGTCCCGACGCAGCCGCCGAGGAACACGGCGGCGAGATGGCGGTGCGGACGCACCGGCCGAAGCTTGCCAGTGCCGTCGGCGCGTGGGAGGCTCGCGCTGACCGGCCACCGACAGGGGAGGACCCGCAGATGCCCGCCGTTATCGCCTACCACGAGGTCAAGGACACCGACAGCTGGCTCGCGTCCTCCAGACGCGAGGAGTTCTTCGGGCCGCTCGGGGTGACCAACATCCGCACGTATGTCGACCCCCAGAACAGTGCGCGGGTGGCGGTGCACATGGACATTCCCGACCTGGACAAGGTGATGGCGGCGCTGCAGACCGACGAGGCGGCGGCCACCATGGAGCAGGACGGAGTGATCGCCGAGACGCTCGTGCTGTTGATCGAGTCCTAGGGCGGATTTCCCTCAGCCGACCATCCGCGCCAGGACCTTCGCGGTCGCCGGCCACTGCGCGAGCTGATCGAGCGCGGCCAGGGCCACGCCGGCATCGTCGAGGCCCATCTCGCGCTGCTCCAGCAGCAGCCGCCCCAGCCAGCGGACCGCGGCGCGCTCGTACAGGTCCGGCTGCTTCTCGGCGATCAGCGCCAGGAGGCGGAGGGCGTCGGTGAGCGAGATGCGCTCCATCTCCGCGGCCGCCGCCCGGGCGCCCGGGAGGTCGCCGCGATCGAGGGACAGCTGCAACCACTGCGCCGGGCGGCCCTTGATCGACACGAACGTATGTTCGCACACGGCGGACCCGTGGCTCTCCGTTTGCGAATCCGTGGGTTCGTACCTACTGTGGCCGTCCAGTGGTCGTAAGCCGAGTAGGCGTCATCGTCATCGTCGCGCTCGCCCTTGTCGCGGGGCCCGCGTCGGCGTCCCCCAACGGCGGTCCCGGGACCGCTCCCACCATGCCGCTGAGGGCTCCGTTCGCCGGGGCGTGGACAGGCACGCCCCTGATCCATCCGGTGAGCCGTGGCGGCGTGGAGCGCCCGACGCAGTGGTGGCGCATCGGGGCGTACGTGCACAAGGGCGACCGGCCGCAGATCGGCGTGGACAACACGCGGGGCACCGGGGACCTCATGGTCTGCCTCGTCTCGCCAACCGACGAATTCGGGGCGGACGGCGCCCTGCGCAGCTGCCAGTCGCGCGAGCGAACCGTCCCCCGGCGCCGGCTCGACCGGATCGGCCTCCCGCACGTCGGGGACAGCGGGAACCCTCTGCTCGTGTTCTACGGAGGCGGCGGGAGCTACTCCGGCGTCATCGAGAAGGTCATCAGGATCGTGAACATCTCGGTGGACCCCGTGGCGCGGATCAAGCGCAAGTTCACCTACAAGGCATTCCTGCGCCACGGCGACGGTGCACCCGCTCCCAACGGGACCGTGGGCGTCCTGCAGTGGAAGCGTTCCGGCCGCGGCGCCGGCCCCGAGTTCTTCACCAGGCTCGCGACCGCCCGATCGCGCAAGGGGACGCTCAGGTTCAAGGCCAAGCTGCCGAGGTCCGCCAAGAAGAAGGTGCGGATCCGGTCGTGTGTGATCGAGCCCGACCAGCCCGAGGGCGGCGTGCGCTGCACCAACGCGGAGACCATCCGGCTGAAGAAGTAGGCCGGAAGGGCGGCTACTCCGTCCGTCCCCCCGGTACCAGCAGCCGCCGCACTACCTCCAGGTTCTCAAGCGACATCGGCCGGTGAAAGTCGCTTCAGCTCGATCGACACCGAGTCCTCTACCGATGGCACCTCTGCCTTCCCCTCGAATCCGGTGACGCCGTAGCAACGGATCTTGAGCACGGCGGAGCCGTCATCCGACTCGTCCTCGACGTCGATGCGGAGGAAGTTCTTGAAGAACGGCGGCTCGTTGGTGTCGGAGAGTTCCGCGACGAACTTGGCCACGAGGGATTCGCGCCCCAATCGCGAGGGGTAGATCACGTCGGCGATCCGCCGAGCCTTGTCGGAGATGGGTCCGGCTGGTTCCCCGCGAGTTGGCTTTTCGCCGGGCCTGAGCCGCTTGGCCACGAGCGCCGCGGCTTCATCGGCGTTGATGTCACCCTCGCGCAGAGCCAGCATCGTCCTGAAGCCCCCCGCCCGGCTCAGCTTCCCGCGCGCCAACAAGACGAGCAGTAGGGCAATGACGAGCACGCCGAGGGCCAGGACCAGCGGCTCTACGCCGATCGTCAGGGTCACCACCCCGACCACCAGCACGGTCACCCAGGCCCAGCCGACGATCGAGCGGAGTTCAACGGCGAAGAGCAGGTAGAAGGCAAAGCCCAGCACTGCCACGGTGACCGCCACGCCGTCGAGGAACGCCTCCGCGACCCGGTCGTGTCCCGCCCGCGCGACGGTGGCGGTCACGAGGCCGAAGATCGCCAGCCCGGCCGCCGCCTTCGCCGCTCTCGAGAGGCGGGCCAGTCCCGAGACGAGCCCGTCAGCCCGCGGATCCTTCTGTTGCGCCGCCGGCACCAGCAGCGGGGCCAGGCCGATTGCCACGAGTGCGCCGGCCATCACCAACACGCTCTCGCCCACCCACGCCTCGCCGTGATCCCAGCGGTCGGCGAGCGCGAGGACCGCCAGAACCGTCCACGGTACGACTACGCCGAGATCCCACAGCGCCAAGGCGGCCGCAAGCCGGCCGCGGTTCTCTCGCCCGCGATCGCGCAGCATCAGGCGCCCGGCGTGAACACGCTCCCGCAGCCGACGCAGACACGCCGTTGACACCACAAGGCCCAGACCGCCTACCAGTCCCCAGATGAGCGCGCGCTCGAACCGGCTCGCGCCTCCGAACTCGGGTGCACCGAGAGTCAGCAGGACACCGGTGATGATCGGGGCGGCGATCAGCGCCGCTGGGAGAAAGGGGGGTACCGACCGACGTGCTTCGTAGGAGATCATGGTTGCGAGGACCAGGGCCAGCGGAGCGCCGAGCGCAACGACGCCTACCGCCCACAGCTCGCCGCGGTCGAGCTGCACCAGCCGGGCCACCGCCACCGCGATGGCCCCTCCGGCGAGGAGCACGGAGAGGAAGTTCGCCACGCCGTCGGGGAGGAACCTCTTCAGCCCGCCGGCCAGTCCGACCGACAGCCCCACCAGCAGCACGAGCGCGAACCCCGCGGCGATCGTCTCGCGCCGGTCGCCATCGAGGGGAACGGTCTGCAAGAAGAGAACCGAGCCAGCCGCCAGGAGCGCGAAAGCCCACAGGAACCCCATCGCGAGGCGCGGCCCCGAGCGCCTGGCGAAGTAGGCGAGGCAGTCGCCGCGCAGCGGGTAACAGCGAAACTCGTCCTCGCTCAGCGGCCCGTCCGGGGGCCGGTGGTCGGGCTTGTGCGCCTCGCTGCCCACCAGCGGGATGCGGTGGGTCCCGCTGAGGTACGCGCCCCCGCCTCCTGAGACGATGTACTGAATCGTCCGCTTCCCGACGTTGACCGGATAGCGCTGGTAGTTGTGGACGTCGCCACCGAGCGCCGCGACGTAGTGGTGGTCCGGATCCCGCACGATGTCGTCGACGGTCATCGCCCGGACCTCATTCTCGGCGTGCTCGTCCTCGGGGTCCCAGTCAATCGTGCCGGCGCGATACTCGTTGTCTACGTAGATCGGCTTGCCCGTCAGCAGGATCTTCGGCTGCTCGGTGTTCGATACCTCGAGCAGCCACCTGGCCTGCTCGGCGTCGATCTCGCCTGAGATCCCGGTGTCGATCGCCACGATGCGCACGTGCTCGGTGTCGATCGCGTAGTACGGCGCGGGCTGCACGGCGGCGGGAAGGCCGTGCCGGATCGCGCGCTTGTGGCGATAGGCGCTCAACAGCTTGCGGTCTGGCTCGTCGGCCCCGCGCCACAGCGTCCGGGCGATGATCTGCCCGGGCCGGTAGCTGGTGGCTCGAAAGCCCACCCGGGGCAGCGGTTCGGCGGCGCAGAAGTGGTACATGAAGCCGTTCAGTCCGTCGTACCAGTCGTGATTGCCGGGCAGGGCGTGAATCGGCTTGTCGTAGTCCCTGTATGGGATGAAGAAGCCGTTGACGTAGTCGTTGACGTCCCCGGCGGGGTAGACCACGTCACTGAGGATCACCATGAAGTCCGTGGAGCCCAGGTCCGAGCCATGGACCGACAGCAGCGGTTCGATCACCACGTACTGGGAGGCGTCGGCCTCGCCCGTGTCGCCGACGACGAGGAGATGGGTCGGTTGGTCAGAGCGGTCGACCACGAAGCCCGCCTTGAACGGAGCGTCTGCAGCCGTGTCGGTCCGGGCCCCGGCATAGCCAGCCGCTCGCTGAGCTGAGATCCAGCGCGCGCGGCGGCGGTTCACCACATCGTGGCTCTTCTTGGCGATCACATCGTTCACCGAGTCATAGAGCGCGCGCACCGTGAGCCACGAGAAGCTGTCCCACTTGGGGTCGCGCCTCTCGTCGAGCCGCTGCACCCAGGGGAGATCGTCGTAGGCCACCGTGCGCCGCTCCCCCTGCTCGGTCCACCCGGCACGGGCCGGTGAGGTCCGAGACGAATCGCCCTCCGGGGGGCCGTCGGCGTGCGAGCCGGCTCGGTAGCGGGGAGCGCTCGTGGCTACCTCAGCCGTACAGGTAATTCCAGATAGGCCGGTAGCGCACCACCCACTGGCAGTACCGGTAGGACCAGCCGGCCCAGGTGTTGGTCCGGCGCCAGGTCGACCACGTCGAGACCCGGCCGAAGTAGTAGTACCACTGGTAACAGTAGTAGTTCTGGATGCGCTTCTTGGCCAGTCGCCTGCTCGGGTTTTGCGTCAGGCTCTTCATTATTCGCTTCTCGGCCTTCGAGGTCAGATTCTTCCCGCGGTACCTGGTGCGCCCGAGCAGCGTGCGAACGAGTTTGTTGAGACTTCCGCCCCCCGCGTCGACCGTCGCGATCTGCGGAGCGAGTGTGCTCCGGTAGGTGGTGGCGGGTGGCTTGGCCGACGCGCTGGCGGCCACGCAGAAGGCGGTCACGACTGTCGCGATCGCGATCCCAATACGTAGGCGGCTCGACTGAGACATGTTGCCTCGACTTTCTGAGGGGAAATTAGCCCCCGGTGCCCCCGGCTTTGACGGGGCTCGGGGCGAATAGGCCGATCAGGCCGGTCAAGAGCCCGGTGAACGCGGTGAGCACGATGTCCGACGACTTTCCGTCGGCGATCAGGTAGATCAGGCCGGCGAGCGCGAGGCCGGTGAGGACCAGCAGTCCCGTGATCAGCCGGAGCCAGAGCTCGTTCGTCGTCGCGGTGTCGGGCGGGCTGATCACCGCCCGGATGGCAGCTTGCTGCGCGGCGCCGTCCAGGTCCTTCACCGCCTCGCTGACGTTCTGCAGGACGTCGACCTGCTGCTGTGTGGTCTGAGCCACGCGTGCCCCCCTTGCCTCGCCTGTACCGACGCTACCCCGGTTTTCCGGGATGGTCAAGAACTGGTTGGTCGCGCTGGGCAAGGGCGTCGTGCCGAGCCGCTGAGAACACGAAAGCCCCGCTGTTAGCGAGGCTTTCCTGAAGCGGCTGATGGGATTCGAACCCACGACCTTCTGCATGGCAAGCAGACGCTCTAGCCAACTGAGCTACAGCCGCGCGAGAGCGGGAGTATAGGCAGGCTGGATCCGGGTCGTTGACCATCCGCTGACCGCGCCCGGCCAGAGTGCTCGGTGTGGCGTTCCCGGCCCCGCGCACCTTTCTCCTGACAGTGCACGAGCCCAGCTCGGCGGTGCTCGAGGACCTCAGGACGGGACAGCAGGTCCATGTGGCCGATCTGGCCGATCTGGGCCCGCAGATCGCGGACTGGCTCGCCGCGACGACGGAGCACCAGAGCTCTCCTCCGATCCCCCATCAGGAAGGCCCATCCCATGCGTAGCCTCACGATGCCGACCCTCGGACTGATTACGGCAATGGCGGCCTCCGCGTTGCTGGCTCCGGCGGCCGACGCGGCATGCAGCAAGGCCAAGCGCAGGCCGGCCAGAGGCGCCGACGCCGCCGTCCCTCAGCTGGCGAAGAAATGCAAGAAGAAGTCGGTGGTGCTCCGGAGGGGCTACCGCGGGAAGACCAGCCAAGGCGAGCCGATCAGCCTCGAGACCACCAAACGCGGCGCCTGGGTCACACTCCACTTCTACGTCAAGCAGCGGTGCACCAGCCGCTTCGGCAACCCGCCGACTACCGCCAGCGAGGAGTTCAACACCGTCGGCCCCCATCGGGTCAGGAACACCCGGTTCACGGGGGTGATCCCCGCATTCGACGCACTCATCCCCGTCAAGGCGACGGTCACCGGCCGGGCCGGGACCAAGTCCGCGAGCGGTCGTGTGAGCGTGGCCGGCGGCGACGATGGCGACAGCTACTGCGACGCCACGAGCTTCACGTTCAACGTCCCCAAGGTCCGCGAGACCCGGGGCACCTACCGCTTCTAGACCGGGGTCCCGGCCAGGACCTGCTCCTGGAGGCGCCTGGTGGCCTCGGACGGCTCGATGCCGAGGTCCTCGACCAGCGCGCGGCGGCAGGACAGGAACTGGCGCAGCGCGTGATCGCGCCGGCCGGCCCGCGAGTAGCCCACGATCAACGCGCGCTGGGCGGACTCGTTCAGTGGATCGAGCTCGACCCGGGTGCGCGCGACCCTGAGGGCGTCCTCGGCCCGCCCGGCGAGCGTGTATCCCTCGGTGAGCGCCGTGAGCACGTGCGTATAGCGATCGGTCAACCGCTCGCGCCACGCGAACGTCCACTCGGCGTATCGCTCCTCGGGAAGTGGCTCGCCGGTCCAGAGCCCCTCGGCGTGCTCGAGCAGCGGCAGCGCGTCACCGCCGCGGGCCGTCAGGGCTGCCGCGGCGGCCGCTTCGAACGTCTGGGTGTCGAGCTGGTCGCCGGAACGCAGCCTGAGCTGGTGTGCCCGCCCGTCGGTGTGGATGATGCTGTCGCGCGCTCCGGGCAGGTCGACGGCCTTGCGGGCCAGCGACATGGCCACGGCGAGGTTGCGGCGAGCCGCCGACGCGTCCTTGCCGGGCCAGAACGCCTCGAACAGCTCGTCCTCGGGCGTGGACGCCTCGCGATGGACCAGGAGGAAACGCACGAGCCGCGCGGCCAGCGGCCGCTCCCAGGCGGCTTCGTCCAGCGTCCAGGTCGCGCGCTTGACGGTGAAGGTGCCGAGAAGGGTGAACTTCAGAGCTGGGGGATGGCGGTCGAGTTCGCTGCGTGCCGCCACGGCCGCGGCGGCGATCCCGGGGTCGGGGTCGCCGGCCAGCCGGTCGATGCGCGCGGGCGTGTCCGGGTGGCCCGACGCCACGGCGGCGGGCAGCGCGGCGCGACGCACCTCGGGAAGCGGGTGCTCCACGAAGCCCGCCAGCGCCCTGCCGCCCGGGAACGCGCGCTGGAGCGCCCCGATCACCGCGTCCGCATCCAGCACCCCGCGCGCGAGCGCATGATGGAGCAGCGGTTCGATCCGCGCCCACTCGGCCCGGAGGAGATGGTGCTCGCAGCCGCGGGCGTCCGCCCACGAGCGCCTGAGGTCGTCGTCGATCGCCGGGGTGCCGGCTCCGTCCAGGCTGCGCAGCCACGCGCGCATGGCCAGCAGCCGCGACCGGGGCCAGCGCCCGCGGTCGCCGGCGAAGGCTTCGTCGTACGCGCTCAGCGTCTCCTCGAGCGCCGCGCGCGCCAGGGCCGGCGCGCCCGCGGCCACCAGGATCGGTACCACGTGGCAGACGGTGTAGTAGCGGAAGAACAGCGCCAGGGGCCGGACCAGCTCCAGGGTCCGCTCACACGCCGCCACCGCCTCCTCGGGCTCGTCGCGCAGCAGCGCGATCGCGGCGCACGCCTTGTCGAAGCTGCCGTCGCTGCGGCCGCTGCCCAGCGGCGACCCACCCCGGCGCAGCTCCAGCTCGGCCTCGTCCAGACTCCCCGCCTCCGCGTAGAGCCAGGCCCGCTCCCAGCGGCTGGTGCTCACCAAGAAGGCCACGCCGGCCTGGGCGCTGGCGTCCGCGAGGCCGGCCCACGTGTCCATGGCCTCGGCGTACCTGCCGACATCCATCTGCATGAAGCCCCGGGTGGCCGCCACGAACGGTGCGTGGTTGCCGGGGTCGTGCTGGGCCAGCTGGTCGGCCGACTCGGCCACCATGTCCAGCGCGACGTCGACCTGGCCGCGCGACGCCTCCGCGTACGCGGTGAACAGGCGGTCGAAGTGGTGCATCAGGGGGCCCAGCGCAGCGTCCCCGCGTAGCAGGGCCAGCAGCGGCTCCGCCTCCTCGGCGCGTCCCCGCGACATCCGCACGAACGCCGAGTACCACGCCACGCCCTTGGGCAGCGAGCCGAGCGGAGCCAGGCCGGGGGCGTCCCAGCCTTCGGCCAGCCGCTCGATCTCGTCGAACCCGCCGGTCGAGAAGAGGGCGTCGCAGAGGATCGAGCGCGCGAGCCACGCGCTGAGCAGCTGATCGCGGGTGTCGTAGCCGGCCACGGCTTCGCGCAGCGACGGGATCGCGCGTTCGTGGTGGCCCAGGCCCCACTCGAGCTGGCCGAGCACCAGATGGGGGTCGGGGTCCTCCCATGCCTCCTCCGGCAGCCGGTCGAGCCAGCCGCGGACGCGGGAGGGCGACATGCGCTGCACGTCCGGCCCGAGGCCGACCGCGACCGTGAGCGCCTCGCGCCACTCGCCGGCGTCCAGCCAGTGGTCCACCGCCTCGCGGCGCCGCCCGGCACCGGCCAGGACCCCGGCGACGAGCGCATGAAGCCGCGCGAGCTCGGCCTCCGACCGCTCGGCTTCCAGGCGCGCGAGCAGGAACTCCCGCAACAGCGGGTGGAACGACCAGCGCGAGCCCTGGTCGAGGGGCCGGAGCACCAGCCCGGCCCTCTGGGCACGATCGGGAAAATCGGCGGGGAGGCCAAGCGCCGCGAGCATGGGCGCCGTGAGCTCGGGGGCCACGGCGGCGTCCAGGACCCCACGGCGGAGGTCGCCGTCCAGCGTGCTCAGCACCTCCTGGTCGAGATAGGCGAACACGGCGTCGCCGCCCAGGGTGGGCGAGGTCCCCGGGTGCCCGGGTGCCGCCGCGCTGAGCGCGACGCCCAGCGGCCAGCCCTCGGTGCCCGTCAGCAGCGCATCGGCCTCGTCGGCGGTGGGCGGCCGGCCCCGGCGGCGGCGCAGGACCTCGGCGCACTCCTGCGTGGTGAAAGCCAGCTCGCCCGCGCCGATCTCCGTCGCGCGCCCTGCCGCCGCCAACCTGCTGGTGCGCACCGCGAGCGGGCGGCGGCTGGCCACCGCCAGCCGGAGCGCTCGGGGGTCCGCGCCTAGGAGCACCTCGACCAGAGCCAGCGCCTCCGGCGAGCCCTCGATCCGCTCGGCGTCGTCGATGACCACCACGACCGGTTCGACCAGCAGCTTCTCCAGGTCGGTGCGCAGGGCAAGGGTCAGCGCCGGGACGTCCACGCGCTGGGGCATGTCCTGGAGCCGCCCCGCCAGCACGTCCGAGCTGCCGGGGGTGACCTCCCGCAGCCGCTCGACCAGGGCCTGGAGCAGCAGGGCCGCCTCCCCGTCCCCGGTGGTCGCGCACGAGACCCACGCGGTCGGTCCGGTGCGGGTGGCCAGCGTCTGCGCGAGCGCCGTGGTCTTGCCGTACCCCGCTCCCGCGGTGAGCAGCAGCCCGCCCCGGTCGAGCGCAGCGGAGAGACGCGCGACCAGGGCAGGGCGGTCTACCAGGGCCTCCGCTATGGATGGCGCGTCGATCATGGCCACGCACCCGGGGGTGCACGGTCCAAGCTACTCCGCCCACGCCGCCTCTGTGGGCGATCCGGGCTACTTCACTCCGCCGTCGTACATCTTGACCTCGCACAACCCCACCGTGATCTGCGAGACCAGGCCGTCACCGTTGGACAGGTCGCCGTAGAACTGGGTGCAGCGCTTGCCCTTCCGATACAGCGCGCGCGTGCGGTCGGCCTCACCCTGGTTGTTCGGGGGCCGGATGCCGTACGCCTTGCGCGCCGCGGTCATCGTGGACCCGACGTGGATCTTCTTGGCGGTCCGCAGCCGCTTGGTCTTCTCGATCGAGATGGCGATCACCCGGCGCTTGCGGAGGCGGAACGACCCGTACGACTCACGCCGGTTGGGGTTCAGGTACCGGCATGACGTGACCTTGTACTGATCGGTCTCGCAGAAGTCCGGCTTGCCCCAGAGCTTGACCACCTTCGCCTTGCTCATACCCACCTTGACGCCGCCGATCGCGGACCCGGGGACGATGGCCTTGCCCTTGTACTTCGGCGCTCCGGCGTCGGCGGGCACGGCGATGGCCAGGGCCAGAGCTGCGGTTGCGGTGAGGATCAGGAATCTCATGGGGCCACGGTCCCAGCGTCCGGTCAACGGCTGGTCAACGGGGGCTCGAGCCGACGGGCGTTGACCATTTGCTGACCGGTCAGGGGCACGGTGGTCATCGTGATGCGGACGACCAGCCTGCTGTTGGCGCTCGCGGCGGTCGCGGTGGCGCCCTCGACCGCGGCGGCCGCCGAGAACACGCCGTGCACTGCCTCCAGGGCGAAGCCGCAGATCGTGCTGGCCGAGAAGGGTGCCGGGGCCGCGTTGTACGCAACACACGACCTGCGGCTCAGCCTTGCGCAGGGTCCGGCGGGTGAGGCCGAGGTGCGATCGATCGTGGCGCCCGGGGCCCGGCTGGACGCGGAAGGCGAGAGCGGCGCCGCCGCCCTGCTCTGGGTCGACCGGCCGGGACCCCTGACCGTGACCGTCAGGGCGGCCGACAGGGATCCCGCCCTGGACCCCGGCAGTACGGGCGCGGACACCGCGTGCACCCACGTCCTGTCGCGGACGTTCACGATCGCCCCCGCGGTCGGGGCCAAGGCCGGAAAGCTCAGGCGCCCGCGCCTGGTCGATCGTGCGCGCCGGCTCTGGCACCGGCGGGTCGAGTACTCCTTCAGCGTCGTCGCGAAGGGCCCGAAGGCCGACCTGTCGCCGCTCACGGTGCGCGTCCGCGCCACGCGCCGCGGCCGGTTCCCCGGGTCGGGCACGCGTGCGGTCTCCCACCTGTTCGGCAGGCGTGCGTTCGAGGAGACGGAGGAGCCCCGCTCCCGCGGTTGCGCGCAGGGCGCCCTGATCTGCCCGCAGTACCGCGGTTCCTATCCGAAGGGCCCGACCGTCTATGCGTGGGGCCGGGCGGGTGGGGTGCGGGTCCTCGTGGCGGTGCCGACCAGCTACCCGAGCAAGGTGCTGGGCCGGCGCCACATTCCCACGCCGTGGGGTGTGGACGTCGAGGTCCTCCAGAGCGGCAGGCGGGTGGCCCGCCTGCGCGCAGCAGGTCGCTGCACGCAGGGCGGGCAGGCGGCCAAGTGCACCTTCAAGAAGGCGTCGACCAAGCCCTAGTCCCCTAGGAGGCCGTCGCGCCCGCGTCGGCCACCTGGTGCTTGCCCTCCGCGAACTCCTCCACGATCTTCGCGCAGAACGCGGGCAGGTCGTCCGGGTTGCGGCTGGTCACCAAGCCCTCGTCGACCACGACCTCCTCGTCCACGACCTCGGCGCCCGCGTTGCGCAGGTCCGTGCGGATCGAGGGGTAGGAGGTGACCGTGCGCCCGCGGGCCACGTCGGCCTCCACCAGGATCCACGGGCCGTGGCAGATCGTTCCCACCGGCTTGCCGGTGGCGAAGAAGTCCTTCACGAACTGGACGGCGTCCTCGTCGGCGCGCAGGTTGTCCGGGTTGGCCACGCCGCCGGGCACGATCAGCCCGGCGTAGTCGTCAACGGAGGCGTCGCCGACCAGCTTGTCGACGGGGAAGGTGTCGGCCTTGTTGATGTCGCTCTCCATGCCCTGGATCTCTCCCTCGGCGATGGACAGCAGCTCCGTGGTCGCCCCGGCCTCCTCGACGGCCTTGCGCGGCTCGGTGAGCTCGGCCTGCTCGACTCCGTCGGCGGCCAGGATTGCGATCTTGCGGTCGGTGAGGTCTTCTGAAGCCATCAACCACGGCTATCCGGGAGTGCGGCGACGAAACGGGCCGGTGCGCCAGAACGCTCGCCGCTCTCGCGCGGCAGCAGGAACGAGAGCAGGGCCGCGGGCACGGGCAGGCAGGCCAGGATCCACAGCACCGTCTCCAGGCCGTGCGCGTCGGCCACCACGCCCAGGATCGTGGCCACCAGGCCGCCCATGCCGATGGCCAGGCCCAGCGTCACGCCCGAGGCCAGGCCGGGCCGGTTGGGCAGGTACTGCTGGCCGAGCACCACGGTCACGCTGAAGCTGGCGATGATCACCAGGCCGATGGCCGTCAGCACCGCGAAGCCCGCGGTCGGGCCGACCAGCGGGAACACCAGCAGCAGCGGCAGGGAGGCCACGATGCTGCCGACCAGGACCTTGCGCGGGCCGATGGTGTCCACCAGCTGGCCGCCGATCAGCGTGCCCACCGCCCCAGCCACCAGCATCGCGGTCAGGGCGGCGTTGCCCGTGCCCTCGCCGGTGCCCAGCTGGGTGACGAACCACAGCGGCACGAACGCCTGCAGGCCGAAGTAGACCCCGGAGCGGATGGCCACGATGCTGCTCAGGACGCTGAAGGCGCCCCACTGGTCGACGCGGCGGATGCCGCTGGCGGCAACGGCAGCCTTGCGCACGGCCTCGAGCTGGTGCAGGTGGGGCAGGCCGCGCAGCAGCACCACGGCCATGATCGCCGGGAGCACCACCAGGCCCAGGGTGCCCGGCAGGCCGAACAGCAGCACCAGCGGCGTGGTCAGCAGCGGGCCGAGCGCGAAGCCCACGTTCCCGCCCACCGAGAACATGCTCATCCCGCGCCCGCGCCGGGCCCCGGCGGCGATCCCGGCGAAGCGCGCGCCCTCGGGGTGGAAGGCGGCCACGCCGACGCCGCTGACGGCGATCGCGGCCACGGTCAGCTCGTAGCTGTCGAGCAGTCCCACCACCGCCAGGCCCAAGCCGGCCAGCAGTACTCCCGCCGGCATCAGCCACGACTGGCGCACGCGGTCGGACAGCAGCCCGAACACGGGCTGGATCAGCGAGGAGCCGATCGTGGCGGCCAGCACCAGCGAGCCCAGCGCGGCGAACGAGTAGCCCCGCTCGGCGGCCAGGAAGGGCAGCAGCGCGGGCACCGCGCCCTGGCACATGTCGGCACACGTGTGGGTCAGGCCCAGCAGGGTCAGGCCGCGGCGGTCCAGCGGCCGGTCGTCGCCGTTCACGCGGTCACGCCGTCGAGCGCGATGGCGCAGACCGCGCGGCGGGCGCGGTCCGCGTCCCAGCCGTGCTCCTGACGCAGATGGCGGTAGGTATGGGTGACCAGGTTGATCAGCACGGTCGCCGTCTCCTCGGCGTCGGTGGCCGCCAGCGTGCCGTCGGCGGCGCCGTCGGTCAGGAGCCGCCGGTAGGGGGCCACGAACGCGTCGCGCGTCAGCGCCGGGCGACCCTGCTCGTGGTAGATCGCGTCACGCCCCGCCGCGTCCAGCGCGCCGCCCAGCGCCAGGTTGCGCTCGGCCAGGCGGCACTCGGCCTCCAGCGCCGCGGCCAGGCGTTGACGCGCGTCCCCGGGGGCCGCCAGGGCCGTGAGCATGGCCTCCCGGTGCTGGGCCTCGAGCCGTGCGCCCAGCGCACGCAGGACGGCATCGCGTGAGACCTTGCGGCGGTGCAGGGTCATCCGCGACACGCCGGCCTCCTCGGCGATCCGCTCGAGCGTGGCCGCCTGCCAGCCGTGGCGCTCGATCGCCCGGTGGGCGGCGTCCAGCAGCTCGGGGTCGACGGCGGGCGGGGAGGGGGTCTCGACGCTCACTGTTACATGAGCGTAACACCAGCGTTACCCGTCCGCACGGGACGGGGCGGACGTGCGATGATGCCGCGCCGTCATGGGTACCTTCGCCACGGACACGGCCGTCCGCCCGCTGGGCGACGGCTCCTACGAGTACGACATCGGCGCCGAATGGTGGGTGGTCGCGGGCCCCAACGGGGGCTACCTGGCGGCCATCGCGGTGCACGCGCTCCAGGCGGCCGCGGATCCCGGCGACCGCCCGCTGCGGTCGCTGACCATCCACTACCTGCGTGCGCCCGAGGCCGGGCCGGCCACGATCGACGTGACCCTCGAGCGCGAGGGCCGCTCGGTGACGTTCGCCCGGCTGGCGATGTCCCAGGACGGCAGGCAGTTCGCCACCGGGCTGGCGGTGCTGTCCCGTGGCGGCGAGGGCTTCGAGCTCGCGACCGTGCGCGCCCCCGACGTGCCGGGACCGGACGAGATCGCAGCGCTGCCCGACGCCGACGGGGCGCCGCCGTTCGCGCGCCACTTCGACTATCGCCCCGCGGTGGAGCCGGCGCAGGGCGGCGAGGCCGTGACCGGAGGCTGGCTGCGCCTGCGCCACGAGGACCACGCGCTGGATGCGGCGCTGGTGGCCGCCCTGTGCGACTCCTGGTTCCCGGCGATCTTCTCGGTGGTGCACGAGCCGATGGCCGTGCCGACCCTGGACCTGACCGTGCACCTGCGCGCGCCGCTGCCCCGGGAGGCGGACTGGGTGCTGGGCCGGTTCGCGACCCGCACGGCGGGTGACGGGCTGCTCGAGGAGGACGCTGAGCTGTTCTCGCCCGACGGCGTGCTGCTGGCGCACTCGCGCCAGCTTGCCCTGGCCCGATGAGCCTCCGCGGCCGGGAGTAGGCTCGCTCCCATGCGCAGGACGAAGATCGTCGCAACCATCGGGCCCGCCTCGGACGATCCCGAGACGCTGGCGCGACTGGTGGAGGCGGGCCTGAACGTGGCCCGCCTGAACTTCGCGCACGGGACCTTCGAGCAGATGGCCGAGACCGCCGGCCGCGTGCGCGATGCTGCCGACCGGGCCGGGCGCAATGTGGCCATCCTCCAGGACCTCCCCGGGCCCAAGCTGCGCATCGGCCCGGTCAAGGGCGATCACGCCGAGCTGGGCGTCGGCCACAAGCTGACCCTGGTGTGCGGCTCCGACGAGGAGGGCGACGAGGACCGCCTCAGCGTCTCCTGGGACGGCCTGGCCAGCAGCCTCAGCAAGGGCGACGTGGTCTACCTGGCCGACGGCTCGGTGCGCCTGTGCGTGACCGCCGTCCGCGACAACGAGGTGGACACGAGCGTCGAGGTCGGCGGCGGGGTGTCCTCGCGCCAGGGCCTGAACGTGCCCGGCGAGCTGGCGTCGCTGCCCGCCGTGGCCGACGACGACATGGAGCGGCTGCGCTTCGGTGAGTCGATCGGCGTCGACCTGGTGGCACTCAGCTTCGTCCGCAGGCCCGAGGAGATCACCGACCTGCGCCAGCACACGGGCATCCCGCTGATCGCGAAGATCGAGAAGCCGCAGGCGGTCGAGAACCTGGACGCCATCGCCGAGGTGTCCGACTGCCTCATGGTGGCCCGCGGCGACCTGGGCATCGAGATGGACATCGAGCGCGTTCCGCTGGTCCAGAAGGACATCATCCGCAAGGCCGGCTGGCTGGCCCGGCCCGTGATCACCGCCACCCAGATGCTGGACTCGATGGTGGTCTCGTCCCGGCCCACCCGCGCCGAGGTGGCGGACGTGGCCAATGCGATCCTGGACGGCACCGACGCGGTCATGCTCTCCCAGGAGACGGCGATCGGCTCCCACCCGGTGGCGGCGGTGAAGATGATGGACGCCATCGCCCGCACCACCGAGCGCGAGCTGCCGCTGGAGCACTGGAACCACCACCGTGTGCACCGGCTGGAGCGGGCCACGCAGGACCCCGCCTACACGGTGGCCTACAACGCCTGCGACGCCGCCCAGCAGCTGGACATGGCCGCCCTGGTGGTGCCCACGCTGTCGGGCCGCTCGGCGCGCATCATCTCCGCGCACCGCCCGCGGGTGCCCATCTACGTGCTCTCGCCCGACCCCGAGGTCGTCCGGCGCGCGTCGCTGATGTGGGGCGTGGAGGCGGGCAGCATGAAGCCCCACGGCATCACCGAGGAGCTGATCGCCGACGCCTCCCGGCGCGTCGTGGAGCTGGGCTGGGTCAAGCAGGGCGAGCGGATCGGCATCACGGCCGGGCTGCCCAGTGGACAGCCCGGCACGACGAGCCTCTTCCAGATCCAGCCGGCTGGCTAG
This sequence comes from Thermoleophilaceae bacterium, assembly GCA_035630015.1. Lineage (GTDB taxonomy): Bacteria > Actinomycetota > Thermoleophilia > Solirubrobacterales > Thermoleophilaceae > JAAYBF01. The sequence goes on along the minus strand of DASQLM010000381.1, from coordinate 6,595 downwards.
CGGCTACCTGCGGGCCGCCTTCCCCAGCACCTTCTGGAAGGTGTCGGTGATCAGCACGTAGCCCGACTTGGTCGCGTGGATATTGGGTCCACGCGGGGCCGCGGCGCACATCCACGAGTACTTGCAGATGTTGGCCACGGCCACCGGCACGCCGGTGCGGCCCTTGTACGTCGTGGTCTGGCTGAACGGCTTGTAGGTGCCGAACGCGGTCCCCACGTCGGCCACCTTGAACTTCTGCTTCGTGTAGATCTTCGTCAGGGCGTCGTTGACCTGGGTCTTGGCGATCCCGACGGTCGCCTCGGCCAGCCCCGGGTTGGTGAACCACTGCTGCAGGAACGGGTTGTAGAAGGTCATGCCCGCGATCGGCACGCCCTTGCCCGCCGCCTTGCGCAGCCGCTTGGAGATCTCGGGCACGTACTTCTTGATCCTGGCGATGCCCTTGGTCACGCACTCCACGTCCAGCTTGCCGCCGGCGGCGCAGGAGGCCACATCGTTGGCCCCGATGTCGATGGTCACGTAGGCGATGTCCCCGCGGTGCGCGCGGATGTACTTCTCCGCCGCGGCCAGCTGCGACGTCGCGCGCGACTTGTTCTTGAAGGGCAGCTTGCCGAAGTGCTCGAAGCACTTCTTGTTGGAGGTGACCACCGACTCGCTGGTGGCGCCGCCGCAACCGAAGTTCTTCAGCTTCGCGCCGCTGCGGCCGGCCAGCACGTAGGGGTAGCCGGCCTTGGTGGCCTGGTTCTTGCCGGCCCGGTCGGGCTGCACACCCGTGGAGAGCGAGTCGCCCAGCGCGACCGCGATCTTGGGGCTCTTGGCTTTCGCGGCGTGGGCCACGCCCGGCACGAGCGCGACGAGCGCCGTGGCAAGCGCCAGGGCGAGGACACGGGGGTGAAGCTTCACAGGGGGATTCCTCCTCGTAGGTGAGGCGCCTCCCGCGGGTCAATGTAGTCCCGTTTCGGCGCGAAGGCCAACGCCGGACCGCTTCGCCGTCCGGTACCGTCTCCGGCCCCGCCGACCGATGTCAGCCACCTAGGAGCAAGCCACACCCGTGAGCCAGACCGCCGCCGCGACCCAGAACGAGAAGCTGCTGTCCTGGGTGGACGAGATCGCCGCCCTCACCAAGCCGGACGACGTCTACTGGTGCGACGGCTCCGCGGAGGAGTACGACTCCATGTGCCAGCAGCTGGTTGACGCGGGCACCTTCAAGCGCCTATCCGATGCGAAGCGGCCGAACAGCTACCTGGCCTGGTCGGACCCCTCCGACGTCGCCCGCGTGGAGGACCGCACCTACATCGCGTCAGAGCGCGAGGAGGACGCGGGCCCCAACAACAACTGGCGTGCACCGGACGATTTGCGGGCCGAGCTGGAGCCCCTGTTCGACGGCGCGATGCAGGGCCGCACGATGTACGTGGTGCCGTTCTCGATGGGCCCGCTGGGCTCGGAGACCTCGAAGATCGGCGTGCAGGTGACCGACTCGCCGTACGTGGTCGTGTCGATGCGGATCATGACCCGCATGGGCCAGGGCGCCCTGGACGCGCTGGGCGAGGGCGAGTTCGTGCCCTGCGTGCACTCCATCGGCGCGCCGCTGGCGGAGGGCGAGCAGGACGTGCCGTGGCCCACCAACGCCGACACCAAGTACATCGTGCACTACCCGGAGACGCGCGAGATCTGGTCCTACGGCTCGGGCTACGGCGGCAACGCGCTGCTGGGCAAGAAGTGCCTGGCGCTGCGCATCGCCTCGGTGCTGGCCCGCGACGAGGGCTGGCTGGCCGAGCACATGCTCATCCTCAAGCTCACCTCGCCCGAGGGCACCGTCAAGTACGTGACCGGCGCGTTCCCCTCGGCCTGCGGCAAGACCAACCTGGCCATGCTCATCCCGACGCTGCCCGACTGGAAGGTCGAGACGGTCGGCGACGACATCGCCTGGATGAAGTTCGGCGACGACGGCCGTCTGTACGCCATCAACCCCGAGGCCGGCTTCTTCGGCGTGGCCCCGGGCACCGGCGAGAAGACCAACCCCAACGCCATCGCGGCCATCCGCGAGAACACGATCTTCACCAACGTCGCGCTCACGGACGACGGCGACGTGTGGTGGGAGGGGCTGACCAAGGAGCCGCCGGAGCACCTGGTCGACTGGCATGGCAACGACTGGACGCCGGACAGCGACGTCCCGGCCGCGCACCCCAACTCGCGCTTCACGGTGCCCGCCGACCAGGCGCCGTCGATCGCCCCCAACTGGGAGGACCCCGCGGGCGTGCCCATCGATGCCTTCCTGATGGGCGGCCGCCGCGCCACCGTGGTGCCGCTGGTGCGTGAGGCCTACGACTGGGAGCACGGCGTGTTCCTGGGCGCCACCATGTCCTCCGAGCAGACCGCCGCCGCCTTCGGGCAGGTCGGCGAGCTGCGCTTCGACCCGTTCGCCCAGCTCCCGTTCGCGGGCTACAACATGGGCGACTACATGGCGCACTGGCTCAAGGTGGGTCAGAAGGAAGGCGCCCGGCTGCCGAAGATCTTCTACGTCAACTGGTTCCGCAAGGACGAGGACGGCGGGTTCATCTGGCCCGGGTTCGGCGAGAACAGCCGAGTGCTGGAGTGGATCTTCCGCCGCTGCGACGGCCAGGGCGAGGCGGTCGAGACGCCCATCGGCCTGGTGCCCACCGCCGAGGACCTGAACACCGACGGGCTGGACCTGTCGGCCGAGGACCTCGAGCTACTGCTGTCGGTGGATGAGGACGCCGTCAAGGCTGAGCTGCCGCAGATCGAGGCCGCGCTGGCCGAGTACGGCGACCACCTGCCGGACGCGGTGAGCGCCCAGCTCGAGTCGCTCAAGCAGAAGCTGGGCTAGCGCCTAGGAGACCTCGGTCTCCACGTCGTCGCCGGCGAAGCTCAGGTGCCCGATGACCTTGCCGGTCTCGGGCAGCGGCGTCTCGTAGCTCCACGCGGCGTCCTCGGCCAGGCCGTCGGGCGTGCGCACGTGCCAGTAGGTGGCCTCGCCCTTGTACGGACACCACGTCTTCGTGTCCGACGGCTCCAGGATCCCCGGCAGGATGTCCGAGCGCAACAGGTACGGGCGGGGCGGGAGGCCGGTCTCGAACAGCATCTTGGGGCGGTCGCTTTCGGCGACCTCGTGGCCCTTCACGCGGACCTTCACCCGGCGTGAGCTCTCCATCACGTCGACGCGGTGGTAGGGGTCGCGGAAGTAGCCGTGGACGGGCTCGTCTTCCTGCAGCCACAGGTCGGCCTTGTCCCAGTACAGCGCCGCGAAGCCGCCGAGCCAGGGCGACTCGGGCAGAGGCTCGGGGTAGTGCCAGACCGCGTCCTCGACCACGCGATCGCCGACCTTCAGCGACCAGTACGACGCGTCGCCCTTGAACGGGCAGTGGGTCGTGTGGTCAGAGGCCACCAGGACGTCCTCGGCGAAGTCCTCGATCGGCGCGTAGTAGACGGGCTTGATGTTCGACTCGTGCAGCAGCTTGCCGCGCGTCGAATCCAGCACGTGGCGCTCACCGACGAACGCCCGCATCCGGCGCGGGAAGTCCTCGAACAGGATGCGGTGCCTGGGGGCCTCGTCGAGGCTGAAGTTGAAGTCTCCGCCGGGTCGGGAGCCCAAAGGGGCGGCGCCGAAGGTCAGGGTCATGACAGCTACGCTAGTCGCCGCCTCATCCCCGGCGCCGTGGCGGAGTGGCTACGCAGCGGCCTGCAAAGCCGCGTACACCGGTTCGATTCCGGTCGGCGCCTCTCGCGGGCTGTGCGCGTGGCCGGCTGTGTCCTCGGTCGGGGACAGCCCAGAGGCTTGTCCGCTCCCTGCGTCCTTGCCGGCCACGCGCACAGCCTCGCGAGCTGCCTGGTAGTCCTTCCGGCCATGGCCCTCACCACCTGTCACATGTCGATCTCGCTCGACGGCTTCGCCGCGGGCCCCGACCAGGACCGCGACAACCCGCTGGGCGTAGGGGGGAGGGCGGTGCACGAGTGGCATCTCGGCGATGTCACCGACGAGGCCGACAAGACGGCCCAGGACTGGCTCATGCGTCCGCGTGGCGCCTACGTGATGGGCCGCAACATGTTCGGCCCGGTCCGCGGGGACTGGGACGAGGACTGGCGCGGATGGTGGGGTGACGAGCCGCCCTACCACGCCCCCGTCTTCGTGCTCACCCACCACGGGCGCGAGTCGATCGAGATGGCGGGCGGCACCACCTTCCACTTCGTGACCGACGGCTTCGACGCAGCCTTCGCCCGGGCGCAGGAGATCGCGGGCGACGAGGGCGTGGACATCGCCGGTGGCGCCTCCACGGTGCGCCAGGCGCTGGCGGCCGGCATGGTCGAGGAGCTCATCCTCGATGTCGCGCCGGTCCTGCTCGGGAGCGGAGAGCGCCTGTTCGACGGGGTCGAGGCCCTCCGGCTCGAGCCGGTCGAGGTGCTGCACTCGCCGGCGGCGACCCACATCAGGTACGCCGTCGGGGGCTGAGCCGGGCCGGGGAGCTGGGCCCCGGCCCATTGCGCTCGCTAGACGATGCCCAGCATCCGGGCCGATTGGAGGGTGTCGGTCAGCGACTGGAATCGCTTGACCTTCCCGTCGTCGCCGAAGCGCCAGATGTGGACGATCGGCGTCTCCGCCGACTGATCGCCCTTCTTGGCGTTTGCGTGGCCCAGCACGACCACCGTGTCGCTGCCCTCGTAGAACTCGTCGGGGCTGAGCGAGAACTCGTCCCATGCTCCGACCGCTTCCTGCAGTGTCTTGAGGGCGGCCTCCTTGCCCGCGTGTTCTCCACCGCCGGGAACGTCCTCGGAGTTCGGTCCCTCCCAGACGATGTCGTCGGCCCAGCTCTCGGTGGCGGTCTCGATGTCACCCTTCGAGAAGGCCTCGTAGCCCTGCTTCAGCGTGTCGAGGTTTGCGGCCATCCTGCATCTCCCCCTAGGTTTGACTGATGGTCGTCCGACGCTACCCGCGGGGACGGTGCGGACGCAAGGTCGGCTTCGTCCTCGCGGCGCTCCTGGCCGCTTCCGCGGCCGTCGAGTCCCTGACCCCGCCTGCGAGCAGCGCGGAAGAGGTGCGGGTGGCCTGTCAGCGAGACGTGTACGGCGTCCGCGAGAACCGGGTGAAGCCCGTGTCGTGCGTGTTCACGTGCATCGGCTGTCGTTCGGACCGACCGGTCGCACGCCTCGTCAAGGTGCGCTGGCGCAAGTGGGGGGCCGCTCGGACGCGGGGCTCCGGCACCTTCGTGGGCAAGAGGGGAGTGCGCCGCCGTGCGGTCGTCTACCTGGCACGCCCGCGAACCTGTCGTCACCAGCGCATCTACACCCGCGCTCGGCTGAAGGTCCGCGGCGGGAAGTCGACCCGTTTCGTGCTTCCGGGCTGCGAACGCCTACCCACTCCTCTCTAGCCCGCCGCCGGTGCCCTTGCGTCGCGCGCGGTAACCGGTATACGGTCGTTCCTGTTGGCGCGAGCGGCTGACAAGAAGAACCTCGTCCTCGTGGCCATGATCTTCGCGGTCGCGATGATGTTCATCGATCAGACGATCGTCTCGATCGCGGTCCCGGAGCTGCAGAAGGACCTCTCGTTGTCGTCGACCGGGGTGCAGTGGATCGTCAACGGCTATCTGCTCTCGCTGTCGGCCCTGTTCGCGTTCGGCGGCCGGTTGGCCGACATCGCGGGGCACCGGAAGATGGTGCTGATCGGGGTGATCGGGTTCGCCACCGCGTCGGCGCTGTGCGGGGCCACGCCCACGGGCAGCGCGGGCGAGGCCTGGATCATCTTCTTCCGCGTCGTGCAGGGCGCGTTCGCCGCGGTCCTGTTCCCGGCCGCGCTGGCCATCGTGGTGCAGGCGTTCCCGCTGGACGAGCGCGGCAAGGCCATGGCCACGTTCTTCGGCATCACGGGTGGGCTGACCGCCCTCGGCCCGCTGGCCGGCGGGTACCTGACCGAGTACACCTGGCGCGCGATCTTCTGGGTCAACGTGCCGGTGGCCATCATCGCCGTGCTGCTGATCCTCAAGTCCAGGCCCGACGACGACCGCCATCCGGCCCCGCTGGACTACCGCGGCACGCTGCTGATCTCGGGGGGCATGGGCCTGGCCGTGCTGGGCCTGCAGCAGTCGGCCACGTGGGGGTGGAGCGACCCGGCGACCTGGCTGTGCATCGCTGCCGGTCTGGCGTTGCTGGTGGCCTTCGTGCTGGTCGAGCGCACCACCACACACCCGCTCATGGACGTGCGCATCTTCCAGTCGCGTCCGTTCACCGTGGACAACGTTCTGCTGTTCCTGCTGTCGATGGCCTTCGTGCCGCTGTTCTTCTTCGCCAGCGTCTACGCCCAGATCGCCCTGGGCGACGACGCGTCCCAAGCCGGCCTGTACCTGCTGGTGTTCTTCGGCGGCTTCGCCGCCGCGGCCCAGCTGGGCGGCCGGATCCTGGACAAGCGCGGCGCGCGCCCCGCCGCCGTGCCGGGATGCCTGATCGCGGCGATCGGGTTCGGGCTGTGGGCGCACAAGATGACCGACCTGGACTTCAACGCCCAGTGGCACCTGGTGGCGCTGACCGGCATCGGCACCGGCCTGGTCCTGGGCCCGGTGAGCACCGACGCGCTGAACCGGGCCAAGCG
>DASQLM010000380.1:0-2343 GCA_035630015.1 Thermoleophilaceae bacterium | reverse complement strand
GTGCGGTCCAAGGTCCGCGGCACCGCGGAGCGCCCGCGGCTGTCCGTGTTCCGCTCCAACAACGGCATGCACGCCCAGGTCATCGACGACGTCAGGGGCCACACGCTGGCCGCGGTCGCGTGGACCGAGGACGATCTGAAGACATTGCCCCGGATGGAGCAGGCCAAGAAGGCCGGCGAGCTCGTGGCGGCACGGGCCAAGGAGGCCGGCGTGGACAACATCGTCTTCGACCGTGGCGGCTACCGCTACCACGGCCGGGTCCGCGCGCTGGCCGAAGGGGCCCGCGAAGGCGGGCTCGAGTTCTAGCTACCCTCGAGGGACTTCTGAATGGCACGAGACGGCGGAAATAGACAGCAGGGCGGACGCGGTCGCGACAGCGACATGCAGGAGCGCGTGGTTGAGATCAACCGCGTGGCGAAGGTCGTCAAGGGCGGCCGCCGCTTCTCCTTCACCGCGTTGGTCGTGGTCGGCGACGAGAAGTCCAAGGTCGGCGTGGGCTACGGCAAGGCCAACGAGGTCCCCGTGGCCATCCAGAAGGGTGTGGAGCGTGCACGGCGCAACCTCATGGAGGTGCCGATGCACCACTCGACCATCACCCACCAGGTGCTGGGCGTGCACTCGGCATCGCGCGTGCTGCTCAAGCCCGCCTCGCCCGGTACCGGCGTGATCGCCGGCGGCGGCGTCCGCGCCGTGCTGGAGCTGGCCGGCATCCACGACGTGCTCTCCAAGTCGCTGGGCTCGCAGAACCCGATCAACCTCGTCAAGGCCACCATGGCCGCCCTGGAGGCCCTGCGCCGCCCGGAGGACGTGGCCGCGCTGCGCGGCCTCAGCATCTCCGAGGTGCTGGGCCTGGACTCCACCGAGAAGCCGGTGGAGACGGTCGAGGCGTAATGGCTCAGGTCACCATCACTCAGGTGAAGTCCCCCAACGGCGCGAACCCCGCACAACGCGGTGCGATGGCCAGCCTCGGCTTGGGCAAGATCGGCAAGACCACCCAGCGTGAGGACGACGCCGTGATCCGCGGTCAGATCGCCACGATCGCCCACCTCGTGGAGGTCTCCGATGGCTGACGAGATCAAGGGCCTGCACAACCTCAAGCCCGCCAAGGGCTCGACGCACCGCAAGAAGCGTGTCGGCCGTGGCGAGGGCTCGGGCATGGGCAAGACGTCGGGCCGCGGCCAGAAGGGCTACGGCGCCCGCTCGGGCTCCAAGCGCCGCGCCCGCTTCGAGGGCGGCCAGAACCCGATCCAGACGCGACTGCGCAAGCTGCGCGGGCCGCACATGAAGAAGTCGATGCCGTTCGAGAACTTCCGGACGGAGACGCAGCCGGTGAACGTGGAGGACCTCGAGGCCCGCTTCGACGCAGGCGCCGAGGTCACACCGGACAGCCTCAAGGCGGCCGGCCTGGCCACTCGCCGCGACGTGCCGGTCAAGGTGCTGGCCCGTGGCGAGATCAGCAAGTCGCTGACCGTGCACGCCCACGGCTTCTCCGCCAGCGCGCGCGAGAAGATCGAGGCGGCCGGGGGCACGGTCCAGCTACTTTCCGACTAGCTCGTGCTCAAGACCTTCGTCAACTCCTTCCGCGTCCCCGAGATCCGGAAGAAGCTGGCCTTCACGGCCGCCATGCTCATGATCTACCGCTTCGGGGCCCACGTCCCGGCGCCGGGGATCGACATCGCGGTCCTGGACGACATCAAGGACAGCTTCAACGACGGCGGCGCGCTGGGCCTGCTGAACCTGGTCTCCGGCGGGTCGCTGCAGAACTTCGCCATCTTCGCGCTGGGCGTGATGCCCTACATCACGGCCTCGATCATCCTGCAGCTGATGACGGTCGTGGTGCCGTCGCTGGAGAAGCTGCGCAAGGAGGGTGAGGTCGGCCAGCAGAAGATCACCCAGTACACGCGCTACCTGACGGTCGGCCTGGCGTTCGCCCAGTCGATCGGCTTCGTGTTCGTGATGCGCTCGCAGGCCACCGCCGGCCAGGAGCTGCTCGAGAGCTTCACCATCGGCCACGTCTTCGTGATCGTCACCACCCTGACCGCGGGCTGTGTGTTCATCATGTGGCTGGGCGAGCTGATCACCCAGCGCGGCATCGGGAACGGCATCTCGCTGATGATCTTCGCCAGCATCGTCTCCGGCCTGCCCGGCGGCATCAGTTCGTGGTGGTCGTCGGGCGACCAGGTGTTCAAGGTCATGATCCCGTTCGTCTGCCTGGCCGTGATCGCCGCGGTGGTCTACATCCAGGAGGGCCAGCGCCGGATCCCCGTCCAGTACGCCAAGCGCGTGGTGGGCCAGCGCATGACCGGCGGCGGATCCACCTACCTGCCGCTGCGCGTGAACATG
>DASQLM010000379.1:0-9584 GCA_035630015.1 Thermoleophilaceae bacterium | reverse complement strand
GGCTTGGCGGCGGGCTTGCCGCCGAGCTTCTTGACCGTGGCCGAGATGGCGTCCACGTGCTCGTTCTCGTCGTCACGGGTGGTGGTGGCCAGCTCCTTGACGTCGGCGCTCAGGCCGGAGACCTGCTTCAGCGCCTCCGTGTAGAAGGCCGCCTCCAGGTACTCCAGCGTCAGGGCGAAGTTGAGGATGTCCACATCCCCGTCACCCTGCGCCATCGCCTGGCTGATGAACGGCGTGACCGTGGACAGTCCGTAGACCGAACCGGCCGCGATGGCGCCGCGCATGATGAACGACTCTCGCGTCATGCCCTTGACCTGGATGTTGGCCAGCTCGGGCGTCTTCATGTTGTTGTCAGACATTGCTGTCGTCTCCTCTCGAAGTCGTCCGGCTCAGGCCGCGATGAAGGGCTTGACGGCCTTCAGCACGGTGGCCATGTCGGCCGGCTTGGCGAACGCGCCGTCGGGCACGATCGACTTGCCGATCACGTTGTTGAGGACCGCCGCGTGGCGGGCCTCGACCGTATGGATGGACAGGGCGGCGGCAAGGACTTCCTTGCTCTTGATCCGGCCGGCCTGGCCCAGGTACGCGGCTGCGCCCAGGTTCTCGACGGTGGCTGCGGTTTCGAGAATCTTCTTCTCGCCGCCGGCCAGGACATCATCGAAGTTGGTCTTCGGCTTGGCGGCGGGGGTGCCGCCCAGCTGCTTGACCGTGGCGGTGAGCGCCTCGACGTGCGCGATCTCGTCCGCGACGATGGTCTTGGCGACCTCGCCGACCGCCTTGGTCTTGACCTCGCCGGAATCGATGGCGGCCTGGTAGAAGGCAACCTCGAGGTACTCGAGCGTCAGCGCGTAGTTCACGATCTCGAGGTCGCCCTTGGCGGAGCCCGAGCTCATGTCCTCGCTCTTGGAGTCACTGGAGCTCGAGCTGCTCTTCTCGTCGTCGCCACAGGCAGCCAGGAAAATGGCCAGGGCGCCGGCTGCGCCGGTGCCTCCTGCGATCTTGAGGAACTGCGCGCGCGATGACGGCTTCTCCGGCGCTTGCTCGTCCTTGACGGCTTCGTCCTGCATGGGTGGGGTCCCTCCTGTCGGGAAATCGGACGGGGCCCGCGCGGGGCGCGCCACCGGTATCGCCAACGTCTGCGCGGCCTGGGCACGCGCGGATCAAAGGCTGGCGCGTGCGCACCGGCACCTGGAGCGTGGTATATAGGCGCGGTCCGTTGAGCCTGTTCGGTGTCGACATCTCGAAGGGTGCCCTGGGACCCGTCGCCGCGCTGTCCGGCGAGGTGGACCTCGCGGCGGTCGACGGCGTGGAGGAACGCATCCGTACCGCCATCACCGATCAGCCCGACGTGCTCGTGCTGGATCTGCGCGAGGTGGACTTCCTGGACTCGAGCGGGCTGCGGCTGGTGCTGGCCCTGGACCGCGAGCAGCGCGACCGCGGTGCCCGGCTGGTGGTGGTCCGCGGCGGCCGGAGGGTCGCGCGTGTGATGGAGCTGACCGGAGCCGACCGCCAGCTCGAGATGGTGGACGACCCCGCCGAGATCGCCTGACGCGGCCGGTCAGCCGCGCTGGTTCATCCGGAGCGTGATGCTCTCGTTGTTCCCGTTGGAGTCCACGCGGACATCGTCGGCCAGCCGCTCCAGCACCGACCCCACCACGGGCACCTCGCTGTCGTCGATGACCGCCTGGGCCCCGCCGGGCTCCAGCGGCCCGACGCGCAGCTCGAAACCCTTGTCGACCAGGTCGATGTGCACCGACACCCGGTCGCCGATCAGGTAGCGCAGCGCGTTGCGCGCCACCAGCTCGGCCAGCAGCAGGCCCTCCATGACCCGCTCGCTGGACATGTCGCGCTGGGCGGCGACCACGGCCACCAGCCGGCGCAGGATCCGCTCGGCGGGCTCGACGCCGGGCGCGGCGCCGTCCACCGGGGGCGACTGCTCGGGCCGCCCGAGGGGGAAGGCCATGTCGATCTGGGTGCCGGCGACGTCGGCGAAATTCATGCTGGTGGCGATGCTGCCGATCATCGGCAGGCCGAACCCGTCCCCGGCTCCCTTCGAGCGGATGTCCACCGGGATGCCCACGCCCTGGTCGGCGACGCTGACCTTCAGGTCGAACTCGCCGGGGCTGAAGCTGACCTGGATGTCGCCCACCCCGTCCGCGTACGCGTGCTCGATGGCGTTGGCGCAGGCCTCAGTCACGGCGAGCTCGGCATCCTCGAGCGCCTCTATGTCCGCGTCCACGGTCTCGCCCAGGGAGCGCAGCGCCTGGCGGACGAGTGGCAACGTGTCCTGGTCGGCTGGCATGTGGAGCGTCAGCTCCGGCCGCACGATGCCGATCTCTATGTCGATCACGCCTAACTCCGTATCTGGGACTTGCCGGCCGGCTCGACCGGCGTACTGCTGCCTCTCGCGCCACTACCCAAGCCCCCTCGGGCGAAAACGGACGCGATGACGCCGTGGCCGATCATCCGGGGACCCGGCGCGGTCGTGAGTCTCCCATACGGCCCAGACCGCGGTCGTGAACCATCTAGGGTGCGGCGCGCATGAGCTGGCTCGAGCAGGCGGTGGTGTACCAGGTCTACCCGCGGTCGTTCCGGGACTCCGACGGTGACGGGATCGGGGATCTGGCCGGCATCGAGAGCCGGCTGGAGCACGTCGCGGCGCTCGGCGCGGACGCGCTGTGGCTGTCGCCGGTCTACCCCTCGCCGGGGGTGGACATGGGCTACGACATTGCCGATTTCCAGGACATCGACCCGCTGTTCGGCGACCTGGCGGCGTTCGACCGGCTGGTGGCGTCCGCCCACGGCGCCGGCCTGCGCGTGCTGATGGACCTGGTGCCGTGCCACACGTCGATCGAGCACCCATGGTTCGCCGAGCACCCCGACTGGTACGTGTGGGCCGAAGGCGACCGGCCGCCCAACAACTGGGTGGCCAACTTCGGCGGCCCGGCGTGGACCCGGGATCCCGGGCGCGGCCGCTGGTACCTGCACTCGTACTACCCCGAGCAGCCCGACCTGGACTGGCGCAACCCCGAGGTGGTGGCCGCGATGCAGGACGTGATCCGGTTCTGGCTCGGCCGGGGCGTTGACGGCTTCCGCCTGGACGCCATCCAGGGGCTGCTCAAGGACCCGCAGCTGCGCGACGACCCGCCCGCCACCGGCGCGTTCGGCCTGCCGCTGCCCGAGGAGTACGGCCGCCTGGACCACGTGCACTCGGCCAACGCCCCCGATGTGGGTGACGCGCTGGCCTCCCTGCGGGAGGCCGCGGGCGACGCCCCGCTGGTGGGCGAGGTCTACCTCCCCGCCGCCGGCCGCCGCCCCTATCTGGACCACGTGGACGTGGCGTTCGCCTTCGAGCTGCTGCACGCGCCGTGGGACGCCGCGTCGCTGCGCGCGGCCCTCGAGGCGGGCGCCGGAGGCGGCGCCGCCTGGGTGCTGTCCAACCATGATTTCCCGCGCGTGCGCACGCGCGTAGGGGCGGAGAACGCCCGGGCGGCCGCCGTGCTGCTGCTGACGCTGCCCGGCCCGGCGTTCATCTACCAGGGCGACGAGCTGGGCCAGATCGACGCCCCCGGCCCGGGCACCCGGTACGACCGCCACGGGCGCGACGGTTGCCGCCACCCGGTCCAGTGGGAGCCCGACGCGCGCACCGCCGGGTTCACGACGGGCGAGCCGTGGCTGGCCCCGGTCGACGCGCCCGAGCGCAACGCCCGCGACCAGGCCGGCGACCCGGACTCGATGCTGGAGCTGTACCGGCGGCTGATCGCGCTGCGCGGCAAGCTGGCCGGGGAGCTGGAGCCGGTTGATGCGGCCGAGGGCGTCGTCGCGTTCCGCCGCGGGCGCCACACGGTGGCCGTGAACACCTCACCCGCCCCCGCGCACATGCCCGTCGAAGGAGCCGTGGTGCTGTCGACCCACGCGGGCGCCGGCGACGCGGCGACCCTTGTTGCACACGAGGGTCGCGTCGTGGGTTAGTTTCACCCCGCCGGGGGGTAGGCATCCCGGCGAGGAGAGGAGAGGGACATGCCCGCCAGGGCATTCGTAGGAGTGGTTCTGAGCTTGATCGTCGCGTTCACCGCAGGCTGCGGTGGCGGCGACGAGGGCGGCGGTTCGCGGACCATCAACTGGTACGTGTTCAGCGAGCCCGGCGGCGCCTACGACGCGGCGGTGGCCACCTGCAACAAGCAGGCCAAGGGCGCCTACAAGATCAAGTACGTGCGGCTGCCCACCGACGCGAACCAGCAGCGCGAGCTCCTGGTCCGCCGCCTGGCCGCCGAGGATTCCTCCATCGACGTGATCGGCATGGACGTGATCTGGACCGCCGAGTTCGCGCAGGCCAAGTGGATCAAGCCCTGGACGGGCGCCAACGAGCGCGCGGCCACCGAGGGCAAGCTCAAGGGCCCGCTGCGCAGCGTCGAGTACAAGGACCAGATCTGGGCGATCCCGTTCACCTCCAACACCCAGCTGCTCTGGTACCGCAAGGACAAGGTCAAGACCCCGCCCAAGACCTGGGACCAGATGATCGACCAGGCGGTCAAGCTGAAGACCTCGATCGAGGTCCAGGGGCGCCAGTACGAGGGCCTGACCGTGTGGGTGAACTCGCTGATCGCGTCGGCGGGCGGCCAGATCGTGGACGAGGACGGCAACGTGAAGGTGGACGGCACCACCAAGCAGGCCGCCGAGGTGATCAAGCGGCTGGCCGACGAGGCGCCGCCGCCGGGTCTGACCACCAACGCCGAGGACGAGGCCCGGCTGGGCTTCGAGTCCGGCCGCTCGGCCTTCCAGATCAACTACCCCTTCATCTATCCGAGCGCGGCCGAGGTGAAGGACCCGAAGGACTTCCAGAAAAAGATCGGCTGGGCCCGCTGGCCCGGGGTCAAGGAGGGCACGCCCAGCCGCCCGCCACTGGGCGGCATCAACCTGGGCGTGAGCGCCTACAGCGAGAAGCCCGACCTGGCCTTCCGCGCGGCGCGCTGCCTGGCCCAGCCCAAGAATCAGATCGTGGCCACCGAGAAGGGCGGCCTGCCACCCACCACCGAGTCGCTCTACGACGACAAGGCGATCAAGAAGGTCTACCCGTTCGGTGACCTGATCGCCGAGTCGCTGGAGGACGCCGCGCCGCGGCCGATCAACCCCGCCTACAGCGATATCTCGCTGGCCATCCAGAAGACCTTCCACCCGGAGACCGACATCGACCCCGACGGCATCCAGTCCAAGCTCGAGAACCGCCTGGACAAGGCGGCGGACGGGAAGATCTTCTGATGGAGGCCACGACCGCGACCAAGCAGGACCAGCCCCAGCCCAAGGTCACCGACCGCAAGAAGGCCGAGCGCAAGCTGGCCTACATGCTGTGCGCGCCGGCGGTGACCCTGATGATCCTGGTCACCGGCTTCCCGATCGCCTACGCGTTCTACCTCTCGCTGCAGCGCTACGACCTTCGCTTCCCCGACGACAAGGAGTTCGTCGGCCTCTCAAACTACGTGGACGTCCTGACCTCGCAGACGTGGTGGAGCGACGTCGCGGTGACGCTGTTCATCACGGTGGTCTCGGTCAGCATCGAGCTGGTGCTGGGCATGCTGATCGCGCTGGTCATGCACCGGGCGATCTTCGGCCGCGGGCCGGTGCGCGCGGCCACGCTGATCCCGTACGGCATCGTGACCGTGGTCGCGGCCTTCACCTGGAAGTACGCGTTCGACCCGACCAGCGGCTTCGTGACCAGCCTGCCGCTGGTGCCCGACGACTACGCGCCGCTCAGCGACCAGCCGGGCTCGCTGCTGATCATCATCCTGGCCGAGGTCTGGAAGACCACGCCGTTCATGGCGCTGCTGCTGCTGGCCGGCCTGGCGCTGGTGCCCGACGAGCTGCACGAGGCGGCCAAGGTGGACGGCGCCAGCGCGGTCCAGCGCTTCTTCCGAATCACCATCCCGCTGATGAAGCCGGCGATCCTGGTCGCGGTGCTGTTCCGCACGCTGGATGCCTTCCGGCTGTTCGACTCGGCCTTCATCATCCAGCCCGGTGGCGCCAACGGCACCGAGACGGTGTCGATCCTGGGCTACAACGTCCTGATCAACCGCGTGAACCAGGGCCTGGGGTCGGCCATCTCGATCCTGATCTTCATTGCCGTGATCCTGATCGCCGTGTTCTTCGTCAAGGCCCTGGGCACCAGCACCGCCCAGCAGCGCGGAGAGGAGCCAGCATGAGCGGATCGTCGAACACGGGCCCGGACCGGGTCAAGTGGTCGATCGCCATCGCGGTGGTGCTCCTGTACGCGTTGATCCCGGTGGCGTGGATGATCTCCCTGTCGCTCAAGCCGGCCGACAAGCTCAGCGACAAGGCCTTCTACTCGGGCATCGACTTCGCCAACTACGAGGCGATCTTCAAGAACGACGACTTCATCAAGGCGTTGATCAACTCGCTGGGCATCGCGGCGATCTCCACCCTGATCTCGATCGTGGTGGCGGCCATGGCCGCCTACGCGCTGGCGCGGCTGGACTTTGCCGGCAAGGCCGTGATCCTGTCCGGCGCGCTGGCCGTGGCCATGTTCCCGCCCATCTCGATCGTCGGCTCACTGTTCGACATCTGGCGCAGCGTGGGCCTGTTCGACACCTGGGCGGGCCTGATCATCCCCTACCTCACGTTCACGCTGCCGCTGGCGATCTACACCATGAGCGCGTTCTTCAGAGAGATCCCCTGGGAGCTCGAACAGGCGGCCCAGGTGGACGGCGCCACCCCCTTCCAGGCCTTCCGCAAGGTGATCGTTCCGCTGGCCGCCCCCGGCGTGTTCACCACCGCGATCCTGGTGTTCATCTTCGCGTGGAACGACTTCCTGTTCGCCAACACGCTGACCTCGACCAACAACGCGCGCACCGTGCCCGCGGCACTGGCGTTCTTCACCGGCAACTCGTCGCAGTTCGAGCAGCCGATCGGCGCCGTCAGCGCGGCGGCCGTGGTGGTCACCGTGCCCATCGTGATCATGGTCCTGATCTTCCAGCGGCGCATCGTCGCCGGCCTGACGGCTGGAGCCGTCAAGGGCTGAAACCCGAAGGAGACCCCGTGGCAGACATCGTCCTCGACAACGTGAGCAAGCAGTACCCGGACGGCTTCGAGGCCGTGAAGGACCTGAGCCTCGAGATCGCCGACGGCGAGTTCGTGATCCTGGTCGGCCCATCGGGTTGTGGCAAGTCGACCGCGCTGCGCATGGTCGCCGGGCTGGAGGACATCACCGGCGGCGAGCTGCGCATCGGCGGCGAGGTGGTCAACCAGAAGGCGCCCAAGGACCGCGACATCGCCATGGTCTTCCAGAACTACGCGCTGTACCCGCACATGACGGTCGGCGAGAACATGGGCTTCGCGCTCAAGCTGGCCAAGGTCGACCAGTCCGAGATCGACACGAAGGTGCACGAGGCGGCCAAGATCCTGGACCTGGACCAGCACCTGGACCGCAAGCCGGCCAACCTCTCCGGCGGCCAGCGACAGCGGGTGGCCATGGGCCGGGCGATCGTGCGCAACCCCGCCGCGTTCCTGATGGACGAGCCGCTGTCCAACCTCGACGCCAAGCTGCGGGTGCAGATGCGCACCGAGGTCTCGCGCATCCAGAAGAACCTGGGCACCACCACGGTGTACGTGACCCACGACCAGACCGAGGCCATGACCCTCGGCGACCGCGTCGCCGTCATGCGCGCCGGGGTGCTGCAGCAGGTGGGCTCGCCGATGGAGCTCTACAACACGCCACGCAACCTGTTCGTGGCCGGGTTCATCGGCTCACCGGCCATGAACTTCATGCCGGCCACCATCGAGGGCGACACGATCAAGCTGCCGATGGCCGACGTCGCCCTGCCCCCGGGGCTGCGCGAGAGCGTCGGCCGCACCGGGGGCAGCCAGCTGATCGCCGGCATCCGCCCCGAGAGCTTCGAGGACGCCTCGCTCGTGGACAGCGGCCATATGGCCAACGGCACGCGCTTCAACGCCAACATCGAGCTCGTGGAGTCGATGGGCGCCGAGCTCTACGTGCACTTCAAGGTGACCTCGGACGCCGAGCTGGAGTCCGACCAGCTGCGTGAGTTGGCCGAGGACTCGGGCGCCGGCGAGGTGCCCCGCAGCGGCGAGGAGGGCGAGATCGTGGCCCGCCTGAACCCCGAGAGCAAGGCCACCCAGGGCCAGGAGCTCGAGCTGTGGGTGGACTCCACGCACGTGCACCTGTTCGAGGCCGCGAGCGGCGACAGCCTGACCTCAACTTAGAGGTTTGCGCCACCGCGTTTCGGGACAGTAATTGGTTCCGTTTTGGCGCCTACCGACGAGATTGAGATCGAGGCGGGGTACTGCCCGCACTGCCAGCTGCTGGTAGAGCGCGAGGCCGGGAGCCCGTGGCCGGCGACGCCACAGCGCTGCCCGCACTGCCAGCTGCTGATCGGCCAGGGCCGCGGGCTGACCGAGCCCTCCAGCGAGCCCGGCGCCAAGGGCACGGCCGCCGGCGTGTTCAGCCGCCAGGCCAAGCGCGCGGGCGGGGGCGAGAATGCGGCGGAGCCGGAGGAGGTGCTGGCCGCCATCCGGGCGGTGGCCGAGATGCGCGGCGAGCGGCCCGACCGCCTCCTGATGGTGGACTACCAGCAGGAATCGGCGATCGACCCCGAGCTGCCGCCTCTGCCCGACGTGTTCGAGGCCTTCGGCAGCTGGAAGAGCGCGCGCCGCAAGGCGGCCGAAGGCGGTTAGGCGGTTGCACGGTGGGTAGGGCTCCCCAATGAGCGACGAGAGCAAGACCGAGAAGGACCTGACTTCACCCCCGAGCGGGAACACGCACAAGGCCACCCAGCCCCCGGGCTCGGGTGAGCGCGACGAGGACGCCATCAAGAAGGGCGAAGAGAACCTCGACCGCGCCGGCGGCGGCCACTGACAACTGTTCAGGGGGCCAGCCGCTCCACGACCCACTCGCCGACCGTGTGCCGGTAGCGCACACGGTCGTGCAGGCGGTCGTGGCGACCCTGCCAGAACTCGACCTGGTCGGGCCGTAGGCGCAGACCGCCCCAGTGCTCCGGGCGGTCCACCCGGTCCGGGTAGCGCGCCTCGGCCTCCCGGTAGGCCTCCTCCAGCTCGGCCCGGGACTCCACGGGCTGGGACTGCGCGCTGGCGACCGCGCCCAGCTGGGAGCCCCGCGGGCGGGAGGCGAAGTACTCGTCGGCCTCCGCCTCGTCCAGGGGCTCGATCGCGCCGTCCACGATGGCCTGGCGGTGCAGGCCGATCCACGGGAACACCACCGCACCGCGGGGGTTGGCCGTCAGCTCCCTCCCCTTGCGCGAGCGCAGGTTGGTGAAGAAGGTCAGCCCCTGTTCGTCCAGGCCCTTGCACAGCACGGTGCGCACGCTGGGCACGGCGTCCACGTCGGCAGTCGCCAGCACCATGGCGTTGGGCTCGGGCAGCTGCGCACGGACGGCGTCGTCGATCCACCGCTCGAGCTGCTGGAGCCAGTGCGACGCCATGTCCGATCGCCGCAGCGAGGGCCCCTCGTAGTCCTCGCGCATGTGCTCCAGGTCCTCGGTCATCCGAAGAACACCTCGGCGGTCTCGTACAGCTCCGGGTCCACCAGCTTGGGC
>DASQLM010000378.1:0-2367 GCA_035630015.1 Thermoleophilaceae bacterium | reverse complement strand
CACGTCGATGCGGACCTTCTGCAGGTTCGGGTTGAAGCGTCGCTTCGTGGCCACCATCGAGTGGCTCCGGCTCTGACCGAACGCAGGGCCCTTTCCACAGCTGTAACAGACCTTCGGCACGGCGGGGAAAGCTAGCAGGGTCCGCCCCGTAGGCTGTGTCGCGTGGAACGCGCCATCGGACCAGCGCTGCTCTGTTACGACGGCTCGGAGGGTGCCCGGGCGGCGATCGACCGTGCCGGGGCCGTCCTGGGCGGCGGACCGGCGATCGTGCTCTGTGTGTGGGAGTCGGCTGGCTCGATGCTGCTGCGCCATCCGCTGCCGACCGGCACCGAGCTGGGGCGCGATCTGGGCGGCATGGCCGACGACGTGGTCGGCGAGCTGGACCAGGGCACGGCCGAGCGCGCGGAGGCGGCGGCGATCGAGGGCGCCGAGCTGGCCCGGGCGGCCGGCTTCGACGCGCGTGCGCTGGCGATCAGGGCGGTCGCCGGGCTGGCCGAGCGCGACGAGGTCACCGTCTGGCAGGCCGTGCTCGAGCAGGCCGACGAGCAGGACGCGTCGGTGATCGTGGTCGGATCCCGCGGCCGGTCCGCCATCCGCTCGACCTTGCTGGGCAGCGTCTCCTCCGGCGCCCTGCACCACAGCGCGCGCCCCGTGCTGGTGGTGCCCGGGCCGAGCGAGACCGGCGCCTAGGCCACCTCGGCCAGCACCTCGAGCGCCCGATCCACGTCGGCGTCGGTGGCGTCGAGGTGCAGCACCGCCCGCACCCGCGACGGACCCATCGGCCCCACGTGCACGTCGTGCTCGGCCGCCCGCTCGCACAGGCCCGCCGCGTCGCCGACCTCGAGGAAGACGATGTTGGTGTCCACCGTGGACGGGTCGATCGTGACCCCCGGCACCCCGGCCAGACCCTCGGCCAGGCGGCGTGCGCGCGCGTGGTCCTCGGCCAGCCGCTCCACGTTGTGGTCCAGCGCGTACAGGCAGGCCGCGGCCAGGATCCCGGACTGGCGCATGGCCCCGCCCAGCATCTGCTTGAACCGCCACGCCTCGTCGATCAACTCCTCCGAGCCCACCAGCACCGCGCCCACGGGAGCGCCGAGGCCCTTGCTGAAGTCCAGCCAGGCGGTGTCGAAGCCGCCGGCGTAGGCCGTGGCCTCGACTCCCGAGGCCACGGCGGCGTTGAGCAGGCGGGCGCCGTCCATGTGGGTGCGCAGCCCGGCGTCGCGGGCCACGCCGAGCACGCCCTGGACGGTCTCGAGCGGCCACACCCGTCCGCCCCCGAGGTTGGTGGTCTGCTCCACCGACACCACCCTGGAGCGGGGCGCGTAGCGGTCGCCCGGCGTGCGCAGCGCGGCCTCCACGTCGGCCGGCTGGAAGATCCCGGTGGGTGTGTCCAGCATCCGCAGCATCGCGCCGTTCACCGCGGCGGGAGCGCCCGCCTCGAACCCCGCGACGTGGCAGTTGGCGGCCACGATGGCCTCGTCGCCGCCGGGCCGGATGTGCAGCCGCAGCCCGATCAGGTTGCACATCGAGCCGCTGGGCAGGTACAGCCCCGCCTCGTGGCCCAGCAGCGCGGCCACCCGCTCCTGGAGCTCGATCGTCGTCGGGTCCGCCTTCTTCTGCTCGTCACCGACCTCGGCGGCCGCCATGGCCGCGCGCATGCCCTGGCTGGGCCGGGTCTGGGTGTCGCTGAGGAGGTTGACCGGGCCCATCAGCCCAGCTGCCGGCGCAGCTCGGCCATCCGCAGCACCGCGTGGGCCGCGTCCTCGCCCTGATGGCGCTTGCCGTCGCCGGCGCGGGCCAGCGCCTGGTCCATGTTCTCCACGGTGAGCACCCCGAATGCGCAGGGCACACCGGTGTCGAGCGACACCCGGGCGATGCCCGCCGCCGCCTCGCCGCAGACGTAGTCGTAGTGGGAGGTCTCGCCGCGGATCACGGCCCCCAGGCACGCGACGCCCGCGATCCGGCCGGTGTCGGCGAGGTACTTCGCCGCCAGTGGCAGCTCGAAGGCGCCGGGCACGTCGTGGACCTCCACCTCCGCGCCGGCCTCGGCGAACACGCCCTGGGCACCGTCCACCAGCCGCTCCGCGAGATCGCCGTAGAAGCGGCCCACGGCGATCGCGTAGCGGTCAGGCATCCTCGTCCTTCTCCGCGCGCTGGCGGTCGGACACGTGCTCCTCGAGGATCATCTCCTCGTCCAGGGCCAGGCCCTGGTGGTGAAGCAGGTGACCCATCCGCTGGGCCTTGGCCCGCAGGTAGTCCGCGTTGTGGGCCCCCGGCTGGGCCTCGATCGGCACCTGGTCGGTCACGGTCAGCCCGTAGCCCTCCAGGCCCACGATCTTCTTGGGGTTGTTGGTCAGCAGCCGCAGC
>DASQLM010000377.1:0-2054 GCA_035630015.1 Thermoleophilaceae bacterium | reverse complement strand
CTCACCGCCCTGCTCGCCCGCCGCGTGGCGGGCCTCGCCGACGTCGAACGCCTTCTTCGCCGCGGCCGCGGCCAGTGGATCGAAGTCGCGCTCGGCCTTGCGGATGTACGCCCACGCCAGGACCCAGACCATCACGAACTGACTCAGGGCCAGGACGTAGCCCACGGTCAGGCCGTCGAAGATGAACTCCTTGCCCATGAAGTCCGTGGCCTGGGCGGCCAGCAGGATGAAGCCCAGGTACCAGACCAGGAAGAAGATCGTGGCCGGGACGACGAAGCGGTTGCGCGTCTTGACGAGCTCCTGGAACTCGGGTGACTTCTCGGCCGCGATCCAGTCGATCCGATCGCGGCCCTCGTCGTCACCCGCACCGGTGTGCGGTTCGGTCATGTTCTCTCCTCCCCCGGAGAAATCGACGGTTTCGCCAGCCCGTACCCGCCGGGGCGCTGGCGCAACCGCCTCTTGCTCAGCCGCCCAGGAAGAAGGCGATCAGGCCGAAGATGAACGCGTAGAACACGATCGCCTCGGTCAGTGCGAAGCCCAGCCACTGGATCGAGGTGATCTCCTCACGCATCTCCGGCTGGCGGGTGACCGACTCGATCACCTTTCCGAAGATGTAGCCGACGCCGATCCCCGGGCCGATCGTGCCCAGGCCCGCGCCCACGCCGAGCGCGATCGACTGCAATCCCTTCGAGCTGCCCTGGGCGATCACGAATGTCGCGAGCTCTTCCATCGGGTGCTCCTCTCGTGGGGTGCCTCCATGGTCCTCCTACCGGCGCCCCGAATCCATGACCCGATGGGTAAGCGTGAGCCATCTCACGGAGCGGCTTCAGCCCGGCCGGCGCGGGCGCCGCGGCAGGCGGAGGCGCCGCGGCGGGTGGGGCGGCGGGGCGGTGGCGGCCCGCTCGGCGCGCCGCGCCTCGTCGCGCTCGCGGTCGTGGTCCTCGCTCAGCCCGACCTCGAGGAACACCAGCATGACCAGGCCCAGGAAGCCGACCAGCACCAGGAAGATCCCGAAGGCCTCGACGATGATGTCCTGCCCGAGCACGCCGGCGGCCACCCCGGCCACGATCAGCAGGGTCGCGAAGCCGAACCACGCGATGCGCTGGCGTGCGGTCACCGGCCCGCGAGCGCCCTTCCCACCACCCGCACGTGGCGGCCCAGCGCCACCCGGTCCAGCTTGCCGGCGGTGTCGCAGGACTGGTGGTAGCACGAGGCGCTGGAGCCCAGCTTCATCGCTCGCAGGCCCAGCAGGTGGAACTCGCGGTGGTCGGACAGCCCGCCGGAGGCATCGCGCTGCCAGCGCAGGGCCACCCGCTCGCGTCGGGCCGCGGCCGCCATCGCCCGCTCGACCCCGCTGCGCGGCCCCGCCGCCGGCGAGCGCAGCGCCAGCGAGCGCGAGCGCCCGACCTCGTCCAGCGACAACGCCCAGCGCAGCCGCGCGGGACCGCGGTTGCGGCGGACCAGCCGCGCCAGGGCCAGCGCCCCCAGGTGGTCGCGCGCGCCGGTGAAGATGCGCTCCTCGGCGCCGGTGCCCACCAGCCACAGCTCGCACGGCAGGCCACCGCGGCGGGTGCGCCCCGCCAGCTCGGCCAGTGCCCCGAGACCCGAGGCGTTGTCGTTCGCGCCCGGCGACCCGGCCACCGTGTCGGCGTGGGCCATGACCACCCGCAGGCAACGCCCGCGCCCGCGGCGGACGCCGATCACGTTGCGCGACCTGCCCTTGCCGGGCACGCGGACGTTCTGCACGGAGACGCGCATGCCGGCCGCCTGGAAACGCCGGCCCAGCAGCCGCTGCGCGCGCATCTCCGCCACGCCGGCGGCGGGCCGCGGCCCGGTGGCCGCGACGTCGCGCGCGAAGCGCATCGCGGTATCCCCGATCGCAGCGCTTGCCGCCCCGGGGGCGGCAAGCGAGACGACCAGGGCCCATACCGCTGCCCGGCAAGAAGAGCGCCCCCGCGCAGGCTGGTGCGCGGGGGCGTCCAGGGATCGCATCTCTCCTCTCAATCCCAGCCGGCGGAGGGGACGCTCGGTCCCCAACGTCGTCGGCCTATGTG
>DASQLM010000376.1:0-14937 GCA_035630015.1 Thermoleophilaceae bacterium | reverse complement strand
CGCCGCCGACGTACATACGTCCCGCCTCGGCGTCGATGCTCAGGCCAGCCGCCCCGCCGATGCTTGCGCCGGTGGTGTCCAGTGTGCCGCCCGCACCCGATCCGTCCACGTTCGCGAAGCCGACGGTGCCGCTCCCTTCGGTGACCCAGTAGATCTTTGTCCCGTTGATGGCCATGCCCACGATGGTGTCGGCGGGTGCGCCGCCGAGGTCGAGCGACGTCACGCCGCCGGACCCGTCCAGGTTCGCGTAGGCGATTCCGCCGAACGTGGACCACAGCAAGCGCCCCCGGGCGCGGTCGACCAGCGGGGTCAGGCCCTGGGAGCCGCCGCCCGTGGTGTTGAACGGGCCGCCGCCGCTGCCGTCGAGCGCCGCGTAGCCGACCGGGCTGGTGGGTTCGGTGCCCCAGTAGACCCTCCCGCCCACGGGGTCGACCGTGATTCCCTGCGGAGTGTTGGTCGGGGCGCCGGTGGTGTTCAGGGTCGCCGCGTTGCTGCCGTCGAGGTTGGCGACGGTGATCGATTGCGTGCCCCTGTCCGTCCAGTAGAGCTTTCCCGTCCGCACGTTCGCGGTGAGTCCGAACATGCCGCTGATCGGCGTGGATATCGAGAGGGTCTGGCCGCCGCCGCCGGCCAGGTCCGCTCGCGCCACGGTGTCGCTGCCCGTGTTCGCCCAGAACAGGGAGTCGGCTGCCGACGCGGGCGAGGCCGAGAGCGCGGCCAGGGCGAGGCCGAGCGTGACGCCCAGCGTGGGAACGGATCGGTGAGGCATGTGGGGCTCCAGACGTCGCGCTGCGATGTCGGAGGGCTGCCTCTGCGCTCCGGCCTGTCCGACTGTCATCGGCATGCCGGGGCCGGGGCTGAAGCGTCATCCCCCAGCGCCGGCCGGCCGTAGACGTGGGGTCACCCGCAACGAGAAGGAGCACCGATGATCGGTGGAGTAGCCACAGTCTGGATCCCCGTGCAGGACGTCGACCGCGCCGTCGGCTTCTACCGCGACGCGCTGGAGTTCGAGGTCAAGCAGCAGGACGAGACCTGGGCCGAGGTGGACGCCGACGGGCTCACGATCGGCCTCAACGGCAGCGAGCCCGAGGGCGCCGGCGTCTCCGGCGGCCCCGTAGTGGCCTTCCAGGTCCAGGACTCGCTCGAGAACGCGGTCGAGGCCCTCCAGGGCCGCGGCGTCACCTTCGACACCGAGATCTCCGAGCACCCCTGGGGCCGGATCGCCAACTTCAACGACAGCGAGGGCAACGACCTCCAGCTGTACCAGCCGCCCGCGGACTAGCGGACCACAAGCTCGACGGTGTTCCCGTCGGGATCGTCGAGGGCATCCCCCCGGCCGGCCGGGAACGCCAGGTGCGCGTTCCCGGTCGGCTCGCCCTCGACGATCGAGAAGTCGCCGCCGCCCGGGCGCTCGCTGACGTAGGCCACGCGCCCGGGCAGCTCCTTGTTCAGCCGGTAGCCGGCCTCGCTCGCGATCGAGTCGTAGAAGGCCTTCGCGGCGGCAAGGTCGGCCACGCGCATCCACACGTGGTCCACGATGCCGCCGCGGCGCACGCCGGCGTGGTGCACGGCCTCGGCGCTGTTGCCGTCGGGGTCCAGCAGGAAGCCGCCGTAGTAGTCATCCGTGTACTGCGGCCGCGGGCCGGGTTCGCCGTCGTCGGTGTATCCGGCCTGCACGCCCGCCTCCCAGAACGCGTGCACGTGGTCGCGGCTGGCGACCGAGAAGCCGATGTGCAGGTTGTGCGTGGGGGAGTCGCCGGGCTCGATCCGGAAGTCGTCCCAGTCGTCGATGCCCGCCGCGCCCAGCGTGGTCTCGTAGAAGCGCCGTGACGCCCCCGGGTCGGCGACGCGGATGGTCACATGGTCGAACACGGGAAGTCCGGCCAGTCGTCGATCGGGTCGGTGGAGCGCACCACGTGCATGCCCGCATCGCCGAAGCGGGCGAATGCCGCGTCGGCCTCGGCCGTGTAGTCCACCACGCCGGGCACCACGATCGGCGAGGTGCAGTCCTCCAGCAGGTAGGTGCGCTCGGCCAGCCGGTCCTCCTGCACGCTGTGGTGGGCCAGCAGGTCGTCGATGGTCCACGCCAGGCAGTGGCTCTTGGCCTGGCCGGCCACGATCACGGCGTCGAAGCCCAGCAGCGTCTCCACCAGCGCGTGGTCGATCGTGGCGATCTCGTCGCCGTCCGGCCCCTCGGTGACCTCGGGGCCCAGCATCGAGTAGTGCTCGGTCAGCGCCAGCTCGCCCTTCACGCAGAACCGGGGCGCGCTGCGCCGGGCCAGCCCGTGGAAGAAGACCGCCTCCTCCACAGACGACACCAGCGCGTGCCCGATGCCGCCCAGCATGGCGTGGTAGGGCCACACGGTCAGGTCGTACTTGCCGCTGTCGGCCAGCAGGCGGGTGTAGTGCTCCAGGTGGCGCTGGGCGTAGCCCGGATCCACGCCGGCCGCCCGGGCCACGTCGGCATCCACGCGCCAGCGGCCTTCGGCGGCATCGCTCGCGGTGACCTGGGTCATCGGGCCGGGCCGGTCGCCGTTCTCGTCCACCAGCCAGGCGGCGTGGAAGATCTGCATCGCGTGGTGGGTGTCCAGGCTGGGCACGGTCCGGGTGATCGCCCCGAGGTTGCGGTAGACGAAGTCGCACAGCCGGCGGTTGTCGTCCACCGCCGCCCGGCCCGACGCGCCGGCCACGAACAGCTCGAAGCCCGGGATACAGAACGTGTTCTGCACGTCCACGAGCAGCAGGCCGACCTTCTCGTCGTCGTCCGCGGCGGCGCCCAGCCCGTGGCGGCCCGCCCACTCCTCGGCCTCGGCCGCGCGGTCCTGGTAGGGCACCCGCCACACGTCGCCCACGCGGGCGGGGTCGAAGTGGTCGGGGAGGGGCAGTTCGGCCATCGGCCTCGAAGGTATCGGCCTTGCCAAAGCTACGATCCATAGTGTATAACTATGGACAATAGTTTACGACCGGAGGAGTACCCCATGACCGCTACGACCACCGAAGGCAGCGCGGCAACGCAGGGCGCGCTCTGGGGCGCCCACCCCGCCGACTGGGCCGAGACCGAAGCGCGCCAGCTGCCCGTGTACCGCGCCGTGGCTGACCGGGTTGGCATCGCCCCGCGTGACCGCGTGCTCGATCTGGGCTGCGGGGCGGGCACCTTCCTGGGCCTCGCGGCCGGGCACGGCGCGCGGGTCGCGGGACTCGACGCGGCGGAGAGCCTGCTGGCCATCGCCGCCGAGTGTGTGCCCGGGGCCGACCTGCGCGCCGGTGATCTGGAGCGGCTTCCGTGGGATGACGACGCCTTCGACCTGGTCACGGGCTTCAACTCGTTCTTCTTCGCCGCCGACATGGGCGCGGCGCTGGCCGAGGCGGCCCGGGTGGCGCGTCCGGACGCCGACGTGGTCATCCAGGTGTGGGGCCGGCCCGAGCGATGCGACGTCGGCGCGATGATCGCCGCCATGGGGCGGCTCAAGGGAGCCGAGCCCGGCGCCCCGGCGGGCCCGCCGCTGTGGCAGCCGGGTGTGGTCGAGGAGCTGGCCCGGGCCGCCGGGCTCACGCCGCGGCTGGCCTTCGACGCCTCGTGTGTGTTCGACTACCCGGACGAGGACGCGCTCGTTCGCGGCATGGCCGCGGCCGGGGGCGTGGTGCAGGCCGCGGCCGTCGCGGGTGACGAGGCGGTGCGGCGGGCGATACTGGACTCGCTGGCCCCGTTCCGCGCGGCCGACGGCTCCTATCGCCTGAGCAACGAGTGGCACCAGGTTGTGGCCACCGCCTAGCGCTCGCGCGCGCCGCCACTCCGGGTTAGGATCGCCGCATGGGATCGAGCGGGGGCGCGAGACTCGCGGTGGCAGGACTGACGGTGCTGCTGTTCTGCGCGGTCGCCCCGGCTGCGTCGGCGCGCACCTACTACCCGGACTGCAACGACCGCTACGCGTCCAAGTACAAGCCGGCGAAGATCCAGCTCTGCGTAGGCATCCTTCGCCAGCTGCGCGGTCTGAAGTGGACCAGCTGGAGGGCCGGGACCGCGCGGGCGAAGGGCCGCTACGTCTACCAGACGTGCAAGCCGACTTGCGTCGAAGGGCCCGAGAAGCGACTGGCCGCCCGCGTGGTGCTCTACCGCAAGCGCAGATGCCCGGGCAGGAACGTGTTCACCCGGATGAAGATCATCGCCAAGGGCGAGCCGCGGACGCCGTTCAAGATCCGCTGCAAGCCGCTCTAGCTCGGCGCCGTCAGCCGCCGCCGAGCTCCGGCGGCATCGCCTGCAGGCCGTCCGGATAGCGCCGGGCGATGTCCTCCTCGGTCATCTCCAGCGTGCTGGCCATCTCCGGCGGCGCGCCCACCACCAGCCACAGCTGGTCGGCGTCGGTGTCGTTGAACAGCTGGCGCAGCGTGTCCGGGTCCACCAGCATCGCCGTGCCGGGCTCCACGGTCAGCGTCTCGTCGCCCACGCGGGCGCGGCCGGTGCCCTCGACCAGCACGTACAGCTCCTCGGTCACCTCGTGGCGGTGCCAGGTCGAGGCCTGGCCCGGCTCGAGCCGCCACAGCCTCGCGCCCAGCACGCTCGCCCCGAGCTGCTCCGTCAGGTCGGTGTTGGCCACGCCCATCACGTTCGACGGGCGCCAGTGCTGGTCGGCGGCGGGGAGGACGCGGTAGCTCATGGGGCTAGCCTGCCATGGCATGGACCCGGCGATCCTCCAGGCAGCCGAGGCCTTCTCCGGCCACGACTTCGAAGCGGCCTTTGAGCTGCTGGCCGACGATGTCCATTGGGACAACATCGGTGCCGAGCAACTCAGCGGCAAGCCGGCCGTGATCGAGGCCTGCCGCGCCTCCGCCGACTATCTGACCACCGTCACGACGACGTTCCTGCGCAGCCGCACCATCGACGGCGGCACCCACGTGGTGATCGACACTCTGGCGGAGTACTTCGAGCCCGACGGCGACTCGACCACCGTCGGCTCGTGTGACATCTACGCCGTCGGCGACGGGCGCATCTCGACCATCACCTCGTACAACGTCGAGGTGGGATGAAGCCGCTGCCGGCCGCGCTGGCCTTGGCCGTGGCCACGCTGGCGGCTCCCTCCTCGGCCCAGGCCGCTCCGCAGATCCTCACGAGCAACGCCGCCGAGGAGGCCGCGCTGATGCCTGCGCCTCCTCCAGCCGGAGCGCCGCCCGCGTGGGCCTCGCAGAGGGCGGGCGAGCTAAGCCTGGATCAGCAGGTCGGCCAGGTCCTCATCGGTGGCTTCGACGGGCAGCAGGCACCGCGGTTCATCCGGTCGGCTCTGCGGACGGATCGCCTCTCGGGGGTCATCCTGTTCGCCGCGAATGTCGGCTCGCGAAGCCGCTTGACGGCGTTGACGAGGTCCTTTCGCACTGCTTCACGTGGCGCGGCGCTGGTGTCCGTCGATCAGGAGGGCGGCCTGGTGCGACGGGTCCCCTACGCGGCGCCCCGCATCGGCCAACCGCAGCAGGGGTCGGCCGCCCGCGTGAAGCGGATCGCCCGCCAGGGCGGGGCGGACCTGCGCCGGCTGGGCTTCAACCTCAACTTCGCGCCGGTCGCCGACGTGCCCTCCAGCCCGGGCGCGGACATCTACGGGCGCGCGTTCCGGGGTTCCACCGCCGACATCGGCCGCAAGGTGGTGGCGGCCACGCAGGGCTACCGGGCTGCCCGGGTGGCCGCGTCCGTGAAGCACTTCCCCGGCCTCGGATCGGCGCCTCGAAATACGGACGATGCAGCCGTGGTCATCACCCGTAGCGCCCGCGCGCTCGCGCGCGTCGACCTGGCACCGTTTCGCGCGGCCATCGCGGCGAAGGCCCCGGTGCTGATGGTCTCGCACGCCAGGTACTCCGCGCTCGACCGGAGGCGCCTGGCCAGCCAGTCGCCGGCGATCCTCGATCGCCTCCTACGCCGGCGGTTGCGTTACAGGGGCGTCGTGGTCACCGATGCCCTGGAGGCTCGCGCCGTCCTGCGGGCCACGTCGGTCGAACGAGCGGCCGAGCGCTCGCTGCTGGCCGGCGGCGACCTGCTCCTCCTGACCCGCCCCGCCAGCTACGGGCCGGTGTTCCGCCGGATCCGGGCACGAGCCAAGGCCTCGCCCGCGGCACGGGCTCGCCTGCGGGAGAGCGCGGCGCGCGTGCTGGTGCTGAAGCGGTCGCTGGGGCTGCGGGTGCCGGCGCGCTAGCGCCGCGGCCTGTGGGGATAGGCTGGCCACCCATCGCGGCCCTGCTCGAGCACGTCCGGTCCTACTACGAGGCGCTGAACACCGGCGACGCCGACCGCGTGGCCGGGCACTTCACCGACGACGCCACGCACTACTACACGCGGCTCGGTCCCCACGAGGGGGCGCGCACGATCGGCCAGCACACCCACTGGGCGGTGGAGAACATCGACGCGCAGTGGTTCATCGAGAGCGCGATCGAGGACGGCGGACGCGTCGTGATCGAGTGGACGATGACCTGGAAGGACCCGAAGTCGGGGGACCCGCGCCTGGACCGCGGCACCGAGTGGTTCGAGTTCCGGGACGGCAGGATCGCCGAGGTGCGCGCCTACCACCACGGCGGTCCCAAGAACCCGAGCGGCGACCTGCTCGGCTTCGACCACACCGGCCGCGGGCACACCACGCTGTGACCACGGTTCCGGTGACCGGAATCATCCTGCTCGTGCTCGCGGTGATCCTGCTGCTGCGCGGAGGCCCGGGCGTGATCGCCCTGCTGGGCTCGCGCTCGTGGCAGGAGGTGCCGGGCACGATCATCGGCTCCGGCGTCCAGGGCTTCATGACGCACGCGGGCGGCGGCGAGGGCCGCGCGCCCGTGCAGCGATCCGTGGTGGGCTACACCTACGAGGTCGGCGGCCGGACCTACACCGGCTCGCGAGCTGCGTTCGGCTCGCCCCTCGCGTTCGGTATGGGCCTCGGGGCCGTGGCGCGGGCGCAGGCAGGCCGGCACGAGGCCGGGTCGCGGGTGAGTGTGTGGGTCGACCCGCGGAACCCGGCCAACAGCGTGCTGCGCCGCAGCGCGCCATCGTCGCTGACGATGGCCGCCATCGGAGCGGCGGTGCTCGTGCTCGGCCTGCTCTCGCTCTAGCGGTCCAGCTCCGCCGCCTCGGCCCGCTGCGGGGCGCCGGCGGTGCGCCACACGTCGATGGTCACGCCCGACGGCGTCTTGGTGTACGACACCGACTCCAGCCCGACGGGCTTGGAGCCGTCCTCGAACAGCCGCTTGCCGCCACCGACGATCACGGGGAACGTGAGCACGTTGTACTCGTCCACCAGCCCGTGCTCGTTCAGGGTCTGGATCAGGTTGGCGCTGCCGTGCACCTGCAGCTCCCCGCCCTCGCGCTCCTTGAGCTCGGTCACCGCCTGCACCACGTCGCCCTCGAGCAGCGACGAGTTCTCCCACTCCACGCTGGTCAGCGTGGTCGACGCCACGTGCTTGGGCAGCGTGTTCAGCCCGTTGGCGATCGGGTCGTCGGGATCCGCCGCCTCGGGCCAGTGGGCGGCGAAGATCTCGTAGGTCTTGCGGCCCAGCAGGAACGCCTCGGTGCGCTCGAACACGCTGGTCATGAAGGTGTTCACCTCCGCGTCGAAGTGCGGCGCCACCCAGCCACCCTGGTCGAAGCCGTCGCTGGTGTCCTCCTCGGCGCCGCCGGGGGCCTGCATCACGCCGTCCAGGGTCTGGAACGTGGTCACGGTGAGCTTCATCTCGGTCCTCTCGTTCGGGGGTTCTGCCGAGGCGTCGAACGGGCGGCCGCGCTTTCGACATCTCCGCGAGATACTCGGTCCATGCCCGAATGGACCATGAAGAACTTCGCCGACATCGAAGACCGCAGCCCGGACGACGTGGGGATGGAATGGCACTTCGCCCGCAAGGACCTCGGCTTCGAGCAGATCGGCGTCAGCCGGTTCACCTTCGAGCCCGACGTGCGCTTCCCGTTCGCCCACCGCCACCGCCGGCAGGAGGAGGCCTACGTGGTCGTGGCGGGCTCCGGGCGGGTCAAGCTCGGCGACGACATCGTCGAGCTGACCCAGTGGGACGTCGTCCGCGTCCCGCCGGAGCTGGGGCGCCAGTTCGAGGCCGGTCCCGACGGGCTGGAGCTCATCTGCGTCGGCGGCCCGCTGCCCGAGGGCGGTGACGGCGAGCCGGTCGAGGGCTTCTGGGACTGACGCCCGGGCCTACGCGAGCCCGCTGGGGCGGCGCCTCAGCGACGCCTCGGCCACCGCCGGCGGGGTGAAGCTGCGCTCGCCGGAGACGGTGTCCAGCCCGGGCGGCACGATCTCGTCGATCTTGTCCAGCACGTCCTTCGACAGCGTCACCTCGGCGGCGCCAAGCTGGCTCTCCAGATGCTCCATGGTCCGCGGCCCGATGATGGGCGCCGTCACCGCCGGATGGGCCAGCACGAAGCCCAGCGCCAGGTGGATCATCGTCAGGCCCGCCTCCTCGGCCACCTTCTCCAGCTGATCGACCGCCTCAGCCTTGCGCTGGTTGCCGGGCAGGGACATGTCGAAGCGGTTGGACATCATCTTCTGCCGCGGCGTCTCCTCGCCCTCGCCGCGCTTGCGTCCCGTCAGCCAGCCGCCCGCCAGCGGGCTCCAGGGGATCACGCCCATCCCGTAGCGGCCCGCGACCGGCAGGACGTCGGCCTCGGTGCCGCGCGTCAGGAGCGAGTACGGCGGCTGCTCGGTCGAGTAGTGGCCGATGCCGCGGCGCTCGCTGGTCCAGCGCGCCTCCACGATCTCGTGCGCCGGGAAGGTGGAGCAGCCGAAGGCGCGGATCTTGCCCTGCGCCTGTATGTCGGTCAGCGCCGACAGGGTCTCCTCGTGCGAGGTCCAGTGGTCCCAGCGATGCACCTGGTAGAGGTCGATCCAGTCGGTCTGCAGACGCCGGAGGCTGTCTTCGACCTCCCGGATCATCCACCGGCGGGAGTTGCCCTTGCGGTTGGGGTCGCCCTTCTCGCCGCTCATCATCGACACGTCCATGGCGCCGTGGAACTTGGTGGCCAGGATCACGTCGTCGCGCTTGCCGCCGGCCAGCGCCTCGCCCACGATCTCCTCGGACTCGCCCTGCGAGTACACGTCGGCCGTGTCGATGAAG
This sequence comes from Thermoleophilaceae bacterium, assembly GCA_035630015.1. Taxonomy (GTDB): domain Bacteria; phylum Actinomycetota; class Thermoleophilia; order Solirubrobacterales; family Thermoleophilaceae; genus JAAYBF01. The sequence continues at coordinate 5,853 of DASQLM010000376.1, read as the reverse complement.
TTCACGCCCGCGTCCAGCGCCCGGTGGATGATCGCCACGCTCTTGTCGTGGTCCGGCTCACCCCACGCGCCGAACATCATCGCCCCCAGACAGAGGTTGCTGACCTGCATTCCTGTGGTGCCGAGTCCGCGGTAGTCCATGCGGTCGACGTTAGTCCTGGGCCGTGCCTACTCCGCGTAGTCCCCGATCGGCGTCACCGAGTTGGCCACGGTCTGTGCGATCTCGGCCGCTCCGGCGCCGCCACCGGCAACCACGGCGAAGCCCGACCCGCCCGAAGCACCGTTGCCGTTGATGATGTAGTCGATGCAGGGCGAGCTCTGGCACTCGGGCAGACGGCCTCCCTGGAACTCGTACCGCGTGGCCGAGCCGAAGGCGGTCTGGCCGACCTCCGTGCGCGTCGAGTACCGGCCGCCGAACTTGGCGGTCTCGAGCGGGGTGAAGTCGATGGCCACGAACAGCCCGTTGGGGCCCCGGACGTTCGTCCGGAACAGCTGGCCGGGCGTGGGCTCGGACTGCGAGGGCGCGGCCCAGCCGGCGCCGGTGGGGACCTTGGCTTGAAACGCCGGGCCGGTGTAGTCGCGATAGGCCACGGGGCGTGACGACTGTGTGGTGGACGATCCCTGGCCGATCGGTGCGCTGACGCCGCCAGGCGTGGTCTTGGCTCGCCGCTTCTCCATGCTGGCCAGCAGCCGATCGGCGTCGATGCGGGGCAGCGCGATCGCCGAGTCGCTGACGGACTGCTCAGCCCGTTCCGCCGCGACCTCGATGTCGCTTCGCGACGGCGGGCTGGCCTGTACATCGCCGGCCAGCTCCTCGATGTCGGCCAGGGCGTCCTCCAGATCCCGTGCCTTGCGCCGGTCGCTGCCCTCGCTCTCGTCTTCGATGTCGCCGAGGTCGCTGCGCGCGTCGCGGAGGTCGTCCTCCACCCGGCCGGCACTGGCACGAAGCCTCACCAGGCTGGCCTTGTCGGACACGCGAGCGTCTCGCAGAGCGTCGGCGAACCGATCCAGGGACCGGGAAGCATCCCGCGCCACGTCCTCGATCTGGTCGGAGGGATCTGGCTCCGAGTCGCCACCGCAGCCCGTGGCCACGCCCAGTGCCAGCATCGATGCCGCGATCGCGCAGATCGCTCTCGGCGCCCCGATCATGGCGAGTACTCGCAAGTGCCTTCGTACGCGCGGACCCTGGACCGGTAGCGCTTCCAGCCCGCGCGGTAGCCGAACGGGTTGTCCGCCCGGTAGCGAACACGGACGGTGATCCGGCTGAAGAATCGTGCCCCGCCGGCCTCACCGTTGCGGCAGGAGGACGGGCGCGACATGTACAGCCGTGCCGAGGCCCGGTAGAGGCCGGCTTCGGGGCACGTGGGGTTGGTGCCGCACGGCCTGCGCAGCGCCGCTTGCCCGGTGGCCTTCGCCGTTCGGTTGCCGTAGTGGCGCCACCTGAGCTTGTTCACGTTCAGTGCTCCGCCGGTGCAGCCGCCGCTCCAGTAGGACGGCTTGAAGTCGAGGTAGTAGGTGGTCCCGCAATTGGGGACGTAGGTGCGGGCGCTTGCCGCGCTGGGCACAGCGCCCGACAGCGCGCAGGCGGCTACCAGCAAGAAGGCAGTCAATCGCGACGTGGACATGGTCATCCTCCGATCCGAAACCACAGGTAGCTGATGCGTCCGCGACACAGGAAGAGCGTCGTACCCCCGGGTTCGTCCATGCCCTCCTCGCGGCGCCGGCAGCGGAAGCCGGCCGGGCCTGATCGCGGCTTGCCGCGGCGGGCCCAGTCCAGGAGCACGCTGTACGAGCGCGCGCAGCTCATCCGGTAGGCCTGCGTCGCTCCGGTCCCCACCACCGAATAGAAGTCGCCGGACGCCTGGCATTCGCGCTGCAGCGCGCCCCGGGCGTTCACCGTGATCCGGCGCCGCCCCTTCGAGCATCCGGCCTCGAAGTGGCTCGAGCCGCACACCCAGCCGCGCGGCCGGCGGTTGGTGCGCCACAGCGCGACCCCGTAGCGGTAGGCCCGGCGGCAGCTGACACGAGTGGCGCTGACCCGGAAGCGCGTGATCTCCACGGTCAGGCCCTCCTGGCCGAAGTCCACGAACGAGCCGCACGATCGGGCGGCCTGGGGCGAGGTGGCGGCCGCCGGCCCGAGGCCGACGCACAGGACCGACGCCACCACGCAGACGATCAACCCAGCGGTTCGCAACAGCATGCGGCTCCTTGGTTCGAACTCGAGCCGCATGCGTTCACCCGACACCTGCTCGGCGGGCGGCCCCCTGTGTCGCCAAGGTAAGGGCGCCGGCCTCGTTGCGCCAGTCGGGCGAGCGCGCTTGCTCAATCCCGGGGCCCGGGTTAGCTTGGCCTCGCGGGCACCGGCTCGCGGTGTCTACCTCCAGGGGGCTCATGTCTCGGAATGCCACAGCGGTCGCCTGCGCGTCCGTGATCATCAGCGTGTTTGCCGCGGGTCCCGCCGCGGCGTCTCCTGCGTCCGCGCCGGTCGGATCGGTCAAGGACGCGAAGGAGACCCTCCAACTGACCGTGCAGGCCAAGACCGACACGCACGAGAACGGCCTGGACGTGTTCCGGGCCCGGTGCAAGCGGCTGGGTTCTCGCACCGTCTCGTGCCGGTTCCGCGCCGTCTCCTTCGACCGCCGGTGGGTCGGCAGCGCGAAGCTCCGCTATCTGGGCAAGCACTGGTGGCGCTACCGGCTGACGGGTCGCGTCGAGGATTGCGGCCCAAGCGGCTGCTCCCGAACCGGACGCTTCCGCTGGCGTGGTCGCATCGGTTCGGCACAGCTCCTGTGAGTGGTACGAGGATGAGGGTTCTCGCGGTTCGCGCCGGTGTGGTCTGCGGCCTGGCCCTGCTCGCCCTGGCGCCGGCGGCTGCGGCGCAGAGCGGCAACGGCTTCCACATCGGCGTGATCGGCGATTCGGTGGCCGCCGGGTTCGGGCTGGAGGCCAAGACCAGCAAGGCGGCCCGCTGTGCGGCGACGATCTTCGTGCTCGAGCGTCCGACCGGCGCCTGCGACAGCCCCGGGAAGGCCTGGCCCGCGCTCTTCGCGCGCGGGTTGACCCCGACGCAGACGGACGGGCAACCCGTCGTGGTCGACAATCAAGCCATCGCCGGGGCGCAGACCGGGCACCTCTCCCCGGGCAAGCGCCTCAGCCGCAGGGTCGATCGGATCGTGGCGGGCGACCCCGATGTCATCCTGATCACCCTCGGCGCCAACGACCTGCTCAGCGATCCGCGGTGTGCCTCGAAGAAACGCTGCGTCAAGGCGCGCCTGAGGGCCAAGCACACGGAACGCAATCTGCGGGCGCTGCTCAGGAGGCTCGACCGCCGGACGGGGGCGGAGATCTACATCACGGAGTACTACTTCCTCGATCAGGACCTCGGGGGCGCCGTCGATGCCGTCAACAGCGCGATCAACTCCGCGGCGGCCGCGTTCGATCGGGAGACCGTTTCCGTGGTCAGCCCTCCCTCCTTCCACGGCCACGGCTGCCTGCGCAAACGCAAGGGTACGTGGATGCTCCCGGCGAAGCGCGACTTCTGTCTGCACCCCAACGGCGCTGGTCAGCAGCAGATCGCGAACGCCGCGCTCACCACGTTCGCCATCCAGAATCCGCGCGGTCGCTGAGCTCAGGCCCCGTAGCCGACGCGGAACACGGCGCTCCGGCGGCGGCACCGGGCCGTCGCGTCCTCGTACCCCACGCGCAGAACGCGGCAACGGAACGTCCCGAGGGTGAAGCGGCCGCCCACGCGGAACGTCTCCCCCCGGGTGCTGCGCCCGTATCTCCGGACCACCCGGCGCGCCTGCAGACACGTCATGTTCCGGACGCTCGTGACCGTTGCGACCGCCGAAAGCCGCAACTCGATGAACTTGGCTTTCGAGCAACCCCTGGCCAGCAAGGCGGCGTCCGCCGACGCGGGGTAGGCGGTGCAGAGCATCAAGGCCAGTGCGAGCACAAGCCACACGCCGTTGCGGCGGGTGCTGCGCATCAGCCGGCGTCTCCGCCGAAGAAGTAGGTCAGGGAACGCTTTCCGCGCCGGCACACCGTCGGCCGCTGGCCGCGGACCCGGCACCTCCAGCCCCTGGGCAGCCGTTCGCCGACCACGTACCGGCCGGCGATCCGGGTTGCGGCGCGGCACGAGACCCGCCGGACCCTGAGCTTCTCGATGATCAGGGCATGGCCGCCATTGGCCGGCGGATACAAGAGGGTTGACCGGCAGGCACGGGCCGAAGCCGGCGGGGAGGCGATCGCCAGGATCAGCAGGACCGCGCACAGCGCTGCGATCACCACGCCGAGTCTCTTGTGGGCCCCCTGCACCGGGGTGATCCTACTGCCAGGTTTGCGCCGTCGGCGCAGTGCACGTAGCGTGGCCCCGGGTCGGTCGGGACGAGTCCATACGACAGGGGGATCAGCGCGGTGAACATGCGGCTACTCGGGGTCATCGCAGCGACGGCAGCCTGTGCCCTCGTCGGCGCCGTCCAGGCCCAGGCTTCGCCCGTGCGGTCCTCGGCTGCCCCGGTCGCCGGGGCGGCTCACGGTTGCCCCGCCTTCACGGTGCGCGCCAACGGATTGAGGTATCGCTTCTACGCCGTTCGTGCCAAGCGCTCGAGCTGCCGAGGTGTCCGGCGGCTCGTCCACGCCTACTTCCACGGACCCGCGCGCAGCACAGGGCCCAGTGCCAACGATCCGACACGGGTCTACGGCTGGAACCTGTGGATCATCGATCGAGTCGCCAACGGTCGCCGGGGCAAGCGGACCTTTCACGCGCGCTTCAGCGCGACGGAGGCCCGGGGCGCCGTGTTCGCACGGGCCTGTCGAACCAACAACATTCCGGTGAGGGGTCTGCGGGCTTCTGGTATCAGCTGCGCCCGCGCACGCACGGTGGCCGCGGCCTGGCTCGAGCGCACCATCGGACCCGCCAACTGCTCGTACCGCCGGTGCCGAGTGCTGCGCTATCTCTGTGTCGCGCCCCCGTTCAGCGTCGGCGCTCCCGACGCGACCCGCGTCCACTGCCGTCTTGGCAACGCGCGGCTTTCGTTCACCGCTTTCATCGACTAGGCAGCGCCACGATCATCCGGCAGCCGCGCTCGCCGCCGTTGCGGGCCTCGATGCTGCCGCCGTGCAGGTCCACGATCGACTTGGCGATGGCCAGGCCCAGGCCGGTGCCGCCGTCTTGCGGCGCGGTGCCGTTGCCGCGGTAGAAGCGGTCGAACACCCGGTCGGCCTCCTCGGGCGGGATGCCCGGGCCCTCGTCGCTGACCTCGAGCTCTACTGAGGCATCTCCGTTGCGGCGGGCGCCCACGGCCACCCGCCCGCCGTCGGGCGAGTGCGAGATGGCGTTGTCCAGCAGGTTGGCCACCACCTGGTGGATGCGCTCGGGGTCGCCGGTCGCCTCCAGCGCGGGCGGCTCGACGCTCAGGTCGAGGCGAACGCTCGGAGAGTCCGGTCGTCGGGTGCCGATCTGCGCCTCCTTCACCGCCGCCTCCAGCAGGGGGGCGACGGCGAACGGCTTCGATTCGATCTCGGTGTCCCGCGCGTCCAGGCGCGAGAGGTCCAGCAGCTGGGTCACCAGGCGGCCGAGCCGCTCGACCTGGGCCAGCATCGTCCGCATCGTGGCCGGGTCGGCCGGCTCCACGCCGTCGACGATGTTCTCCATCACCGCCTGCATGGCGCTGATGGGGGTGCGCAGCTCGTGCGACACGTTGGCTATCAGCTCGCGCCGCTCGGTGTCCACCGCCGCCAGCTCGGCCGCCATCCGGTTGAACGCCTCGGCCAGCTCGCCCACCTCGTCCATCGAGGCGGTGTATACGCGGCGGTCGTAGCGGCCGGCCGACATGTCGTGGGTCGCGTCGGC
>DASQLM010000375.1:0-4625 GCA_035630015.1 Thermoleophilaceae bacterium | reverse complement strand
GCCCCATGCCAGTACGCGTCGGTATCAACGGGTTCGGCCGCATCGGCCGCAACGTGTTCCGGGCCGCAAAGGCCTCGTCCGCGGACATCGAGTTCGTGGCGGTGAACGACCTGACCGACGCCGAGACGCTGGCGCATCTGGTCAAGTACGACTCCATCCTCGGGCCGTACGGCGGCTCGGTGGAGGCCACCGGCGACGGCCTGAAGGTCGACGGCCAGGAGATCAAGGTGTTCGCCGAGCGTGAGCCCGGCGACATCGACTGGGGCGCGCACGACATCGACGTGGTCATCGAGTCCACCGGCTTCTTCACGGACGCCGAGCAGGCCAAGGCCCACCTGGGCGGCTCGGTCAAGAAGGTGATCATCTCGGCGCCGGCCAAGAACGAGGACATCACGCTGGTGCTGGGCGTGAACGACGACAAGTACGACAAGGACGCGCACCACGTCATCTCCAACGCCTCCTGCACCACCAACTGCCTGGCCCCGTTCGCCAAGGCCGTGAACGACTCGGTAGGCATCGAGCACGGGCTGATGACCACCATCCACGCCTACACCGGCGACCAGCGGCTGCTCGACGCCCCCCACAAGGACCTGCGCCGCGCCCGTGCCGCCGCCATCAACCTGGTGCCGACCAACACCGGCGCGGCCAAGGCGGTGGGCCTGGTGCTGCCAGAGCTCAACGGCAAGCTCAACGGCTTCGCCATCCGCGCCCCCGTGCCCACCGGCTCGGTGGTCGACCTGACCATCACCGCGTCGCGCGAGACCTCCGTGGAGGAGGTCAACGAGGCGGTCAAGGCCGCGGCCGACGGCCCGATGAAGGGCATCCTCGAGTACACCGACGACCCGATCGTGTCGACCGACATCGTGGGCAACCCCCACAGCTCGATCTTCGACTCCGGGCTGACGGCGGTGATCGAGGGCACCATGGTCAAGGTCGTGGCCTGGTACGACAACGAGTGGGGCTACTCCAACCGCGTCGTCGACCTCACCGCCCGCGTGCTCGGCTGAGCGTGGCCTTCCGGAAGAAGACGGTCCGGGACCTCCAGCTGGAGGGGGGCGAGCGGGTGCTCGTGCGCGTGGACTTCAACGTCCCGCTGGACGACGATGGCCACGTGACCGATGACGCCCGCATCCGCGGGGCGCTGCCCACCATCGAGCTGCTGCGGGACGCCGGCGCGCGGCTGATCCTGTGCTCCCACCTGGGGCGGCCGAAGGACCGCGAGCCCGAGACCTCGCTGGCGCCCGCGTCGGCGCGGCTCGCCGAGCTGCTGGACGCCCCCGTCGAGCAGGCCTCGGACGTGGTCGGCGAGGATGCGCAGGCCAAGGCGCAGGCGCTCGAGCCCGGGGACGTGCTGGTACTGGAGAACACGCGCTGGGAACCGGGGGAGACCGAGAACGACCCCGGCCTGGCCAAGCAGCTGGCCGCGCTGGCCGACCTGTACGTGGACGACGCGTTCGGCGCGGCCCACCGCGCCCACGCCAGCACCGCCGGCGTGGCCGAGCTGTTGCCGTCGGTGGCGGGCCTGTTGCTGGAGAACGAGGTCACCACGCTCACCGGCATCGTCGAGTCCCCCGAGCGGCCGCTGGTCGTGGTCCTGGGCGGCGCGAAGGTGTCCGACAAGGTGGCGGTGATCGACCGCTTCCTGGACGTGGCCGACTCGGTGCTGATCGGCGGCGCCATGGCGTTCTCGTTCTTCAGCGCCCAGGACATCCCCACCGGCGACTCGCTGGTGGAGGAGGAGGGCGTGGAGCTGGCCCGCAAGGCGCTGGACAAGGCCGCGGGCGGCGACACCGCCGAGCTGCTGCTGCCTACGGACCTGGTGCTGGGCGACGAGTTCGGCGCCGACGCCGAGCGGCGCGAGCTCAAGAGCGTCGAGGTGCCCGACGGCTGGATGGGCCTCGATGTGGGCCGCGACACCACCGCTGCCTACGCCGAGCGGATCGCCGCGGCGGGGACCGTCTTCTGGAACGGCCCAATGGGCGCGTTCGAGCTCGAGCCCTTCGCCCAGGGCACGATCGCCGTGGCCGAGGCCGTGGCCGATGCGCCCGGCACCACGGTGGTCGGCGGCGGCGACTCCGCCGCCGCGCTGGCCAGTTTCGGCCTTGCCGACCGGGTAAGCCACCTGTCCACGGGCGGGGGAGCCGCCCTCGAGCTGCTGGAGGGCAAGGATCTGCCCGGAGTGGAGGTACTCGACGATGAATGACCGAAAGCCGTACATCGCCGGAAACTGGAAGCTGTGGGGCACCCGTGCCCAGGCAGCCGAGTACTGCCGCGCGTTTGCCCCGTTGCTGGACGCGCCCGCCGCCGACGTCGGCCTGTTCGTGCCGTTCACGGCGCTCGACACCGTGGTGTCGGGCCTGGAGGGCACGGCGGTGACCGTGGGCGCCCAGACCATGTCCGGGGAGGAGTCGGGGGCGTTCACCGGCGAGATCTCCGCCGCCATGCTCACCGAGGCCGGCGCCACCGCCGTCCTGCTGGGCCACTCGGAGCGGCGCGAGCACAACGGCGAGACCGACCGCGCCCTGCAGGCCAAGGTGCCCGCCGCGCTCGAGGCCGGGCTGGCGCCGATCCTGTGCGTGGGCGAGACCGAGGAGGAGCGCGAGGCGGGCGACATGGAGCGCAAGCTGCGCCATCAGATCGGCGAGGGCCTGGAGGGCGTGCCCGCGGACCGGCTGCACGAGGTCACCGTGGCCTACGAGCCGATCTGGGCCATCGGCACCGGTCAGGTGGCCACGCCCGAGCAGGCCCAGGAGGCGATCGCGTTCGTGCGCGCCCTGGTCGGCGGCCGTTCGGAGGAGTCCGCCCAGCGCATCCGCCTGCTCTACGGCGGCTCGGTCAAGCCCGACAACGCCGCCGAGATCCTGTCCCAGCGCGACGTGGACGGCGCCCTCGTAGGGGGCGCCTCGCTTGACCCCGACGGCTTCGCGAAGATCGTGGCCGCCGCGGGATGAGCCAGAGCTTCCCGTCCGTCGCGCTGATCGTGCTCGACGGCTGGGGGCTGGCCGAGCCCGGTCCGGGCAACGCCGTCGAGCTGGCCGAGACGCCGGTGTTCGACGACCTGTGGCAGAAGCATCCACACACCCAGCTGACCGCCTGGGGGCCCGCCGTGGGGCTGCCCGAGGGGCAGATGGGCAACTCCGAGGTGGGCCACCTGAACCTGGGCGCAGGCCAGATCGTCGCCCAGGACCTGCAACGCATCGACGACGCGGTCGAGGACGGCTCGTTCGACGAGAACGAGGTGCTGCGCGACGCCTGCGCCGCCGCCCGCGAGTCGGGGAGGCTGCACCTGCTTGGCCTGGTCTCGGAGGGCGGTGTGCACGCGTCGATGGACCACCTGAAGGCGCTGCTGGAGCTCGCCGCCGACCAGGGTGTGCCCGACGTGGTGGTGCACGTCTTCACCGACGGGCGCGACACCGGCCCCAAGTCGGGCGCCGGCTACCTGGAGACGGTGCAGGGCTGGCTGGAGGCCTCCGGCGGACGGATCGCCGACGTGACCGGGCGCTACTTCGCCATGGATCGCGACAAGCGCGAGGAGCGCATCGCCAAGGCCATGGACGCCATCGTCCGCGGCGAGGCCGAGGGCCGTCACGCCGACAGCGCGGTGAAGGCCGTCGAGGACGCCTACGAGCGCGGCGAGACGGATGAGTTCGTGGAGCCCACGCTGGTGGGTGACGAGGGCACCGTCCGCGACGGCGACGCGTGCGTGTTCTTCAACTTCCGCCCCGACCGCGCGCGGGAGCTCACCGAGGCGCTGAACGCCGAACTGGACCTGGGCTACTACGCCACGCTGACGCAGTACCAGGAGGACTGGGACTACCCGATCGCGTTCCCGCCCCAGCGGCCCGAGGTCACGCTGGGCTCGACGCTGGCCGACCGCGGCATCGACCAGCTGCACGTGGCGGAGACCGAGAAATACGCCCACGTGACGTACTTCTTCAACGGCGGCGAGGAGCACGCCTACGACGGTGAGGAGCGCGCGCTGGTGGACTCACCGCGCGACGTGCCGACCTACGACCACAAGCCGGAGATGAGCGCCCAGGCCGCGGCCGCGGCGTTCGCGGAGCGGTGGCAGGACGGCGACTACGGCTTCGGGGTGATCAACTTCGCCAACCCGGACATGGTCGGACACACCGGAGTGATCGAGGCCGCGGTCGAGGCCATCGAGACCGTGGACGGATGCCTGGGGCAGGTGGTGGAGGCGGTCCACGCCAAGGGCGGCGTCTGCCTGGTGACCGCCGACCACGGCAACGCCGACAACATGCTCGAGCCCGACGGCTCGCCCAACACCGCCCACTCGATGAACCCGGTGCCGTTCGTGGTCACGGCCGACGTGGGCGAGCTGCGCGACGAGGGCATCCTGGCCGACGTCGCGCCGACCGCGCTCGCCTTGCTGGGGCAGGAGCAACCCGAAGAGATGACCGGGAAAAACTTGATACGAGAAGACTGAGGTTTTATACTCACGGCCGTGTCACCGACCCCGACCCTGTTGGAGGTACTGCCATGAGTCTCCTGATCAAGCCCGAGCCGTTCTCCCGTGAGGTCGACCGGCTCTTCGACCGCCTCTTCGACACCCCGTCCGCCGCCCAGCGCTGGGCCCCCGCGATGGACCTGGTCGAGGCGGAGGA
>DASQLM010000374.1:0-5411 GCA_035630015.1 Thermoleophilaceae bacterium | reverse complement strand
CAGCGCGGCGATCACCACGTCGCGGCCGGTGCGCATCTGGCCGTCGGCCTGCAGCATCACGCGCGAGCGCAGGTCGTTGCGGATCAGCGTCTGCTGGGTCTCGGCCAGGCCGATCTCCCAGGGCACGCCGGCGTGGTGGATAGAGGACAGCGAGGCGGCGCCGGTGCCGCCGTCGTGGCCGGCGATCACGATGTGGTCGGCGTTCGCCTTGACCACGCCCGCGGCCACGGTGCCCACGCCGACCTCGGCACAGAGCTTCACGGAGATGGACGCGCGGGGGTTCACGCAGCGCAGGTCGTAGATCAGCTGCTTGAGGTCCTCGATCGAGTAGATGTCGTGGTGCGGCGGCGGGGAGATCAGCTCCACGCCCGGGGTCGACAGCCGCAGCCGGCCGATCTCCGCGGTGATCTTGTGGCCCGGCAGCTGTCCGCCCTCGCCGGGCTTGGCGCCCTGGGCAACCTTGATCTGGATCTGGTCGGCGTTCACCAGGTAGTCGGCGGTCACGCCGAAGCGCCCGGAGGCCACCTGCTTGATGGCCGACCGGCGCAGGTCGCCGTTGGGGTCGGGCGCGAACCGGCGCGGGTCCTCGCCGCCCTCGCCCGTGTTGGACCGCCCGCCCAGGCGGTTCATGGCGATGGCCAGCGTCTCGTGGGCCTCCGAGGACAGCGAGCCCAGGCTCATGGCGCCGGTGGTGAAGCGCTTCACGATCTCGGCCACGGGCTCCACCTCGGACACCGGGATGGCCTCGCGGTCGGCGCGCAGGCGCATCAGCCCGCGGATCAGGTTGTACGAGGCGTTCTCCTGGTCCACCCGGCGGGCGAACTCCTTGTAGGTCTCGCGGCCGCCGCCGCGGGCCACCGACTGCAGCCCGGTGATCGTGGCCGGCTCCCACATGTGCTTCTCGCCGTCGCGGCGCCACTGGTACTGGCCGCCCTGGGGCAGCAACTCCTTCGAGGCGGCCGGCAGCAGCGCGTCCTCCACGTGGTCGGGCAGCGCCTCCCCGTGGGCGTCGGGCCACGCGCGCGAGTGGCGGTGCAGCGCCTCGCGGGCCAGGCCATCGAGGCCGATGCCGCTGATTCTCGACGGCGTGCCGGTGAAGTGGCGATCGACCAGGCCGCGGTCCAGCCCGACCGCCTCGAACACCTGCGCCCCGTTGTAGGAGCGGATGGTCGAGATGCCCATCTTGGAGATGATCTTCAGCAGCGACTTCTCCATCGAGGTGATGACCTTGTCGCCCGCGCCGTCCACGCTCTCCAGCATCAGGTACGGGTTCACGGCCGCCGCGCCGTAGCCGATCAGGGCCGCGATGTGGTGCGGGTCGCGGGGCTCGCCGGACTCGACCACCAGGCCCACGCGGGTGCGGGTGCCCGACCGCACCAGGTGGTGGTGCACCGCCGACAGCGCCAGCAGCGACGGGATCGCGGCGCGCTCGTGGCTGACCGCCCGGTCGCTCAGGATCAGCACTCCGTGACCGTCGGCGATGGCCTGGTCGGCCTCGGCGAACAGGCGCTCGAGGCCGACGCCCACGCCCTCCTCGCCCTCGGCGATCGGCCACGTGATGTCCAGCGTGTGCGAGGTCAGCGGGCCGCCCTCCACCGCGCGGATGCGGGCCAGGTCCTCGTCGTCGATTACGGGGTGCTCCAGCACCAGCCGGCGCGCCTGCTCGGGCGTCTCCTCGAACAGGTCGCCCTCGGGGCCGATCACGGTCCGCAGGCTCATCACGATCTTCTCGCGCACCGGGTCGATGGCGGGGTTGGTCACCTGGGCGAACAGCTGCTTGAAGTAGGTGAACAGCGGCGGCTGGCGCTCGGAGATGGCGGCCAGGGCCACGTCGTTGCCCATCGAGCCCACCGCCTCCGCTCCACCGGCCATCGGAGCCAGCACCGCGCGCAGGTCCTCCTGGGTCCACCCGAAGGCCAGCTGGCGCTGCTCGCGCGAGTGCGCGGGGCGCTCGGCCGGGCGCCCGGCGGGCAGGTCGTCCACGCCCAGCGAGTGCTCGGCGAACCAGGCTCCGTAAGGGCGCTGCGCGGCCACGTCCAGCTCGGCCTCGCGGTCCTCCAGCAGGCCGCCGCGCTCGGGGTCCACGACCACCAGTCGGCCGGGCAGCAGCCGTCCGACGCGCTCGACCTCCTCGGTGGGCACGTGGAAGGCGCCGGCCTCGGAGGCCAGCGCGAACCAGCCGTCGCGGGTAACCACCCAGCGGCCGGGGCGGAGGCCGTTGCGGTCCAGCGTGGCGCCCAGGATCTTCCCGTCGGTGAACGTGACCGATGCCGGGCCGTCCCACGGCTCCATGAGCATCGAGCCGTAGTCGTAGAAGTCGCTCAGCGGCCCCGGCATGTCGGGCCGGCCCTCGTGCGCCTCGGGCGTCATCAGCATCACCGCGTGGGGCAGTGAGCGGCCGCCGCGGACCAGCAGCTCCAGCACCGCGTCGAACGCGGCCGAGTCCGAGCTGCCCACGGGGATGGCGGGCAGCGTGCGCTCCACGTCCGGGCCCAGGGGCTCGGCGGCCAGCCGGGCCTCGCGGGCGCGCATCCAGCTGACGTTGCCCAGCAGCGTGTTGAACTCGCCGTTGTGCGCGCTCATGTGAAACGGGTGCGCCAGCGACCAGCTTGGGAAGGTGTTGGTCGAGAAGCGCGAGTGCACGATGGCCAGCGCGCTTGCCAGCCGCTCGTCGGCCAGGTCGGGGTAGTAGCGCGCCAGCTGCGGCGCCGACAGCATGCCCTTGTAGACGATGGTGCGCGACGAGCAGCTGGGCAGGTACAGGTCGCCACCGGACTCGTTCTCGGCCCGGCGCCGGACCACGTACAGCTTGCGCTCCAGGTCGTCGCTCTCCAGCGAGCCGCCGTCCAGGAACAGCTGGCGCATGGCGGGGGCCACCTCGCGCGAGCGCTCGCCGGCCTCGGTCGGCTCCACCGGGACGTCACGCCAGGTGATCGGCTCCAGGCCCTCCTCGCGCGCCACGCCTTCCAGCAGCGCCTCCATCTCCTCGCGGGGGCCGGGCTCCTGCGGCAGGAAGCAGAAGGCGACCCCGTAGCGGCCGGCGGCCGGCAGGTCGGGGCTGACCTCGGCGCGCATGAACGCGTCGGGGATCTGCATCAGGATGCCCGCGCCGTCGCCGGTCGATGGGTCGGCGCCCTCGGCGCCGCGGTGCTCCAGGTTCACCAGCGCGCCGATGGCGCGCTCGACCGTCTCGCGGGTGACCTTGCCGTCCAGGCGGGCCAGGCAGGCCACGCCGCAACCGTCGTGCTCGTACGCCGGGTCGTACAGGCCCGAGGCGCGCGGAAGGCCGTTCAGCGCATGGGGATGTGTGCGGGCCGCGGGGTCCACCGGTGAAAGAGTACGGACGTCGGGCCCGAAACGGCACCTCCGCGTGGCCGAACCGGGTGGACCGGCGGTCCAGGGTTCGGCGCCGAACGGTTTCTAGACGCCGGCGGCGCCGTCCTCTAATCTAAGTGTCACAGACTTAGATTTATTCCATCACGACAGACCGAGGAAACCGGCCCATGCAGCCAGACCGAATGACCGTGAAGACCCAGGAGGCGCTTGCCGCGGCGCAGCGGCTGGCCCAGACGCGCCACAACGCCCAGGTGGGCCCCCACCACCTGCTGGTCGCGTTGCTCGAACAGGACGGCGGCATCGTCGTGCCCGTCCTCCGGCGCGCCGGGGCGGACCCCGACGCGGTCCGGCGCAAGGCGAACCAGGTCCTGGACGAGGCCCCCACGGTCACCGGCGACACCTCGGCCCAGCCCACGCCCGACGCCGCGCTCGGGACCCTGTTCGCCAAGGCCGACGAGGCCGCCCGCGGCATGGGCGACGAGTACGTGTCCACCGAGCACCTGCTGCTGGCCCTGGCCGCCGACCCGAAGATCGACGTCGGCGCCTCCGCGGAGCAGCTGGCCGAGGCCGTCGAGGGGGTGCGCGGCCCGCACCGCGTGACCGACCAGAACCCCGAGGACCGCTACCAGGCGCTGGAGCGCTTCGGGCGCGACCTGACCGAGGCCGCCGAGCAGGGCAAGCTGGACCCGGTCATCGGGCGCGACGACGAGATCCGGCGCGTGATCCAGGTCCTGTCCCGGCGCACCAAGAACAACCCGGTGCTGATCGGCGAGCCCGGCGTGGGCAAGACGGCCATCGCCGAGGGGCTGGCCCAGCGGATCGTGTCTGGCGACGTGCCCGACTCGCTGCGCGACCGGCGGGTGATCTCGCTGGACATCGGCTCGCTGATCGCGGGCGCCAAGTACCGCGGCGAGTTCGAGGACCGGCTCAAGGCCGTGCTCAAGGAGATCGCCGAGGCCCAGGGCCTGGTGATCCTGTTCATGGACGAGCTGCACACCATCGTCGGTGCCGGCGCGGCCGAGGGCGCCGTGGACGCCGCCAACCTGCTCAAGCCGATGCTGGCGCGCGGCGAGCTGCGCGCCGTCGGCGCCACCACGCTGGACGAGTACCGGAAGCACATCGAGAAGGACGCGGCGCTGGAGCGCCGGTTCCAGCCGGTGCAGGTCGGCGAGCCGTCGGTCGAGGCCACCATCGCCATCCTGCGCGGGCTCAAGGAGCGCTACGAGGTGCACCACGGCGTGCGCGTCCAGGACTCGGCCATCGTCGCGGCGGCCACGCTGAGCCACCGCTACATCGCCGACCGCTTCCTGCCCGACAAGGCCATCGACCTGATCGACGAGTCCGCCTCGCGGCTGCGCATCGAGATCGACTCGATGCCGGAGGAGATCGAGGTGGTCGAGCGCCGCATCCAGCAGCTGGAGATCGAGCACCAGGCGCTGAAGAAGGAGAAGGACGCGACCAGCGTCGAGCGCCGCGACGCCATCGAGCGCGAGCTGGCCGACCTGCGCGAGGAGTCTTCGGAGAAGAAGGCCCACTGGCAGGGCGAGAAGGAGGCCATCGACGCCATCCGCGCCGCAAAGGAGGAGCTCGAGCAGGCCCACCGCGACGTCGAGCGGGCCGAGCGCGAGGCCGACCTCGAGCGGGCGGCCGAGCTGCGCTACGGCAGGATCCCCGAGCTCCAGCAGCTCGTGACCGACACCGAGGCCAAGCTGCGCGAGCTGCAGTCCGACCACACGTTCCTCAAGGAGGAGGTCGACGACGAGGACGTGGCCGAGGTCGTGGCGCGCTGGACCAACATCCCCGTCTCGCGGCTGATGGAGTCCGAGGTGGCCAAGCTCGTGCACATGGAGGAGCGCCTGCACGAGAAGGTGATCGGCCAGGACGAGGCTGTCGAGGCGGTGTCCAACGCCCTGCGGCGCTCACGCGCCGGGCTCCAGGACCCCGACCAGCCGATCGGCTCGTTCCTGTTCATCGGCCCCACCGGCGTCGGCAAGACCGAGCTGGCCCGGGCGCTGGCCGAGTTCATGTTCGACTCCCAGGACGCGATGGTGCGCATCGACATGTCCGAGTACATG
>DASQLM010000373.1:0-3118 GCA_035630015.1 Thermoleophilaceae bacterium | reverse complement strand
AGCAGAACGTGCAGAGCGGCACCGGCACCCGGGCGAACTTCGGCTGCCCCGCCGCCGGCAAGACCGGGACCACCGACAGCTCCAAGGACGCCTGGTTCGTGGGCTACACCCCGGACCTGGCCACGTCCGTGTGGGTGGGCTTCCCGAACGCCAACATCGCGATGGCCAACGGCCAGGGCGGCACCCTGGCGGCTCCGGTGTTCGGGGCCTACATGCGCAACGCGCACGGCGACAAGTGCAACGACTTCCCCCAGCCCAAGCAGGCGGCGAACTTCTCGCCCTTCTTCAGCCGCCAGTCCCAGACGGGCAGCAGCGGCAGCGGCAGCGGCTACTACAACTCCAGCCCCACACCCAGCGGCCCGGCCGCCGAGGGCAACGGCGGCGGCAACGACACCCAGCAGGGCGGCGGCACGCGCGGCTACGACCCGCGCCTGTACGAGGCCCCGCCCCAGCAGGCCCCGCGCACCCAGGCACCGCCGGCCGCGGCTCCGGCCCCGACGCCCACGCCTGGTGGTGGCGGCGGCAACGACAACGGTGGCGGCGGCGGGGGCGGCAACGGGCGTGGCAACGGCAACGGCGCCGACTAGGTGGCCGAGCGCGGCCTGATCGCCGCGATCGGAGAGCTCCTGGGGCCGGCCCCGGAGCGTGTGCTCGTGGGACCGGGAGACGACGCCGCCGTGGTGCGCGCGTCGCCGCTGTCCGTGACGTCGGTGGACACCCAGGCCGACGGCGTGCACTTCGACCGCGCCACCCACCGGCCCGCCGACATCGGCGCCAGGGCCATGGCCACCGCGCTGTCGGACCTTGCGGCCATGGGCATCGGGGCCGGCGAGGCGTACGTGTCCCTGGCGCTGCCGGCCGACATGCCGGAAGCCGAGGCGCTGGAGCTGGCCCGGGGACTTGTCGACGAGGCCGCGGCCCATGGCTGCGCGGTGGCCGGGGGCGACGTGGTCGGCTCCAAGGCGCTCGTGGTCGGCGTGACCGTGGTCGGCTGGGCCCGGGAACCCGGCCAGCTGGTGCGCCGGGACGGGGCGCGTCCCGGGGACGTGGTGGGCGTGACTGGCGCGCTCGGCGCGCCGGGCGCCGGGCTGCTGTGCCTACAGGACCGCGCCGTGCCGGGGCTGGCCGCCGGCACGCGCGAGGCCCTGGAGCGGGCCCACCGCCGGCCCTCCCCCCGCATCGAGGCGGGACGCGCCCTGGCCGCCGCGGGAGCCACGGCCATGATCGATCTCAGCGACGGGCTGGCCACCGACGCGGGCCACCTGGCAGCAGCGAGCGGCGCCGCACTGGCCCTGCGGCTGGACGCGATCCCGCTGGCGGCAGGGGTGGCCGAGGCCGTGCCGGGCGACGCCGCCGCCTTCGCCGCCACCGCGGGTGAGGACTACGAGCTGCTGTTCTGCGTCGGCGCGGGCGGCTGGGAGCGGGCCCGCGCGGCGGTCGAGGCCACGGGCCTCCAGGCGACCCGGCTAGGCCTGGTCGAGCAGGGTGCCGGCGTCCGGCTGCTCGACGCGGCGGGCGTCGAAGTCGAGGGCCTGCGGGGATACGAGCATGCTTGAGGCGCGGTCGCGGGTCATCCGCCCGATCATCGCCTCCGCCACCCGCACCGGGTCGACCGTGTAGGAACCGGCCTCGATCCTCTCGCGCAGGTCTCGTCGCATGCTGGGCCTATCGCCGCCCCCGCCCTCCCGCGATACGGGCTCGTCCCCGCAATCGACGGATGGTCGAGAGCGCCGCTCCCGGTCCGCCGCCATCAGCGCCTCAGCGCCGAGTCGGTTCCGCCCAGCGAGCCCGGCCCGGCGTAGGTGGCCGGCCCGCGCACCTTCGGCACGTCGCGCGGAGGCCGCGGCGCCTCGGGGGGCGTGCTCAGGGCCACGCCGACCACGCCGGCGAAGATGGCGGCGAACAGGCAGCCCAGCAGCGAGCTGACCAGGCCGATGTGGCCTCCGGTGACCAGCAGCAGCAGGTACCAGGCGCCCGACAGGGGGTCCAGGCCCAGGATCGTCAGCTGGTAGACCACCAGCAGTGCCGGCAGGACCAGGCCACCCGCCACCAGGGCCAGCCGCGTGCGCCGGCCCGGCGGCGGGTCCACCAGCGTGGCCAGCATCCACAGGTGCAGGGCGGGCACCATGATCAGCGCCGAGAACGGGTTGACCAGCCACAGCACCACGATGCCGGCGGTCATGGCCAGGCACAGCACCACGGCCGCCCCGGGAGCGGCCGGCGCGTTCAGCTCCGGGTCGGCGGCCACCACGGCCCTGCGCGTGCCCAGCCAGGCGCCGGCGACCACGAGCACCACCGCGGCCATGACCGCGATCGCCCCCAGGTCCAGCGGGACGAGGTCGGGCGCGACCGGGGCCGCCGGCGGGTCGACCGCGCCGACGAGCTCGAGCAGGTGCGCCAGCCCGATGCCCAGCGCGAACGCCAGGACGCCCACGCCCAGCCAGGCCAGCCAGGGAGCGACCGGGCTGCGGCGGCGGCGGATGCGCGCGAACGCGTCGACGGTGGCCACCAGCGCCGGGAGGATCAGGCTCAGCGCCAGCACGGACAGGACCCACCCGGGCATGATCTGGCCGGCCACCGTCACGTACGCGCTGGGCCGCCCGGCGCTTCCCGCCGCCCCGTCGAGGGCGTTCACCGTGCGCAGCATCACCCGGCCGAGCGTGCCCAGCCGGTCGCGGTCGATGGCCTCGCTGCCCGCGCCCGAGGTGTCCTCGCGCTCGCCACCGCCGGCGATCCGCACCGCGTCGTATCCCTCGCCCAGCAGCACCCCCTGCGCGCCGATCCCCAGCGGGAAGGACAGCCGTGCCACCTGGCCCGCGGCGCGGGTGTCGGGCGCCACCCTGCCGGTCTCCTGGTCGACCGACTCGGACGCCGTGCGCTGCAGGCGCTGGCTGGCGCGGTCGGTGGTGTCCGACCAGCCGACCACCGCGGGTGGGGCGCTTCCGCGGTAGCCCAGGTCGGAGACGGTCACGATCCCCTCGACCTGGTCGGGGTCCGGCAGCGACCGGATCAGGCGCGTGGCACCCACCTGGCCCAGGGCCGACCCGTCCACCGACGCGAGCACCAGCGTCTTCTCCGACGGGCGGCCCTCGAACACCCGGGCCAGCTCCATCAGCGC
>DASQLM010000372.1:0-5363 GCA_035630015.1 Thermoleophilaceae bacterium | reverse complement strand
TAGAGCGCCTGCAGGCCCGGCGCGCCGATCCCTCCTTCGAGATTCCCTATCTGCATCCATCGCTGGAGGAGCCGTTGAGGGAGACCCTCGGCACGATCATCTTCCAGGACCAGGTGATCGAGGTGGCGATGGCGTTCGCGGGCTTCACGGCCGGCGACGCCGAGGGCCTGCGCCGGGCGATGAGCCGCAAGCGCTCGGAGGCCGCGATGCGCGCGTACGAGCGCCAGTTCATCGAGGGGGCGGTGGAGCGGGGCGCCGACGCCCAGACCGCCCAGCGCGTGTACGACCAGATCGTCGGCTTCTCGGGCTTCGGCTTCCCCAAGTCGCACTCGGCCGCGTTCGGGCTGCTGGCCTACCAGTCCACCTGGCTGCGGGTGCACTACGCGCCCGAGTTCCTGTGCGCGCTCATGAACGAGCAGCCGATGGGCTTCTACCCGCCCGACACGCTGGCCCACGAGGCGCAGCGGCGGGGGATCGGGGTGCGCGCGCCGTGCGTGCGCCGCAGTGGGGTGGAGTGCTCGGTCGAGGCGGACCTGGGGGTGCGCGTGGGGCTGGGCTACGTGTCCGGGGTGCGCGATGCCGAGGTCGAGGCGCTGGTGGCCGAGCGCGAGCGGGGCGGTCCGTTCGAATCGATCCCCGACCTGGCCGCCCGCTCGGGCATGGGCGCCGACGGGTTGGCCAAGCTGGCCTGGGCCGGAGCATGCGACGAGCTGGCCGGCAGCCGCCGCGAGGCCCTGTGGCTGCTGGGCGTGGCCGCCCCGGGAGTGCCGGTGGGCAGGCACGGCACCCAGCTGGCGCTGCCGCTGGACCTGCACGACGCGCCCGAGCTGGAGGAGCTGGGCGTGTGGGACCGGCTGCTGGCCGACTACGGCTCGATCGGCGTGACGCTGCACGAGCATCCGTTGGAGCTGATGCGGCCCACGCTGCCCGAGGGCTGCTTCTCGTCCGCCGACCTGGCCCGCGCCCGTGACGGCACGCCGGTGCGGTGCGCCGGCCTGGTGGTGGCCCGCCAGCGCCCGGCCACCGCCAAGGGCGTCACGTTCATGCTGCTGGAGGACGAGTTCGGCACCCTGAACCTGATCGTGCCGCCGCCCGTGCACGAGCGCTGCCGCCTGGCGGTGCGCGGCGAGCCGCTGATCATCGCCTCGGGCAAGCTCGAGCACCGCGAGGGCGTGACCAACGTGGTGGTGCACGACGTCCAGCGCCTGGATCGCGGCGACCTGCCGAAGGCCGAGATCCGCCACATCGAACCGCGGCGCACATGGAGCTCGGAGGCCGGGGAGGACGTCGGTCAGATGAACGATCTGCGCGAGGTGGCGCCGGCGGCCAATTCGTTCGGCCGGGGGCGGCGATGAGCGTATGGTGGATCCATGGACCGCGACGAGGCAGCACGAGAGGCGGCCAGGCTGGCCGAGGAGAACCCGGGCCGCCGCTGGCTTCCGCGCGAGGCCGACGGCCAGTGGGGTGTGGTCGAGGTCAAGCTCCCGCCGGGGATGAAGTCCACCCCGCCGTTGAAAGAGACCGTCGAGCAGAAGCCCAAGCCGCCGGAGCCCGACGACCCGCGCACGTCCTACGACCGCAACGTCGGCGGTCCCTGGGTGGGCTAGGCGGCGCTGTCGCCGCGCTGGCGCTTGAGCCAGTCGCCCAGCTGCTGACCCACGTCGGCCACCGTCGAGCCCGCCTCCTGGACCGCATCCGAGATGCGGTCGGCGTAGTGGTCGCGGGCCGCGCTCGCCTCCTCGGACGCGGGCGGCTCCTGGCCGCGGCGGAGGTAGTCGCCGCCGATCATCGCCTCGTACTCGCCGCCCTTGACCCAGTCGAGCAGGTGGCGCACCCGGCGCACGGGCAGCGGGTGGGTCACGTTCAGGTCCTGCATCATCCGCGTGATCTTGGCCGCGCCGCCCACGTCCTCGTAGTCCATGCCCTGGGCGATGAAGGCGTCCAGGGACAGGTGCTCGGCGGCCTCGCCGGCGGTGATCACCATCAGCGTGTGGCACACGGCCTGCGGGTCGCGGGTGACCAGCGCGGCAGCGCGGTCGCAGCTCAGCTCGGCCGACCGCGACCACTCCAGCAGCGCGTAGTACACGGCAACCATCGGCAGCCCGGCCAGCATCGGGACGCGCCCGAGCGTGCCGGAGAGCAGCCGCTGCAGGATGGCCAGGGCGGTCAGGTAGAGCACGTGGTCGGAGTGCACGTGGCCGGCCTCGTGGGCCAGCACCACGCGCTGGCCGTCCTCGTCCAGCAGCCGGACGATCTCGGAGTTCACGACCACCACGGGCTTCTCGCTGCCGCCGGTGAAGGCGTTGGCCATCGGGTGCTGGGTGACATACAGGTCCGGCACCGGCTCGTGGTCCAGCACGTTGTAGACCTCGCGCTGGAGCTTGTGGATGTGGGGAAGCTGGTTGTCGCCCAGCCGCACGGAGGCGCCGAGCTGCGCCGTGCGCAGGCTGCGCTCGTAGCCCAGCGCCACGAGCTTGCGCACCACCTGGTCCAGGTAGGGCACGTTGGCCAGGGCGGCCGTGGTCGCCCGGTCGGCCGGATGCTGGTAGGCCTTGGGGGAGATGTCGTCGAGCTTCCAGACCTCCGCGGGTAGCGCCATGAGGCGAGCGTAGTGGCGCAGGGACGCATCGTCGTCGGCACCTCGTCGTGGGCCGATCCCGGGTTCATCAAGGACTGGTACCCGCAGGGGATGAAGCCCGCGGAGCGGCTGCCCTGGTACGCCGAGCGGTTCGAGGCGGTGGAGCTGAACTCCAGCTTCTACGCGGTGCCCGAGCAGAAGACGGTCGCGCGCTGGGCGCAGATCACGCCCGACGGGTTCATCTTCGACGTGAAGCTGCACCGGCTGCTGTCACGGCACTCGGCCGGGCTGGAGTCGCTGCCGCCCGACATGCGCGACGGCGCCGCCGTGACCGCTCGCGGGCGCGTGCAGCTGACGCCAGAGCTCGAGTCGGCCCTGACCGGCCAGATCCTGGAGGCGGTCGAGCCGCTGCGGGAGGCCGGCAAGCTGGGCGGGTTCCTGCTGCAGATGACGCCGGGCTTCTCGCCGAAGCGCAACGAGCTGGCCGAGCTCGAGCCGCTGGTGTCGGCATTCGCGCCCCACCGGCTGGCGGTGGAGCTGCGCAACCGCCGCTGGGTGGACGAGGAACGCGTCGAGCAGACGCTGGACTGGTTCGACGACCAGCACGTGGCGTTCGTGTGCGTGGACGCCCCGCCGGGCGACGCCACCACGATCATGCCCGGCGTGGACGCCGCCACCCGCGACGACCTGGCCTACCTGCGCATGCACGGCCGCGACACCCAGGCCTACCTCAGCGGCAAGACCGTGGCAGAGCGGTTCGGCTGGATCTACGGGGACGACGAGCTCGATGAGATCGCCGATCGCGCCCGCGGGCTGGCCGAGCAGGCGTCCGAGGTGCACGTGTTCTTCAACAACAACCGCGATGACGATGCGCCCACCGCGGCCCGCCGTTTCCGGGCGCTGCTGGGCCAGGACCCCGGCCCGCCGCCGGAGGATGACCAGCTGACGCTGGTCTAGCGCGGCCGGCCGGCGGCGCGTTCGAGCCGCTCGTGGCGGTCCTCACCCAGCGCGGAGCGAGGCGAGGGCTGCAGGCGAGCGAGGCTGTAGCGCTTGATGCGCGGGCCTCCGTTGACGCCGTGCGAGGCCTTCGGCACCAGTGCGAACCGGCTGGGAGATGGCGGTGGCCTGTCCATGGGAGACAGGATGCGCCGCAAACGAAGGGTTTTCTTCGGCCAGGCGTCCGAAGATCGGCGAGGCGGACTCGACTAGCGGGACAGCTCGAACCAGACGCGCTGGTAGTCGGTGCCGCCGCCCTGCGAGACGCCCCATTCGTCGCTCAGACGGTCGACCAGGAACAGGCCCCAGCCGGTGTCGGAGTCCTCGGGACCCGACGGGCGCGGCTCGAAGCCGCCGCCGGGGTTGGCCACCTCGACGTGCACGCGCGTGCGCGAGACCACCACGATCAGCTCGATGGTGGCGGCACGGGCGTGGCGCACCGAGTTGGTGACCAGCTCGGTCACGAGTAGACGGATGTTCTCCTGGATCGGGCCGTCGAGGTCCGTCTGGAGACGGCCCAGCTCCGCTCGGGCACGGCCGGCCGCCTCGGCGTCTCCGGCGATCTGCGCCCGGATGCTTTCCGCGTCCTTGAGCCGTTTTCTGCCCGTTGCGTTGTCGATCGCTGCAACCACTGATTAGAGCCTGCCCAGAGCGCGCACAAGTCAAGCGTGCGTCTGGTCACGCAAGAATCCCCCCATGGCCGACTCCGACCCCCCGGGCGTGCGCCGCGTGCGCGCCGACAACCCGTCGCCGCTGACCCTGGACGGAACCAACACCTACGTCGTGGGCGGGTGGGTTGTGGACCCGGGCCCCGACGATCCGGCCCACCTGGAGGCGGTGCGGGCGGCCGCCGGCGGGCCGATCGCAGGCATCGCCCTGACCCACTCCCACCCCGACCACGCCGATGGTGCCCCGGCGCTGGCCGAGATGGTCGGCGGCGTGGACGTGGTGCTGGGCATCGAGGGCCAGCGCGTGGGCCCATTCGACGTGCTGTCCACGCCCGGGCACGCGCCCGACCACGTGTGCCTGCTGCTGGACGGGCGGATCGCGTTCGCGGGGGACACGGTGCTGGGGCGGGGCAGTGTGTTCGTGCCGCCGGGGGAGGGATCGCTGGGCGCCTACCTGGACTCGCTTCGCCGGCTGCGGGCCCTGGACCTGGACGTGATCTGCCCCGGCCACGGCCCGTACGTCGAGGACCCGGCGGCCAAGCTCGACGAGTACGTCGAGCACCGGCTCGAGCGCGAGCGCATGCTCCTCGAGGCGCTGGACGCGGGCGCCCGGGACGAGGGCGCGATGCTCGACCAGGCGTGGGCGGACGTGCCCGCCGAGCTGCGCGGCGCGGCCTGCCTGACCCTGCGCGCCCACCTGGAGAAGCTGGCGCAGGAGGGCAGGCTGCCCGAGGGCGTCGATCTCTCCCTGCCAGGCTAGGTCGCATGCGTGCCGTGATCGTCACCGAGGCCGGAGCTCCCGACGTCCTGCAGCTGCAGGAGGTGGACACCCCCGAGCCGATCCCCACCGAGGTCCTGGTCCGCGTGCACGCGGCCGGGGTCAACCCGGTGGACTGGAAGACCCGCCAGGGCAAGGGGATGACCGCCGTGCTCGGCGATCCGCCGCTGCGCATCGGCTGGGACGTGGCCGGCGTGGTCGAGGAGGTGGGCATGGGCGTCACGCGCTTCCGCCCGGGCGACGAGGTGTTCGGCATGCCCTGGTTCCCGCGCGAGGCCGGCGCCTACGCCGACTACGTGACCTGCCCGGCACGCCAGCTGGCGTTGCGCCCGGAGGGGCTCGA
>DASQLM010000371.1:0-2915 GCA_035630015.1 Thermoleophilaceae bacterium | reverse complement strand
GGGCGGCTCCGCGGCCGTCGCCAACGCCGAGCTGGTAGCCCGCCTCGAGCGGATCCCGGTCACCCGCCGCCTGCTGCTGATCCGCATCATCATCGGCTCGGCCACCTTCTTCGACGCCTACACCGTGCTGGTCATCGCCTTCGCGATGCCCTCGCTGGTGGAGGAATGGAGCCTCACCCCCGCGTGGATCGGGCTCATCCTCTCCGCCGGCTACCTCGGCCAGCTGATCGGTGCGGTCCTGTTCGGCTGGGTCGCCGAGAAGATCGGCCGGATGCCCACGCTGCTGATCACCATCTTGCTGTTCGTCTCGATGGACGTCGCCTGCCTGTTCGCCTGGAGCGGCGCCTCCATGCTGGTGTTCCGCTTCCTGCAGGGCATCGGCACCGGCGGCGAGGTCCCCGTCGCCTCGGCCTACATCAACGAGTTCATCGGCGCGAAGAAGCGTGGCCGGTTCTTCCTGCTCTACGAGCTCATCTTTCCGGTCGGGTTGCTGTTCGCCGGACTCGCCGGCTACTTCCTCGTCCCGCTGTTCGGCTGGCGCGCACTGTTCATCGTCGGCCTCGTCCCGGCCGTGCTGATGATCCCCATGCGGGTCCTCATGCCCGAGTCCCCGCGTTGGCTCGCCTCCAAGGGCCGCATCGAGAAGGCCGACAAGGTCATCTCCATGCTGGAGCGCGAAGCCCGCAAGGAAGGCAAGCCACTGCCCGAACCGGTCGTCCAGCCGATCGACCCCCGGGCCACCGCGAAGTCCGACTGGCGCGAGATGTTCCGCGGCCTCTACCTCAAGCGAACCCTGATGATCTGGGGCCTGTGGATCACCGTCTACGTCATCAACAACGGCCTGGTCACCTGGCTGCCCACGCTCTACCGGCAGGTGTTCAAGCTCCCGCTGGAGACCAGCCTGCTCTACGGCTGGATCACCTCCGCGGTCGGCGTGGTCGCCTCCCTGCTCTGCGCGCTCTACATCGACAAGGTCGGCCGCAAGCGCTGGTACACCATCGCATTCCTGCTCGCCACCGTCCCCCTGGTCATCCTCACCGCTCTCGGTGCGACCACGGCCACCCAGGTCGTCATCCTCGCCCCGATCGCCTACGCGATCCTGCAGACCATCGCCTTCTCGCTCTACCTCTACTCCGCCGAGCTCTACCCCACCCGGCTCCGCGCAGTGGGCACCGGATTCGGCAGCGCGTGGCTGCGGGCCGGGTCGTCCATCGGCCCCGTCATGGTCGGGTTCATCGTCGCCGGCGTCGGCATCCGCTACGTGTTCCTCGCGTTCGCCGTGATCGCCCTGATCGGGGGCCTGATCACCGCCCGGTTCGGGATCGAGACCAAGGGCAAGGTCCTCGAGGAACTCTCCCCCTGATCCACCCAGGACCTCCGGCCGCGGGCATCCTGCCCGCGGCCGGAGCCGTCTGCCCCCAAGCCTGTCTGTCGCACTGCGCGGTCATGCCTGGTGGTCGCGCACGCCGGGTGTGCGCCGGGCCGACGACGCCATCACCGCGAGCGGAAGACACACGGCGATCAGGCCGGCACACACGCCCAGCGCCATCGGCACACCCATGCCGGTGGCAGCCAGGGCGCCGACGACCACGGCTCCGATCCCGGTACCCGTGTCGAACGCCGCGTTCCACACCGCACTGACCGTCGAGACTCCGCGGCCCTGTGCTCGGGCGAAGGCCGCCACCAGCGTCAGGTTCTGCACGGCGCCATACGCGATGCCGAACACGGCAGCCCCCGCCAGCAGAAGAATGTTCATCCCCTGCCAGAGCCCGGCGGCCAGCGCCGCCAGACCCACGACCCCGAGGGCGACTGTCCCGGGCAGCAGCAGATGCGTTCCGGCCCGGTCCGCGAGCCGGCCCACCCGCCACCGTCCCAGCGCCGCCGTCAACCCGAACAGCACCAGGACGAGGGTCGCCAGAAAGCCGCTCGGACGCTCGATGGGCAGATACGTCGTCACTCCCCCGCCTGCCAAGGTGATCGTCAGCAGGACGACGGAGGGCAGTACCGCGGCCAGCGCGGCGTGACGACGGCCCGCCTTCTCGTGCGCGACGCGTGGCCGGCGGTCGCCGCCGATGGCCAGCGCCGACGGGACGGCCAGCACCGGACACGTCGCCAGCACGACGACGGGCCAGAAGGCGACGTTCTGCGCCAGGGCCACGGCCCCGGGCACCACCAGCAGGTTGGGCGCGGCGATCGCCAAGCCGTACAGACCGACGGCCTCGCCGTGACGGCCTGGTGGCGCCAGGACGGCGGTCAAGCTCGCCCCCAAGACCGTCAGCACCCCGAATCCGACGCCACGAACGGCGCTCACCACCAGCATCGGCGCCAGATCCGTGCTCACCAGATACAGCGGCGACGGCGCGCCCAACGCGAAGACGCCGATCGCCAGCGTGCGGCCGGTCCCGAGCCGGCGCTCCACTGCGGGAACGAGGAACTGGACCACCACGGTGACGCCCAACATCACCGTCGTCACCAGACCCGCCGCGGTCGGGGACGCGCCGCGATGGACCGCCCACCACGGGAGCGAGGCAAGAGTTGCGGCGAACCCGGTGAACCCGAGCAGGGTGAGCACGACCAACTGCCGGATCGCGGGCAACCGCCACAACGACGACTCGACGGTCTTCACCGACACCCCGCCATTGCGAACAAGCTAGGCCTACGCCAGCGTCGTGTACAGCTGACCGGCCTCGATACGGAGCGCTGCGGCGAGACAGCGGATTTCCCGACGATGGCCGCGGCGCATCTCGCACTAACAGGCCACGTACTCCCGAACGGCCGCGGTCGCACGGAGCCGGGCCAGGCTGCGTGCCCGAGTCGCCCGATGCTGCCGACCGGCATCGCGAGGATCCGACTGATCTCCCGGTAGCTGAGCTGCCGCTCGCCCGCGAGCAGTCCGAGCAGCCGCCGCTGCGGCG
>DASQLM010000370.1:0-3990 GCA_035630015.1 Thermoleophilaceae bacterium | reverse complement strand
GGCCGTGAAGGTGAACATCCTCGAGATCAAGCGTCCCGAGCTGGACGCCAAGCTCGTGGCCCAGTCGATCGCCGAGCAGCTGGTCAACCGCGTGGCCTTCCGGCGCGCGATGAAGCGCTCGCTGACCTCGGCCATGCGCTCGGGCGCCAAGGGCGTGCGCGTGCAGGTCTCGGGACGGCTCGGTGGCGCCGAGATGGCCCGCACCGAGGGCTACTCCGACGGCCGCGTCCCGCTGCACACCATCCGCGCGGACATCGACTACGGCTTCTTCGAGGCCAAGACCACCTTCGGCCGCATCGGCGTGAAGGTGTGGATCAACAAGGGCGAGATCATGCCCAAGGGCTTCGCGCAGGACCTGACCGAGCTCGAGGCGCCGCAGCAGGCCACCGGCGGTGGCGGCGGCGGTCGTGGCCGTGGCGGCCAGGGCGGCGGCGGCCGAGGTGGCCAGGGCGGCGGCGGCCGAGGTGGCCGTGGCGGCGGTGGCCAGGGCGGCGGCGGCGGTCGTGGCCGTCCCGGGGGTGGTCGCTGATGCTCTCCCCCAAGCGCGTCAAGCACCGTAAGCAGCACCGTGGCCGCCGGGCCGGTTTCGCCACGGGCGGCACCACCGTCGAGTTCGGCGAGTACGGGCTGAAGGCCACCGGTCGCGGTTGGGTCACCAACCGCCAGATCGAGGCCGCCCGAATCGCCATGACGCGCAAGATCAAGCGTGGCGGCAAGGTGTGGATCAACGTCTTCCCGGACAAGCCGGTGACCAAGAAGCCCGCCGAGACCCGCATGGGCTCGGGCAAGGGCTCGCCCGAGGGCTGGGTCGCCGTCGTGAAGCCGGGCCGCGTGATGTTCGAGCTCTCCGGCGTGGACGAGCAGCTGGCCCGCGAGGCCATGCGGCTGGCCGGCCACAAGCTCCCGATCAAGACGAAGTTCGTCATGCGTGAGGGGGCCGGGCAGCAGTGAAGGCCACCGATGTGCACAATCTTGATGACCCGCAGCTGGTGGAGTTCGTCGACCGGTCGCGCCAGGAATTGTTCAACCTGCGCTTCCAGCACGCGACCGGGCAGCTCGAGAACACCGCGGGTGTGAAGGGCGCGAAGAAGGACCTCGCCCGTGGGCTGACGGTGGCCCGCCAGCGCAACCTCGATGTAGATGCGGAGCTCCGCAAGCAGAAGGCAGCCGAATCATGATTTTCGACGAGACAGAAGACACAGAAGAGACGCCGGGCGACGACGCCCCGGAGGAGACTCCGGAGGCTGAAGCGACCCCTGAGGCCGAAGCCGAAGCTCCGGCGGAGCCGGAAGCCGCCGCCGAGCCCGAGGAGCAGCTCTCCCCGAAGGAGCGCCGCGCCCGCGAGCGCAGCACCCACTCGGGTGAGGCCAAGCCCACCCGCACCGTCGAGGAGCGCATCGCCGAGCGCGAGGCCAAGCGCAAGAAGAACGCCGCCGAGCGCCGGCGCTACCGCGGCCGCAGCCGCGAGAAGCGCCGCACCGGCGGCGAGGGCACCCCGCCCGCCGACCGCGTCGGCACCGGTTCCCCGCGCGTGCTCCGCGGCATCGTGGTCTCGGACAAGTCCGACAAGACGATCACCGTGCGGATCGACGTCGCGCGCCAGCACCGCACCTACGGCAAGATCGTGCGTAGCTCGTCCAAGATCGCCGCTCACGACGAGCGCAACGAGGCCAACGCGGGCGACACCGTGCGCGTGGTCGAGAGCCGTCCGCTGTCGCGCAGCAAGCGCTGGCGCCTGGTGGAAGTGGTGGAGCGCTCCCGATGATCCAGCAGGAGACACGCCTGCGGGTGGCCGACAACACCGGCGCGCGCGAGATCCTCTGCATCCGCGTGTCGGGTGGGTCGCACCGTGCCTACGGCGGCGTCGGCGACGTGATCACCGCGACCGTCAAGCAGGCGATCCCGCACGGCTCGGTCAAGAAGGGCGAGGTCGTCAAGGCCGTCATCGTGCGCACGCGCAAGGAGTTCGGCCGCAACGACGGCACGTACATCTCCTTCGACGAGAACGCCGCCGTGCTGATCGACGCCAACAACGCGCCACGCGGCACCCGCATCTTCGGCCCCGTCGCGCGCGAGCTGCGCGACCGCAACTTCATGCGCATCGTGTCGCTGGCCCCGGAGGTGCTCTGAACATGGCCTCCCGTATGAAGATCCGCCGCGACGACACCGTGAAGGTCATCTCGGGCAAGGACCGCGGCAAGACCGGCAAGGTCCTGCGCGTCGAGCCCCAGCGCGAGCGCGTGGTGGTCGAGGGCGTGAACGTCCAGAAGCGCCACCGGCGGCCGGTCGGCCTGACCGGCCAGCGCCAGGAGGCGGGCGTGATCGAGGTCGAGGGCTCCGTGCACGTTTCCAACGTGCAGCTGCTGGATCCCAAGAACGGCAACCCCTCGCGTGTGGGCATCAAGCGCACCGACGACGGCCGGCGTGTCCGCGTGGCCAAGAAGTCCGGGACGGAGGTGGACTGATGCCGGTCGCCGAAGCCAAGGTCGTCCCGCGTCTGAAGACGCAGTACGCCGAGCAGATCGTGCCCGAGCTGACCAAGCGGTTCGGCTACGCCAACCCGATGCAGGTCCCGCGCCTGACCAAGGTCACGCTGAACATGGGCGTGGGCGAGGCGAAGCAGGACTCCAAGATGCTCGAGGCGGCCGAGGAGCAGCTGGCCACGATCGCCGGGCAGAAGCCCAGCATCCGCCGGGCGCGCAAGTCGATCGCGGCGTTCAAGCTGCGTGAGGAGATGCCCGTGGGCCTCTCGGTGACCCTGCGCGGCGCCCGCATGTGGGAGTTCGTCGACCGGCTGGTCTCCATCGCGCTGCCGCGCGTCCGGGACTTCCGCGGCCTGAACCCCCGCAGCTTCGACGGACGTGGAAACTGGAACCTGGGCATCCGCGAGCAGATCATCTTCCCGGAGATCGACTACGACGCGATCGACCAGGTGCGCGGCCTCGACGTGGCCATCACCACGACGGCCACCAACGATGTCGAGGCGTTCGCGCTGCTCGAGCTCCTGGGCTTCCCGTTCCAGGCCGAAGGCCGGCCGGGCCAGGAGGACGTGCGCGACGAGGAGGCCGAGGAGAAGGCCGCCGAGGAGGCGCGGGCGAAGGCCGAGGCCGAGCAGGCTGCTCTCGAGCAGCTCAAGGAAGAGAACCCCGAGGCCTATGCTCAACCCGAGCCTTCGGAAGGCGAAGAAGGCGAAGACGGCGGCGAGACCGCCGAGGAGAAGAACGACTAGATGGCCAAGACTTCACAGCGCGTGCGCCAGCAGCGCACCCCCAAGTACAAGACCCGTGGCTACAACCGCTGCCGCAAGTGCGGCCGCCCGCGTGCCTACATGCGCAAGTTCGGCCTGTGCCGGATCTGCCTGCGCGACCACGCCCACGAGGGCGAGATCCCCGGACTGACCAAGTCGAGCTGGTAGCCCCATGAGCGTCGACCCGATCGCAGACTTCCTGACCCGCGTGCGCAACGGCCTCCAGGCCGACCACGACGACGTGGTCATGCCCACCTCCGGCCTCAAGGCCGAGATGGCCCGCATCCTCACCGAGCAGGGCTACGTGGAGGCCTACGCGGTCGAGCCCGGCCGGGTCGGCCCCAACCTGCGCGTGACCCTGAAGTACACCGAGGACCGCAAGCCGGTGATCATGGGCATGCAGCGCGTCTCCAAGCCGGGCCGGCGCCGGTACGTGGGCTCGAAGGAGATCCCCAAGGTCCAGGGCGGCATGGGCACCACGATCATCTCCACCTCCCGCGGCGTGATGACGGGCCACGACGCCCGCCGCAACGCCGTCGGCGGAGAGCTCGTAGCGAAGGTCTGGTAGCCGTGAGTCGTATCGGCAGACAGCCCATTCCCGTGCCCGAGGGCGTGATGGTGAACATCGAGCCCGAGCTGGTGACCGTCAACGGCCCCAAGGGCGAGCTCAGCGAGCGCGTCAGCGCCGACCTCGACGTGGCCAAGCAGGACGACGGCACCGTGCTGGTCTCGCGCCCGACCGA
>DASQLM010000369.1:0-4448 GCA_035630015.1 Thermoleophilaceae bacterium | reverse complement strand
AGCGGCGGCAGGCCAGCAGGGCGTCGGTCTCGTCGCAGGACCCGGGGAAGCGGATGACCCCGAACCTCATGGCGCCGGGATGACCTCGTAGTCCTCGATCAGCGGGTTGGCCAGCAGCTTCTCGCACATGGCGCCCACCTCGGAGGCGTCGGCCACCTCCAGCTCCACCAGCCGGCCGACCCGGACGTCGCTGACGCCGTCGAAGCCCAGCGCGGGCAGCGCGCGCTCCACGGCCTGGCCCTGGGGATCGAGGATGCCCTCCTTCGGGCGGATCAGCACCGACACCTTCACGCCGAGCGGTCCAGCCACGCCTGGAACGGCTCGTCGGTGATCCGCTCGTAGGCGTCCACGTACAGCTCGCGGGTCTTGGCCACGACGTCCTCGGGCAGCTCGGGCGCGGGCGGCGACTTGTCCCAGCCGCTCTGCGAGGCCCAGTCGCGCACGTACTGCTTGTCGAAACTGGGCTGGCCGTGGCCGGGCTCGTAGCCCTCGGCGGGCCAGAAGCGCGACGAGTCGGGCGTGAGCACCTCGTCGCCCAGGACGATGGTGCCATCGGGGCGGCGGCCGAACTCGAACTTGGTGTCGGCCAGGATGATCCCGCGCTCGCGCGCGTGCGCGGCGCCGAACTCGTACAGCTCGATCGAGAGCCGGCGCAGCTCCTCCAGCAGGGCGCGGTCGCCCAGGATCTCGGCGGCGCGGTCGAAGTCGACGTTCTCGTCGTGGTCGCCCACCTCCGCCTTGGTTGCGGGGGTGA
Source organism: Thermoleophilaceae bacterium (assembly GCA_035630015.1). GTDB lineage: Bacteria > Actinomycetota > Thermoleophilia > Solirubrobacterales > Thermoleophilaceae > JAAYBF01. The sequence continues at coordinate 3,694 of DASQLM010000369.1, read as the reverse complement.
AGATGGGGTCGGGCAGCTGCTGGGACTCCTCGAGGCCCTCGGGCAGCGCGATGCCGCAGATCTCGCCGGAGCGCTGGTAGTCCTTCCAGCCCGACCCGGTGATGTAGCCGCGGACCACGCATTCGACCGGGGCCATCTCCAGCTTCTCGACCAGCATCCCGCGGCCGCGCACGGCCTCGGGCACGTCGGTGAACGAGAGCAGGTGGTTGGGCACGATCGACTGGGTCCTCTCGAGCCAGAACGCGGTCAGGCCCGTGAGCACCTTGCCCTTGTCGGGGATCGGGTTCGGGTGGACGACGTCGTAGGTGGAGATGCGGTCGCTGACCACCATCAACAGGCGGTCGTCGCCCTCCGCGTACACGTCGCGGACCTTGCCCTGGTTGAGGAGTTCGCGGTCGTCGAGCAAAGCGGAATCGGTCACTGAGCTGAGGCTACCGATGCCCTCGGCGGGGCGGCATCCACGCGTGTGCGCTGGGTGGCCACCACGCACGCCAGGACGATCAGCGCGGCGGCCGCCATGCCCGGGCTCACGTGCTCTCCCAGCAGCAGGGCGGACCAGATCAGGGTCATCACGGGCTGGCTCAGCTGGATCTGCCCGATCCGGGCGGTGCCTCCTCGCGCCAGAGCGGCGTACCAGGCGAAGAACCCCAGGAGCTGGCTGACCAGGGACACGTAGGCGAACGCCGACCACGTGGTGGTGTCGCCGGCCGGGGTGCTCTGCGCCACGATCAGCGCGGTGGCCGGGACGGTCAGCGGCAGCGCCAGCACCAGCGCCCAGCAGATGGTCTGCCAGCCGCCGATCTCGCGGCCCAGCTTGCCGCCCTCGGCGTAGCCCAGCGCGGCGGCGGCCACCGCCAGCAGCACGAGCCCGTCGGCGGCGCTGGGCACGCCCGCACCCTGGGCCGCGGCGAACACCAGCACCGCGACCAGGCCGGCCGAGGACGCCAGCCAGAACGCCGGCGTCGGCCGCTCGCCTCCCACCAGCACCGCCGCGACGGCGGTGGCCGCGGGCAGCAGCCCGATGATCACGGCGCTGTGCGCCGCCGGCAGCGAGTGCAGTGCCAGGGCGGTGAGCAGCGGGAAGCCGATGACCACGCCGGCCACCACCCGCCACAGCCGCCGCACCTGGTCGCGGGTGGGCCGCGGCTGACGGGCCGCGGCCAGGAAGACGGCCGCCAGCGCTCCCGCCACCACGGTCCGGCCGACCCCCACGAACGACGGCTCGAGCTGCTCGACCGCGACGCGGGTGGCGGGCAGGGTCATGCTGAAGCTCAGAACGCCGACGAACCCGAGGAACACCGCCATGCCACGACGCTACGGCGCGGACGGCCGGCGGGGAACGTCCCACAACCCAGCCTTGTGCGACGGCGCGGGTTACGCTGGCGCCGTGGCGGTACCCGCGGCGTTGCAGCCGGGCGAGGTGATCGGAGGGCGTTACGAGATCGTCGCCCCGATCTCGTCCGGCGCCATGGGGGCCGTCTTCCGTGCCCGGGGCGACGACCGCGAGGTCGCGCTCAAGCTGCTGACCAACCCCGGCCAGGGCGCGCGGTTCGACATCGAGGCCCGCCTGCTGGGCCGGCTGAGCCACCCCCGGGTGGTGGACGTGGTCGACCACGGGCGCGACGGCGACCGCGACTGGCTGGTCATGGAGCTGGTCGAGGGGCGGGACCTGAGCCGGGTGCTGGGCGAGCGCGGCGCGCCCGGCCTACCGCAGGCCGAGGTGCTGGAGGCCGCCCGGCAGGCGGCCGAGGCGCTGCAGTACGTGCACGACCAGCAGATCGTGCACCGCGACGTGAAGCCCCACAACCTGGTGCTGGCCGGCGACGGTGTCGTGCTGGTGGACTTCGGCGTGGCCCGCGAGGCCACCCGGGACACCGGCACACGCGGGATCGGGACGCCGAAGTACATGGCTCCCGAGGTGCTCGTGGGCGAGGGCGTGTCGCCGCGCAGCGACGTGTACGGGCTGGCCGCCACCGTGTGGACCCTGTTGTCCGGCGCCCCGCCCGCCTACGGCGACCCCGACCCGCTGCCCGGGGTGGAGCCGGAGCTCGAGCAGGCGCTGCGCCGGGCGCTGGACCCCCGGCCCGAGCACCGGTTCGCGTCCGCCGCCGCGCTGGTGGCCGCCCTGGGCTCGCCGGTCGAGGAGGCCAGGGGCCGCCCTCTTGCCGCGACGCTGCCCGGGACCGAGCGCGCCGACGTGCTGGCGTCGGTGGTGCGCACGGCGGCCGGCGTGTTCGACGCCGCCGCCGCCTCGATCGCCTTGATCGACGAGACCACCGGCGAGCTGGTCTACCGCTCCTCCTGGGGCGTGCTGGCCGACGAGACCGTGGGCATCAGGCTCTCGCCCGGCGAGGGACTGGCGGGCGCGGCCGTGGCCGGGCAGGAGCCGGTGGTGGTGCCGGACTGCCGCGCCGACGAGCGGTTCGCGGCCCAGGTGGCCGCCGGGATCGGCTACGTGCCCAACACCATGCTGGTCGTCCCGCTCCGCCGCGACGGGGTGGCGGTGGGCGCGTTGTCCATCCTCGACCGACGCGACGGCGAGGCGATGGGCCAGGCCGACGTGGCCCGGGCCGAGCTGTTCGGCGACTTGGCGCTGGCCGTGCTGTGAGCGGCGACGGCCCAGTCCTGGTGCCGGGCGACCGCTTCGCCGGCCATGTGATCGGAACCGAGCTCGGCCGGGGCGGCATGGGCCACGTCTACCGCGCCACGCGCGAGGCCGACGGGGCGGAGGTGGCGCTGAAGCTGCTGCCGCCCGAGCTGTCCGGGGAGGACCGTTACCGCAAGCGGTTCGCGCGTGAGTCGCGCCTGGCCGCGTCGCTGTCGCACGCCCACCTGGTGCCGGTGGTGGACGCCGGTGAGCACGAGGGCTCCCTGTGGATCGCCATGGAGCTGATCGAGGGGCCGGACCTGGGGGCGGTGCTGACCGAGCGGGGCACGATCCACCCGGGCAACGCGGCCCGGATCGTGGCCCAGGTGGGCGGCGGCCTGGACGCCGCGGCGCGGGCGGGCCTGGTGCACCGCGACGTGAAGCCGGCCAACGTGTTCGTAGTGGCCCGAGACGGCGCGCCGCACGCGTACCTGGGCGACTTCGGGCTGACCAAGGCCACGGACTCGCAGAGCGGCCTGACGGCCACGGGCAAGTTCCTGGGCACCGTGGCCTACGCCGCCCCCGAGCAGGCCCAGGGCGACGAGGTCGGCCCGGCCACCGACGTGTACCAGCTTGGCGGCCTGCTCTACCGCGCGCTGTCGGGGGTCCAGCCCTTCCCGCGGCCGCGCCAGATCGCGACGATCATGGCCCACATCCGGGAACCGCCGCCGAAGCCGTCCGAGGCCAACCCCGCCTGCCCGCCGGCGCTGGACCGGGTGGTGGCCACGGCCATGGCCAAGAAGCCGCGCAAGCGCTACCCCTCGGCGTCGGCGCTGGGTGAGGCGGCGCTGGAAGGGGCCGCTGGTGCGGGGCCACCGCCGGCGTGGCCCGAGACCGGCTGATCCGCGGACGGTGGTGGTAGCCGTAGCCACTGCGCTCGCGTGCCGGGGTACGTTGCGCCCCAGTGCCCGAACAGGAGAGAGAGATGCCTTACCTCGAAGGATTCGTCGCGGCCGTTCCGACCGCGAACAAGGAGATCTACATCAAGCACGCCGAAGAGGCGGTCGGTTTCTTCAAGCGCCTCGGCGCGACCCGGGTGGTCGAAGG
>DASQLM010000368.1:0-4781 GCA_035630015.1 Thermoleophilaceae bacterium | reverse complement strand
CGAGACCTCCGACAAGGAGCGCTTCGTCAAGGAGATCGAGGAGGCGCTGCTGGACGAGCGGATCGACATGGCGGTGCACTCGGCCAAGGACGTGCCGGCCCGCCTGCCCGAGGGACTGGCCATCGTGGGCGTGCCCGACCGCGCCGACCCGCGCGACGCCGTGTGCGGCGCGGCCTCGCTGGACGCGCTCGCGGAGGGCGCGGTGGTGGGCACCGCCAGCGTGCGCCGCCGCTCACAGCTGCTGGCCGCGCGGCCCGACCTGGACGTGCGCGAGGTGCGCGGCAACGTGGACACCCGCCTGGGCAAGCTGGCCGCCGGCGACTACGACGCGCTGGTCCTGGCCGCGGCCGGGCTGGCGCGGCTGGGACGCGACGAGGGCGAGCCCGTGACGGCCGACGTGATGCTGCCCGCTCCCGGTCAGGGCTGCCTGGCGCTGGAGGCCCGCAAGGGCGACACGGTGGCCACCGAGGCGGCCGTGGAGCTCACGGACTTCGCCGCCCTGGTGGCGCTGACCGCCGAGCGGGCCCTGGTCGCCCGGCTGGAGGCCACCTGTGACACCCCCGTGGGGGCGTTCGCGCGACTGGAGGACGGGGCGCTGGTGCTGCACGGCTACGCGGGCACGCCCGACGGCGCCACCTGGATCCGCGACGGCCTGGAGGGGCCGGCGAAGGAGCCCGCCGCCCTGGGCGTGGCGGTCGGCGAGCGCATGCTGGCGGCCGGGGCGCGCCAGGTGCTGGACGGCTAGCGTCTCCGCCGTGAGCGACGGCATGGTCTACCTGGTGGGCGCCGGGCCCGGCGACCCGGGCCTGATGACGCGGCGGTCGCTGGAGCTGGTGGCCGCGGCCGACGCGATCCTCTACGACCGGCTGATCCCCGCCGACGCCATGCGCGGCGCGCGCGAGGACGCGGAGCTGATCTTCGTGGGCAAGGCACCCGGCGACGTGGCCATGAGCCAGGAGGACATCAACGCGAAGCTCGTGGAGCTGGGGGGCGCCGGCAAGAGCGTCGTGCGCCTGAAGGGCGGCGACCCGTTCGTGTTCGGTCGTGGCGGCGAGGAGGCCGAGGAGCTGGCCGCCGCGGGCGTGCCGTTCGAGGTCGTGCCCGGCGTGACCGCCGGGGTGGCCGCCCCGGCCTACGCGGGCATCCCGGTGACCCACCGCGACACCGCGGCGGCGGTGGCCTTCGTCACCGGCCACGAGCACCCGGGCAAGGACGAGAGCGACCTGGACTGGGACGCGCTGGCCGCCTTCCCGGGCACGCTGGTGCTGTACATGGGCGTGAAGAACCTGCCGCTGATCGCCGAGCGGCTGATCGCCGCGGGGCGGCCGGCGGACCAGCCCGTGGCCGTGGTCCGCCGCGGCACGCTCCCCGACCAGCGCACGGCCACGGCACCGCTGGAGGGGATCGCGGCCGAGGTCGAGGCGCGTGGCATCAAGGCGCCCGCGATCACGGTGATCGGCCACTCGGCCGGCCTGCGCGACACGCTGGCCTGGCTGGAGCGCCGGCCGCTGCACGGCCGCAGCGTCGCCGTCACCCGCGCCCGGGCGCAGGCGAGCACGCTTGCGGACCGGCTGCGGTCCCTTGGCGCCGACGTCGTGGAGACGCCCGCGATCCGTATCGAGCCACGGCCCGTGCCGTCAGAGCTCGCCCGGGTGGGCGAGTATGCGCTGGTGTGCGTGACCAGCCCCAACGGCGCATCGCTGCTGATGGACGGGCTGGCCGAGCACGGCCAGGACGCCCGCGCGCTGGCCGGCGTGACCGTGGCCGCGATCGGCCCCGGCACGGCGGGCGACCTGGCGGCCCACGGCATCCGCGCCGACGTGGTGCCGCCGCGGTCCATCGCCGAATCGCTGGTCGAGGCGCTGAAGGACACGCCGGTGGAGGGGGAACGGGTCATGGTCGCGCGGGCGGCGGAGGCGCGTGACGTGCTGCCCGACGCGCTGGCCGAGCGCGGCGCGCAGGTGGACGTGGTGCCCCTCTACGACACCGTCGCCGAGCCGCTGGACGACGCCCGCCGCTCCGCCCTCGAGGGCGCGGACTACGTGACCTTCACCTCGTCGTCCACGGTCCGGTTCCTGATGGAGGCCGCGGGCTCGTTCCCGGACGGCGCGCGGCTCGTGTCGATCGGCCCGGTGACCAGCCAGACCGCGCGCGAGCACGGGCTCGAGGTGCAGGTGGAGGCCTCGCGACACGACATCGACGGGCTGGTCGAGGCGCTCGTGGAGGATGCGGCCGGATGATCGTCTCGCTGGTCACCGACTACGGCAACGAGGACGACTTCGCCGGCATCTGCCACGGCGTGATCGCCAGCATCGCCCCGGACGTGCGGATCATCGACGTGACCCACGGCATCCCCCGCTTCGACGTCCGCCGCGGCGCCATCGTCCTGCACGACGCCCTGCCCTACCTGCCGGTCGGCGTCCACATGGCCGTGGTCGATCCCCAGGTGGGCACCGAGCGGCGGGGGATCGCGGTGCAGTGCCACGACGGCAACGTGCTCGTGGGCCCCGACAACGGCCTGCTGTCGCTGGCGTGGCGCACGGCCGGGGGCGTGGACACCGCCGTGGACATCACCCTGTCCCCGCACCGGCTGGAGCCGGTGTCGGCGACCTTCCACGGGCGCGACGTGTTCGCCCCCGTGGCCGCGCACATCGCGGCGGGCGAGCCGCTCGAGGAGGCCGGCACGCCGCTGGAGCCCGATGCGCTCCAGCAGGTGGAGCCGCTGTGGCCCGAGCAGGTGGGCGACACCCTGGTCACGCGCGTGCTGTACGTGGACGGCTTCGGCAACGCGACGCTGAACGCCGGCCACGGCCACATCGTGTCCGCCGGGCTGACGCTCGGCGGCAGCGTGGAGGTGACCACGCCCGAGGGCACGCGCACCGCCACCTTCACGTCCACGTTCGCCGACGTGCCGGCGGGCCAGCTGATCGTCTACGAGGACGCGCACCGGCGGATGGCGCTGGCGGTGAACCGCGGCACGGCCGCTGACCGGCTGCAGCTGGAGCGCGACACCGAGGTCCGGCTGCGCCCGCGATGATCGGCCTGCCGCGGGCGCATCACCGCGAGGCCGGCTCCACGAACGTCCTGGCCCGCGAGCTCGCGGCCGGCGGCGCCCCCCACGGCACGCTGGTGACGGCGGGTCACCAGACTGCCGGGCGCGGGCGGTCGGACCGGACCTGGGTGGCCCCGCCCGGGTCGTCGGTCCTGATGTCGGTGGTCGTGCGGCCCGGGGACCCGCTCCTGTCCCTGCGGGCGGCGGTCGCCGTGGCCGAGGTGTGCGGGCCCGAGGCGGCCATCAAGTGGCCGAACGACGTGTTGATCGGCGGCCGCAAGGCCTGCGGGATCCTGGTCGAGGGACGCCCACAGGAAGAGTGGGCGGTGCTGGGCATCGGCCTCAACGTGCTGCCCGTCGAGTTCCCGCCCGAGCTGAACGCCACCGCGCTGGACGACGGCAGGGGGGTCGAGCAGGTGCTGGCCGCGCTGCTGGAGCGGCTCGACCACCGGCTGGCGAGCGAGGACGCGCTCGAGGCCTGGCGCACGCGCGATGCGCTGCTGGGCCGCCGGATCAGCTGGGACGGGGGCCAGGGCACCGCGGCGGGCGTGGACGAGTCGGGGGCGCTGCTGGTGGACACGGCGGACGGCCGTGTGGCGCTGGACGCCGGCGAGGTCCACCTGGGCCCCGTCGGCTGACGGGCCGGTCAGGCCGCGTCGCGCTGGCGGTTCTTCGCGCCCTGCTTGTCGTCCTGCTTCTCGGCGTTCTGCGTGGCCTGGGCGTCCACCTCGGCGCCCCCGCCGTCGCCTCCACCGCCGCCCTTGCCGCGACCGCGGCGGCGGCGTCCGCCGCGCCTGCGACGGCCCTTGGGGAAGTTCTTCAGCAGCTCGCGGGCCAGCGCGCTGGGCTTGCGCGCCATGCGCATCCGCGCCCCGTCCAGCACCTGCTGGGCCTCGGGGGTGTGGGCCAGCGCGGCGGCCAGCAGGGCGGCCGACAGACGCCGGTCCTGCTTCTTGGAGGCCTGCACCAGCCGGCGCGCGTTGCGCGCGTGGGCGCCGCCCGAGGAGTTGACCAGCAGGCCCAGCAGGCGCTTGGTCTCGGGCCAGCGCGACACGGCGTACTCCTCGTGCACCTCGCGTGAGAACTCGGCCAGGTGCCAGATCCAGCGCGCCGCCTGGTCGCGGCGGCCGATGGGCTTCTCGGCCATGGCCTGCAGCAGCACCTTCACGCCCTCGCGGCGCTCGTCGCGCGACCAGCCGCCCACCAGCTCGACGGCCTCGTCGAAGGCCTCCGGGTCCTTGAGCTGGCCGACCTCGGTCAGCGCGCGGAGGCGCAGCTGGGTGTTGCGGTTGCGCTGCAGGCAGGTGATCAGGTAGCGGCGGCGCAGCTCGCCGGTGTTGTCGAAGTGCAGCATCGCCTTCGCCCGGCGCCAGTTGTTCGAGGACACGCGGGCGCCCGCCAGCGCGGCCCAGGCGTGCTGCTCGCCCCAGCTGAGGTGCTCGACGGCGATCCGCCACAGCTCGCGCTCGAACACCTGCGCGCGCCGCTCCTCGGAGGAGGTGACCGGCAGGACGCGGCGCTCGACGCGCAGGCGCCGGCCGCGGCCGCGGCGGACCGGGCCCACGACGATGGCGCCGCCGCGGTAGACGTCGCGGTCCAGCAGCGAGTGCAGCGTGACCACCGGGTCGTCGTTGGTGGTGGCCGGGTGCACGAAGTCCACGACGATGCCCGCCTCCTTGCCCGGCTGGCGCCGGGTCACGCGGCCCACGCGCTGCTGGTAGATGCGGCG
>DASQLM010000367.1:0-2296 GCA_035630015.1 Thermoleophilaceae bacterium | reverse complement strand
CGCGGCCGACATGCGCCGCCAGTTCGACACGACCGTGGACGGGCTGGCCACGATCCAGACCTTCTTCGCCTCCTCCCAGCGGGTCACCGGACGCGAGTTCGACCGGTTCGCGGGCAACCTGCTGCCCGACTCGCCGGTGGGCACGACGCTGCTGGTCCAGCGGGTGCCCGGGCCGCTGCGGCAGTCGTTCGAGCGCTCGCCCGGCAGCCGCCCTATTCGCGAGCGCGTGGGACGGCGGCTCCGCCGCGCGCCGGCGCGCGAGGACTACTTCCCCGTGTCCTACCGCTACACGCGGCTGGGCCGCGAGCTGCCGATCGGGCTCGACCTGGCCGCCGACCCGGTCACGAGCCGGGCGCTGACCGTGGCGCGCGAGACGGGCCGGCCCCAGGCCACCGAGCCGGTGACCCTGAGCGAGTCCGGCCACCCCGGGATGATGCTCTTCCTGCCGATCTACCGCCAGGGCGCGCCGCTGTCGACCGCACCCGAGCGCCGCGACGCCACCAAGGCGCTGGTGGCCGGCTCGTTCGAGACCCGCCAGTTCGGCCTGGACGTGCAGGCGCTGCGGCCCGAGGGCACCGTCATCCAGATCCTGGACGAGGGCAGGCGCATCTTCGGCCCCGCGGGCCGGCTGGACGACGCGGTGGACCGCCCGGTCGACGCCGCCGGCCGCTCCTGGGTCGTGCGCGTGCAGACCCCCACCCACGCCAGCGTCGCGCTGCCGCTGCTGATCCTGTTCGGCGGGCTGGCCCTGAGCGGACTGGTCGGCGCTCTGCTGGTGGCGCTGGGGCGGCGCCAGCGCCGCACCGAGGGCGACCGCCACGCCGCCGAGGAGCGCTTCCGGCGCGCCTTCGAGGACTCCGGCGTGGGCATGGCGCTGGTGGGCGTGGCCGACGGCCGGATGCTGGACGTCAACGACGCACTCTGCGCCCTGACCGGCCGCAACCGCGACGACCTGCTGGCCGGCCGCATGTCCGACCTGCTCCCGCCCGAGGACGCCGCCGCGCCGGTGTCGGCCGGCCGGTCGCTGGAGTCCGGGCACGACCAGAGCCTGGTCCAGAGCGAGCAACGCCTCGTGGGGCCCGGCGGCGAGCCGGTCTGGGTGCTGCTGAGCGCATCGGTGGTGCGCGACGAGGACGGACGGCCGACCCACCGGCTCGTCCAGCTCCAGGACGTGTCCGAGCGCAAGGACGTGGAGCGCCAGCTCAAGCACCTGGCCGACCACGACCCGCTGACCGACCTCTTCAACCGCCGCGGGTTCGACGCCGCGCTAACGCGGGAGCTGTCGGCCGCCGAACGCTACGACCGGGCAGGCGCGGTGATCTCACTTGACCTGGACCACTTCAAGTACACCAACGACTCGCTGGGCCACTCGGTCGGCGACGAGCTGATCCGCCGCGCCGGGTCCGTGCTGTCCGCGCGCCTGCGCGACAGCGACACGCTGGCGCGGCTGGGCGGCGACGAGTTCGCCGTGATCCTGCCCCACGCCGACCAGGCCGAGGCCGAGCGGGTGGCCGCGGACCTCCTGGTCGCCCTGCGCCGGGAGGCCACGGTCACGAGCGCCCACGGGCGCACGGGCACGACCGCGAGCGCGGGGATCGCGCTGTTCGGGGCGGGCGCCGGACCGGTGTCACCCGAGGAACTGCTGGCCGAGGCGGACATCGCGATGTACGACGCCAAGGAGGCCGGACGCGACGGCGCGGTGGTGTTCTCGGTGGAGGGCCGCGACGCGCAGATGGCGGGACGCCTGGAGTGGGTGGAACGAATCCGGCACGCCCTGGCCGAGGACCTGTTCGTGCTGCACGGCCAGAGGATCCTGTCCCTGAACGGGGACGCCCGGCCCCGCGAGGAACTGCTGCTGCGCATGGTGGCCGACGACGGCAGCCTGATCGCGCCCGGCAACTTCCTGCACCTGGCCGAGCGGTTCGACCTGATCCAGGAGATCGACCGCTGGGTGGTACGGCGCGCCATCGAGCTGCTCGCCGAGCTGGAGCGGGCGGGCCGCCCAACGGTGCTCGAGGTCAACCTGTCCGCCAAGTCGGTGACCGACCCCGAGTTGCCTGCCGCCATCGCCGGCTGGCTGGCCGAGGCCGGGGTCGACCCCGCCGGGCTGGTGTTCGAGATGACCGAGACGGCGGCGATCGTGAACGTCGAGCGGGCGAAGGACTTCGCCGTGTCGGTGCGCGAGCTGGGCTGCGAGTTCGCCATCGACGACTTCGGTGCCGGGTTCGCGTCCTTCTACTACCTCAAGCACCTGGCCTTCGACTACCTGAAGATCGACGGCGAGTTCATCCAGGAT
>DASQLM010000366.1:0-2483 GCA_035630015.1 Thermoleophilaceae bacterium | reverse complement strand
AGGGGCACGAATTCACGATAACCCGATCCGCGCAGGGCAGCGAGCGGCGGGCGAAGCTCAGAGGCAGCCCTTGATGGTGTCCTCGGCTGACTGGGCGCCCGGGTCGACGGGAATCGTGGCCACGACCTTGCCCATGACGATCGTCCCCTCGCCGTTGGTCTTGGCGACGCTCGCGTAGGTCTCGGCCTCCTCGGCGGACTGCTGGAACGAGATCACCAGCCGGCCCGCCGGGTAGTCGATGCCGATCTTCTTGCCCGATGAGTTGGTCTGGTCCTCGGCCTCCAGGCCTTCGCCCTTCAGGCACTCGAGGACCGTGGCGTGCGAGGCGGCCTTGGGCTCGGAGGATGCCTCCGAGCCTCCCGAGCTCTTCTCGCCGCTGCTGTCGTCGCTGTCGCCGCATCCCGCCAGTGCCAAGACGACGGCTCCGCATACCCCTGCAAGGACTCGAGACTCCATTCCGTTCCTCTCCTGGCCGCTAGGTCGGCGCCAACCTAGTCGCGGTCGCCCGTTCGCGCGAGCGCCAGCTCCTCCACCGCGTCGGCCGCAAGCGCCGCCCCGTCGTGGCGGGCCGCCCAGGCGCCCAGCTCGCCCGCGCGCTGCGCGTAGCCCGGGTCGGCCAGCAGCTTGCGCACCGCGGTGCGCACCCCGCGCGGGGTCACGAACCGGCGCGGCAGCGAGACGCCACAGCCCGACCACGCCAGCCGGGCGGCGTTCTCGGCCATGTCGCCGGCCGAGGGGCAGCCCACGACCGGCACTCCCGAGGCCAGCGCCCTGACCACGGTGCCGTGGCCGGCGTGGCAGACCACCGCGTCGCACAGCGGCATGGTGCGCGCATAGGACAGCCAGTCGACCACACGGGCGTTCGCGGGCACGTCGAGTGGCACGGGGGAGGGGCGGTGGTTCAGCGTGGCCAGGACCCGTACCGGCTCGGCGGCCAGGCCGGCCAGCGCGGCCCGGACCATGCGCTGGTCGGGGTCCTGGGAGGTGCTGGGCGCCACCAGCACCAGCGGCTCGTCGCCCGGGGGCGGCTCGGCGGCCTCGGCCGGGCGCTCCCACAGCAGCGGCCCGGTCACGCGCAGGGCGGGGGAGACCTCGTGCCGGGGGTACTCGAGCTGCGGGAACGTGCCCACCAGCGCCAGCTGGGGCGAGATGCCGCCGTGGATGTGCTCCAGCGGCCCGAGCCCCACGCGCTCGCGGGCGCCGTTCAGCTCCCGGCGGCCGCGCTCGGCCCCCCGGACCAGCGCGCGGTCGAACAGGCTCCAGAACGCGGTGCCCGCCCGGGTGCGCGGGATCCGCGCGCCCGAGGAGTAGGGGGCCATGCCCGACTCGGTCACGGGGTAGACGTGTGGGATCAGCGTGGCCCAGCGCCGGCCGGTCATCTGCGCCGCCAGGCCGCCGGCCACGGTCAGGATGTCGGCCACCACCACCGCGGGGTCGGTGCGCTCGATCAGTGCCGCCGTCTCGCCCGCGGCCCGCACGGCGGCCTGGTAGGGCGTCAGCCCGGGCCGGGGCCACACCTCGTACTCGGGCGCGGGCGCGAACGCCATGCCCTCGCGCTCCACGTCCTCCTGCCAGCGGTCCCAGGTCTCCAGGCACACCTCGTGGCCGCGGGCCGCCAGCTCGCGCCCCAGGGCGATGGCCGGGAACGCGTGCCCCGGGTCGCCGAAGGCGGTAAGAAGGAGGCGCTGCGGTTTCAGGCGGCCATCTCGGCCAGGTCGTGGACCATCTGGCGGCGCGAGTCGAAGTCGAACGCCATCGGCGCGCAGATCAGCGTGCCCACGCCGGCGTCGCGGTAGACCTCCAGCCGCTCGGCCACCCGGTCCTTGGGGCCGCACAGCGAGACCATGTCGATCAGCTCCACGGGCAGGGCGGCCGCGGCCTCGTCCTTCTTGCCGTCCAGATACAGGTCCTGGACCTCCTTGGCGGCGTCCTCGAAGCCGTACCGCTGCACGATCGCGTTGTAGAAGTTCTTCTCGCGCGAGCCCATGCCGCCCACGTACAGGGCCAGGACCGGGCGCATCGAGTCGCGGGCGCGGTCCAGGTCGTCGTCGATCGAGACGTTGACCACCGGCGCGATGTCGAACGAGTCGTCGATCCGCTTGCCGTCGGCCGCGCGGTCCGCGCCCTCCTGCAGCAGCGCGCGCGAGTCGCTGACGTGCTCGGGGCTGAAGAACGTGGGCAGCCAGCCATCGGCGATCTCGCCGGTCAGCTGGGTGTTCTTGGGCCCGATCGCGGCGATGTAGATGGGGATCCGGTTCTGGACCGGGCTGATCATCAGCTTCAGCGCCTTGCCGGGGCCGTCGGGCAGGGGCAGGGTGTACTCCTGGCCGTCCCACTCCAGCCGCTCGCGGGCCAGCGCCTTGCGCACGATGCCCACGTACTCGCGCGTGCGCTGCAGCTGGCGGGCGAACGGCTGGCCGTGCCAGCCCTCGGCCACCTGGGGGCCGGAGGAGCCGATGCCCAGCAGCATCCGGCCGCCGGAG
>DASQLM010000365.1:0-6756 GCA_035630015.1 Thermoleophilaceae bacterium | reverse complement strand
AGCTTCCGCAACTTCGCGGAGCTGTGCATCACCCGGCAGATCATCACGGCGGTGAAGACGTCCACCCGCAACAAGCACACGCCGCTGAACGAGTACGTCTCGTTCTCGCAGACGCCCGCGGCCTCCGGCGGCGACGGCGATCCGACCCTGGACGAGCTGTTGCCCGGCCCGTCGGTGCACGACCCGGTGAACCAGGTGATCTCCAGCGAGGAGCTCAAGAGCCTGGTCGCGTGCCTGTCCAGCGTGCTGTCCGAGCTCGAGAGCTCGGTCCTCTCCCTGTACCTGGACGGCTACTCGTACGAGGTCATCGGCGAGCGCCTGGACTGCGACACCAAGACGGTCGACAACGCCCTCCAGCGCGTCAAGCGCAAGGTCGGCTCGCACCTGGACTCGCGCGCGGTTCCGGCCTAGGGGCGCCGGGTACCCCCTCCGAGTCGGCCACACGGCCGACGAGAGAGAGGAGAACACATGAGCATCATCGGACTGATCATCACGATCATCGTGGCCGCAGTGGTCTACGCGCTGTGCCTGGCGCTTGGGCTTCCGTCGATCGTCGGCATCATCGCCGCGATCCTGGTCCTGCTGGCGGGTATCCCCAGCGGAGGGTTCGGGCTGGGAGGCCGTTTCGGAGGCGGCAGGGCCGCACCACGACGCTGACATGACGGCGCGGCGCGCGTAGGGGCGCGCGCCAAAGCCGTCACCCTGGCCAAGCCGGAGGCCGGACTCGAACCGGCGACCTACGCTTTACAAGAGCGTTGCTCTACCAGCTGAGCTACTCCGGCCGGAGCGGCTGAGTCTATGAGGCGGCGTCGCCGGCGCCGACGGCCAGCTCGATGTTCCCGTGGCCGTTGGAGGACACCGGGATCTCCGGCGGCTCGTCCTCGCCCTCCGGGTTCAGGCGCCGCTCCAGCTCGCCGAGCACCACGCCGAACACCAGGTGGCGCCAGGTGGCCTGGGCGAACGCCCGGCTGTTGGCCCCCAGCGGGGTCAGCTCCTTGCGCGCGGGATGGTGGCTGTCCACCAGCCGGCCCAGCGGCCACAGCGCGACGTGCTCGATCAGGGCCATGGTCACCGCGCGGCCCAGCAGCGGGCCCGGCAGAAACGGGCGCAGGGCGCTGTAGGTCGCGCCGAACGCGGCGCCGTTGGCCACGTGCAGCGCCAGCCCGGCCGCGGGCCAGGCCTCGCCCCGCGTCAAGGCCTTGCCCAGCAGCTCGACATCGTCGTAGCTACTGGCGAATGCCCGCTTGTCCGCGGGCTGCTGTGCGGCCCATGCCGCGGCGGCCACGGCCCCTGCCAGAGCCCCGTTCAGGCTGCGCTTGAAATCGACCATCGGCGCAGCGTAACGCGCCGCCGCATTCCGGGTAGACCACGACATGGCGCAAGTCGGGAACGAGGAGCTTTCACTGCACCATCGCCGCATCCGCGAGCGGGGCGTGAACCCGTGGGTGTACTGGCCCGTGCGCATGGTGCTCAAGCCGTTCCTGCTGGTCTTCCTCCGCCTGCGCCGCACCGGCCGCGAGCACGTTCCCACCGAGGGCCCGGTGATCCTGGCCGCCAACCACCGCAGCTTCCTGGACCCGTTCGTGATCGGCTGCGCGGTCAAGCAGCCGATCTACTTCGTGGCCAAGCGCGAGCTCTTCGACCGCCGCATCGCCGGCTGGATCCTGAACTGTCTCGGCGCGTTCCCGGTCAAGCGCGGCGAGTCCGACGAGGAGTCGATGGACACGGCGCTGGCGTTGCTGGAGCGGGGTGAGACCGTGATGATCTTCCCCGAGGGCACCCGCCACCGCTCCGGCCCGCTGCACGCGCCCAAGCGCGGCGTGGGCCGGCTGGCCCTGCAGAGCGGCGCACCCATCGTGCCGATCGCCGTCAAGGGCACCGAGCGCGTCCGCCGGGGCTACGTCTTCCGCCCCATGCGGGTGGACATGCGCTTCGGCCCGCCCCTGACCTACCCGCGCGTGGAGGACCCGTCCAAGCACCTGGCCAACGAGGTCACCGCGCGCATCTGGCCCTGCGTCGAGCTCCAGTGGGCCTGGCTCGGCGGGCCGATGCCCGAGCCGGCCGAGGTGGAGGAACCGGTCGAGCACGCCGTGGCCTAGGCGCGGGTGCGCGTAGGCTCCGATGGGTGGGCGATGATGCAGACAAGCGGCGGCTGGACAGCGACTTCACAGAGCTTTATCGCGCCCACCTGCGGGACGTGTACTCCTACTCGTATTACCGGGTGGGCAATCACCACGACGCGGAGGACCTCACCGAGCAGACCTTCCTGCAGGCCTACCGCCATTTCGAGCGCGCGCAACGCGAGTCGAACGGGCGGCCGCTGCGGCCCTGGCTCATCCGGATCGCCCACAACCTGGCGGCCAACTACTACCGCGACCGCTCCCGCCGCCCGCAGACCCAGCTCGAGGACGCGGCCATCGTGTCCGCCCCGCACGACACCGAGGAGCTTGTCGAGGGGCGCCAGGAGCTCAAGGACGTGCTGGCCGGGGTCCAGGCCCTGCCCGACGATCGCCGGGAGGCGCTGATCATGCGCTTCGCCCTGGGCATGGACAACAGGGAGATCGCCCGGGCCCTGGACCGGTCCGAGGGAGCGACGAAGGTGTTGATCCACAGAGCCATCAGGCAGCTCGAGCAGGGGCTGAAGGAGGAGGAGACCACCAATGGCTGAGATGAGCGAGGTCGAGGCGCTGCTGCGCTCCGCGCTGGTGCCGGTGGAGCCCTCCGAGGCGCTCAGCGACCGCCTGCAGCAGACGCTGTCCGAGATCACCGACCTGGCGGTCGAGGAGCTGGCCGACTGGGAGCTGTCGTCGATGAGCGACCCGCGCAACTGGGGCCCGACGGTGGCCGCCGTGGTGGCGGGCGGGGCCGCGGCCACCGGCCTGGTGGTGCTCAGCGCCCGGCGCCAGCGCCGCCGCAACCGGTCGTCCGATCCACTGCACGCGCTCGAGCACGGCCTGCGCGAGGTCTCCTCGGACCTGCGCTCACGACTGGGTCGCTGATCACGCCATCCGGGATCGGTCGATGATCCGATCCCCCGGCGTTTGCGTTGTACCCCATACGACGTGACTCCGCCTGAGGACATGGCAAACCTCGCCGACGAGGAGATCATGCACCTGGTGCAGGAGAGCGACCCGCGGGCGTTCGAGCTCTTCTACGACCGTCACTCCGGCCCCGCCTTCTCGCTGGCGTACCGGATGGTGGGCAACCGCACCGTGGCCGAGGACGTCTCCCAGGAGGCCTTCCTGTCCATCTGGCGCAGCAAGCTGCGCTACCAGCCCGAGCGCGGCAGTGTGCGCACCTGGGTCCTGGGGATCGTGCACCACCGCGCCATCGACGCGCTCCGGCGCAACACTGTGCACGACAAGCGCCGCGCCAGCGCGGAAGGCATCGAGGAGCGCTTCGAGGCCCGCGAGAGGACCGACGTCGAGGTGGCCCGCCGCGACGAGGCGCGCACCGTGCGGGCCGCCCTGGAGGACCTGCCCGACGAGCAGTGCCGGGTGATCGAGCTTGCCTACTTCGGCGGCTTCTCGCACAGCCAGATCGCCGATCAGCTGGACATGCCGATCGGCACGGTCAAGGGCCGGATGCGGCTGGGCCTGGAGAAGCTGCGCCGGACGCTGGTGGGGGAGCCGGCATGAGCGTCGAGCGCCACGAGATGTGGGAGGAGGACACCGCCGCCTACGTGCTGCGCGCCCTCTCCGACGAGGAGCACACCCGCTTCGTGCGCCACCTGCGCGAGTGCCACGTCTGCCGCGACGAGGTCGACCGGCTGCAGTTCGCCGTCGATGCGCTGCCGCGGTCGGTGGAGCCGCTGTCCGCCCCGGCGGGGCTGAAGGCCACGATCATGGCCGAGGTCGAGTCCGACGTGCGCGAGCAGCAGCCGGCACCCTCCCTGGGTGCCCGCCTGCGCGAGCGCTTCTCGCGGGTCCCGGCGCTGCGGCCGCGGGTGGCCTCGGCCACCGCCGCCGTGCTCCTGCTGGTCGGCGTGGCGGGCGGGTTCGGACTCAGCCAGGTCACCGACGGCGAAGAGCGCTCGGTGGACGCCGCCTTCGACGGCACCCGGGTCGCCAGCGGCAGCGGCAACCTGGTGATCGGCGGCAACGACAAGGCCGGCGGCACCCTGCGGGTCCACGGCATGCCCAAGCTGCGTGCCAACGAGACCTACCAGGTGTGGCTCCAGCGGGACGGCGAGGTCATCCCCAAGGCCATGTTCAGCGTCAGCGACCAGGGCGACGGCCTGACCGCCGTCGACGACCTGGACGGCGCCGATGCCGTGATGGTCACCCGTGAGCCGGCCGGCGGGGCGCGCGCGCCCAGCGGCCCGCCGCTGGTCACCGTGAAGCTCTAGCCCACAGCGCGCGCCAACTACCCTGCGTCCCGATGCCGACGTGTTACCGCCATCCCGGCAGGGAGACCGGCGTGTCCTGCTCGAACTGCGGGAACCCGATCTGCCCCGACTGCATGACCTCCACCTCGGTGGGCATGCGCTGCCCCGACTGCGCGGGCCAGAAGACCAAGGTGCGCACGGCCGCCTCGATCCAGTCGGAGCCCACGCTGACCTATGCGCTGATCGCCGTGAACGTGGTCGTCGCCCTGGGCACCCTGTTCAGCGGCGGCGGCGCGGCCGACGCCGGCGGGGGCTCGCTGCTCAACGACGGCGGGCTGTCGCGCTTCCACATCGAGCAGGGCGAGTACTGGCGGCTGGTGACCTCGGGCTTCCTGCACGCCGGCCTGTTCCACCTGCTGTTCAACATGCTGGGCCTGTACATCCTCGGCGGGCTGCTCGAGCCCGCGATCGGCAAGCTCCAGTTCGCGATCCTGTACGCCGTGTCGCTGCTGGCCGGCGCCTTCGGGGCGCTGCTGCTGGAGCCCGACGGGCTTACGGTGGGCGCCTCGGGCGCGATCTTCGGCCTGATGGGCGCGGCCGTGGTGGTCATGCAGGCCCGCGGGATCAACCCGATAGAGAGCGGCCTGGGCCTGTGGATCGGCCTGAACCTGCTGATCACCTTCACGATCCCCAACATCTCGATCGGCGGCCACATCGGCGGCCTGGTCGGCGGCGCGCTGGCCGGGTTCGTGATGGTCGGCCTGCGCGAGCGGGTGCGCTTGCCCGAGGCGGCCGGCCTGGTGTTGGCCGGCGCGATCGGCGTGGCCTCGGTGGTCGGCGCCGTGGTGGTGTCGGCCTCGGCCTAGCGGGCTAGGGGCCCAGGGCCGCGACCAGAAGGATCGCGTACGAGGAGTAGGCCAGGCCGACCTCGGACGTCACGTAGTCGTCACGGCGGTCCTCGTAGATGGCGGCGGACGAGTTGAAGCGCGAGAACCGGCTGCGCTTCACGGTCATGTTCGAGTCCTTGAGCGCCTGGGCACTGGCGGGGCCGCCCACCACCGCGCCGTTGAGCAGCCGGCGCGGGTTGCCCTTCAGGTAGGCGGAGTGGTGTGGTGCGCCCGCCTCGCGGCGCGAGGGGCCGACCACGAAGCTCTGTCCCCACGGGTTGCGCCCCAGCAGGTAGTCGCGGGCGCCCGCGCCGATGGTGCGTCCGCCCCGCAGCAGCCGGGCCTTTGCGGCCAGCGTGGCCATGGCGCCGGATCCGCCGTTGTCCTGCACCCAGCCGAAGCTGAAGGCGCCCGGGCTGCCGAAGGCGGTGATGCGGTAGCGCTCGCGCGCGGCCTGGGCCGCCTGGCGCAGGCCGTTGCAGGCCACGCTGCGCACGGCCGGGCTGGTGGCGGGCTTGGCGCCCAGGACGCCGCACAGGTCCGCCGCGGCCAGGCCGGCGACCTCGAACGAGTCCACGCCGCTCTGGAACTGGGAGGCGCCCAGGAACGTCCCGGCGTCGGCCTGGAAGGAGTCGTCGCCGGTGGCGCGCCACAGGGCCGCGGCGCCCACGGCCATGTTGTCGGCGCCGGTACGGTCGTCGTAGAAGCCGCCCGGCGCGCCCACCGGGCCCATGTTGGCCTTGCCGGCCGCGTACCAGTCGCGCGCGGAGGCCAGAAGCTGGTCGCGCGTCCCGCCGCCGGTGCGCTCGGCAGCCAGCGCCAGGCCGGCCGCGGCCAGCCCGGCGGCCGGAGCAGCCGTGGAGGGATAGGCGGGGCGGTCGCCCTGGCCGGGGCCGTTGAGGGCGTCGTCGCGCGCGGGGTCGCGGAAGCTCTGCTCGTGGTCACGCTGGTCGCCGACCTGGGCCACGAACAGCCCTGGAGCGGGGTGGGTTTTCAGCAGCCAGCGCACGCCCACGTCGCTGGTGGCGCGCAGCTCAGCCGCCCGCGCCGGCGCCAGGCGGGCCGCGTAGTTCAGGGCCGCCACGGACAGGCCGGTGGTCTGGGTGAACTTGAGGTTGTCGCCGGCGTCGCGCCAGCCGCCGGTCAGGTCGAAGCGCTGCCCGGCGAACGGGCCCGCGGCGATCAGCGCGTCGCGCAGGTGCGCGGGGCCGAACACGCTGGACGGCTCACGGCCGTCGCTGTTGGCCTTGTAGATCCGGGTCAGCCGGGACAGCAGCGGCGCGTACGCCCCGCGGCTGACCACCCACGGCCGCGAGCGCAGCCTGCCGACCTTCACGCGGTAACTGCCCGATCGGCGCACCCTGGTCAGGTTGGCGATCGCGGCGCCGCCCCACGGCGCCGCGGACCCGGCGGCTCGTTTCAGGCGGCCGCGCATGACCACACGGCCGCGACGGCCGGTGACCACGAATCGGCGCCCGGCCAGTGAGCGGCTGGACGCCACCACGGCGAGCTTCGGGTCCGAAGGCAGGCTGGGGCCGCCGA
>DASQLM010000364.1:0-6301 GCA_035630015.1 Thermoleophilaceae bacterium | reverse complement strand
CACGTTGAAGGCGATCTGGTGCGGGTAGACCGCGGGTGCCGGCAGCTCCTGGGCCTCGATCACGGCGCGGGCCTGGTCGTGCAGCTCCTCGACGGCCTTCTGCCCGGTACCGGAGACGGCCTGGTAGCTGGACAGGATGATGCGCTCGATGCCCACGGTGTCCAGGATCGGCTTCAGCGGCATCATCGCCTGCATCGTGGTGCAGTTGGGGTTGGCCACGATGCCGTTGTGGTCCTGGACCGCGTCCGGGTTGACCCCGGCCACCACCAGCGGCACGTCGTCGTGCATGCGCCAGTAGGAGGAGTTGTCCACCACCACCGCGCCGGCGTCGGCGAACTTCCGCGCCCACGCCTCGCTGATCGAGCCGCCGGCCGAGAACAGCGCCAGGTCGAAGCCCTGGAGCGAGTCGTCGGTGAGCTCCTGCACGGTCAGTGTCTGGTCGCCCCAGTCGATGCTGCGGCCGGCTGAGCGGGCGGAGGCCAGCGCCACGACCTCGTCGGCGGGGAACCCGCGCTCGCGCAGGACGCCGAGGATCGTGGACCCGACGGCGCCGGTGGCGCCTACGACCGCGAGGCGCACGTCAGCTCACCACCGGCCGGTGGTCGCCCCGGACGTCCTCGCGGTGGATCGTGCCGTCGCCCAGCTCGAACGCCGCGTGCAGTTCCAGCACGGCCGTCTTCACGTGCTCCTCGCGGATCACGCACGAGATCTTGATCGGCGAGGTGGAGATCATCTCGATGTTCACGCCCGCCTGGCCCAGCACGCTGAAGGTCTTGGCGGCAACGCCCGGGTGGCTCTTCATCCCGGCGCCCACCACGGACACCTTGGCCATGTCGGGGTCGCTGCTCACCGCCTCGATGCCCAGCTCCTCGCGTACCGCCTCGAGCGCGTCGATGGCCGTGGGCAAATCGTCGCGGGGCACGGTGAACGACATGTCCGCGCGCTGGTCGGACTCCGGCTCGTTCTGGATGATCATGTCCACGTTCATGTTGCTGTCGGCCAGCACCGTGAGCACCCGGCCGGCGATGCCGGGCTTGTCGGGCAGCTTCGTCAGCGTGATCCGCGCCTCGTCGGTGGAGTGGGTGATGGCGGTGACTAGTGGTCGTTCCATGGTGACGTCCTCGGACTGTACGAAGGTACCGGGTGCATCGTCGAAGCTGGACCGGCAGTGGATGGGCAGGTTGTGGTTGCGGGCGTACTCGACGGAGCGCAGCTGCAGCACCCCGGCGCCCGACGCCGACATCTCCAGCATCTCCTCGAACGAGACCACGCTGAGCTTGCGCGCGTCGGGCACGATCCGCGGGTCGGCACTGAACACGCCGGCCACGTCGGTGTAGATCTCGCACACGTCGGCCTCCAGCGCGGCGGCCAGCGCCACGGCGGTGGTGTCGGAGCCGCCCCGGCCCAGGGTGGTCACGTCGGAGTCGGTGGACACCCCCTGGAAGCCGGCCACCAGCACGACCTTGCCGTCGTCCAGCGCGGCGGAGATGCGGTCCGCGCGCACGTCCAGGATCCGCGCCTTGGTGTGCGAAGTGTCGGTCACGATGCCGGCCTGGGAGCCGGTCAGCGAGATGGCCTCGTGGCCCAGGTCGTTGATGACCATGGCCGCCAGCGCGCACGAGATGCGCTCGCCGGTGGAAAGCAGCATGTCCATCTCACGCGGGTGCGGGCGCTCGGAGACCTCGTAGGCCATGGACACCAGCTCGTCGGTGGTCTTTCCCCTGGCGGACAGCACGGCCACCACGCGAGCGCCGGCGTCGGCGGCCTGCGCGATCCGCGACGCGGCGCGCTTGATGCGCTCGGCGTCGGCCACCGACGTGCCGCCGAACTTCATCACCACGGTCTCGTGATCGGCGCTGGACATGACCGTGGCAGGTTAGCGTTCGCCCGGTGCGCGACCGCTTGCGAGATCCGCTGGTCCGGCGCGTGCTGATCGCCCTGGGCCTGGCCGCCCTGATCGCCCTCGGCGCGGGCATCGGCGCGCTCATCGGCGGCGACGAGGAGCGCACCGCCGGGACCCCCACCCCATCCGGCGGCATCGCCACCGACGCCACCGCCACCACCCGCGACGGCCGCCCCGACCCGGTGCCCGCGCTGGTGCGGGGCATGAGCACCCAGCGCAAGGTCGCCCAGCTGTTCCTGTGGGGTGTGCGCGGCACGGCACCGCTACCGCCGCGACTGGGGCCGGTGGCCACCCGCGACCTGGGCGGGGTGGTCCTGGGGCGCGGCAACTACGCCGACCCGGTCCAGCTCCGCGCGCTGACCGGCTCCGTCACCGCCAGGACCCGGGTGCCGCCGCTGGTCATGGCCGTACAGCAGGGGGGCGAGTTCAACGCGCTGGCCGGCCTGGCCCCCGCCACCGCCCCCGCCGACCTGGACGACGCGGCGGCGGGCGCGCGCGAGGCGCGCGCCGCCGGCGGGGCCCTGCGGCCGCTGGGCGTGGACGGCCTGCTGGCGCCGGTCCTGGACGTGGGCCCGCCCGACGGCGCGGCCGTGGGCGCGGTGGCCTTCTCCGACGACGCCGGCGAGGTGTCGCGCTACGCCGCCCGCGTGACCGTGGCCTACCGCGAGGCCAAGCTGTTCGCCGCCGCCGGGCACTTCCCCGGGCTGGGCTCGGCCTCCCAGCCGGTCGGCGAGGGGCCGGCCAACGTGGGGCTGTCGGGCCGCGAGCTCGAGCGATCCGACGTGGTGCCGTTCAAGAGCGCGATCCAGGCGGGCGTGCCGGGCATCGTGGTCTCCAACGGCCTCTACGCCTACGACGACTTCGTCACGCCGGCCACCCTGTCGCGCCGCGTGACCACCGGGCTGCTCCGCGGCCGCCTGGGCTTCAAGGGGGTGGCCGTGACCAGCGACCTGACGGACCCCGCCGTGACCGCGCTGGAGCCGCCCGCCGGCGCCGCCGTGCAGGCGGTGCGGGCCGGCGCGGACCTGCTGTACCTGTCGGCGCCCCCGGCCGAGCAGGCGGCGGCCTACCGGTCGGTGCTGGCCGCGGTGCGCAAGAAGCGCGTGAGGGCCGCCCGGCTGGACCAGGCGGTGACGCGCGTGCTGAGCGCGAAACGCGACTACGGGGTGCTCCGCTAGGCATACGATCAGGGCGTGCTCCACGCCTGGCTCGCATTCATCCCCGTGGCCGCCCTGCTCACGGTCACCCCCGGCGTCAGCACCGCGCTGGTGGTGCGCAGCGCGGCTCGCGACGGCCAGCGGGCGGCGCGCGTGATCATCCTGGGCAACTCGCTGGCCATCTTCGCGTGGGCCGTGCTGGCGGCGGTGGGCGTGGCGGCGGTGGTGGCCGCCTCCGCCGAGGCCTACGCCGTGGTCAAGCTGGTGGGCGCCGTGGTGCTGGTCGTGCTCGGCCTGCAGGCGCTGCTGCGCCACCGCGACGTGACCCCTGCCCCCGAGCCCGCCGGCGGCCACCTGCGCGACGGGTTGCTGACCGGCCTGGCCAACCCCAAGCTGGGTGTGTTCTTCGCAGCGCTGTTCCCGCAGTTCGTGCCGGAGGGCGCGCCGCTGCTGCCGATGGCGCTGGCCATGGCCGCGACCATCGTGGCGCTGGACCTGGCCTACTTCACCGCCCTGGCGTGGCTGGTCACGCGGGCGCGGCGGGCGTTCGTCGAGGGTCCCTGGGCGCGACGGGTCGAACAGCTGACCGGGGCCGTGCTGGTGGGCCTGGGCGTGCGCCTGGCGCTGGAGGAGCGCTAGCCGGCCGCTAGAGCTCGCGGCGGCTGCGCAGCGCGCGGCCCAGCGTGATCTCGTCCGCGTACTCCAGGTCCGAGCCCACGGGCAGGCCGCTGGCCAGCCGGGTCACCGAGACCTGCGGCGCGCTCCGGCGCAGCTCGTCGGCGATGTAGAGCGCCGTGGCCTCCCCCGTGGTGGTCGCGTTGGTGGCCACCACCACCTCGCGCACCCCGTTCTGGCCCGCGCGGTCCAGCAGCTCGGCCATGTGCAGGTCCTCGGGGTCCACGCCGTCGATGGGCGACAGCGCGCCGCCCAAGACGTGGTACCGCCCGGAGAACTCGTTGGTGCGCTCGATCGGGATCACGTCGCTGGGCTCCTCGACCACGCACAGCACGTGGGCGTCGCGGCGGTCGTCCTGGCAGATGCGGCAGGTGGCCTCGGTGGCCAGATTGAAGCAGACCTCGCACTGGCCCACCTTCTCCTTGACCTCACGGATGGCGTCGGCCAGCGCGAACGCCTCCTCGTCCGAGGCGCGCAGGATGTGGAACGCCAGCCGCTGGGCCGTGCGCTGGCCGATCCCCGGGAACCGGGCCAGCTCGGTGATCAGGCGGTTGATGGGCGGTGCGAACACCGCGCTCAGACTAGAGCCGTGGGCGGTTGCCTAGAGGCCCGGCAGGCCCAGGCCGCCCAGACCGCCGCCGGGGCCGCCCAGGCCGCCGGTCACGGCGCCCATCTTGTTGGCGGCCAGCTCCTGCGCCGAGCGCAGCGCCTCGTTGGTGGCGGCCTGGACCATGTCCTGGAGCAGTTCGACGTCCTCGGGGTCGACCGCGTCCGGGTCGATCCTCAGCTCCAGCACCTCCAGCTCACCGCTGACCTTGACGGTCACCATGCCGCCGCCGGCGCTGGCCTCGACGGACTCGTGCTTGAGCTCCTCCTGGGCCTTGGCCATGTCGGCCTGCATCTGCTGGACCTGCTTCATCATCTGCTGCATGTTGGGCTGCTGGGGCAAGGCTTAAGACTCCTCGGCTTCCGGTCGGGGTTCGTCGTCCTCGAAGACCTCCTCGGCCCCGAAGTCCTGCTTGAGGCGCTGGAGCAGTTCCTCCTCGCCGAGCGTGAGCGTGGCCGGGGCCTCCGCCGTCTCGCTGAGCTCGAAGGCCACCGCCAGCGCGGTACCGGTCAGGCTACGCAGCGCGCCCAGCACCAGCTCGCGGTTGGCCTCCGCCTTCTTCTTATGGAAGCCGGCGTCGGCGGGGAACGAGATGGTCAGGCGCTGGTCCTCCAGCGCCGAGGGCACGGCCTCGCCCACCAGCGCGGCGACCATGGCGTTCTGCTCACGCACCGCCTCGGCCACCGCCGGCCACATGTCCTTGACCCGCTGTAGGTCCAGCGCGGGGACCACCTCGGGCGCCACCTCCACCTGGACGTCGCCCTCGGGCTCGGCGGTGGCCTCCACGGCCGCCGCGGCCACTGCCGTAACGGTGGCGGTGCGCACCGCGCGCTCGATCGCCGGGCCGGCGCCGCCATCAGGTTCAGCATCAGCTGCGGGTGCGGGCGCCTCGGGCTCTACCGGGGCCGGTGGCGCGACGCGGGGCGGGGGCGGGGCAGGCCGGGGCGGCGGCGCCGAGCCGTCCAGCGCGCGCTCCAGCCGGTCGATGCGCTGCATCAGCGCCTGGACGGTCTGGTCGGCTTGGGGCTGGGTGGCCTTCAGCAGCGCCACCTCGAGCTGCAGGCGCGGCTCGGAGCCCTCGCGCACGGCGGACAGCGCGGTGGCCAGCAGGTCCACGGCGCGCAGCAGCTCGCCCTGGCCCAGCGCCTCGGACTGCGTGGCCAGTCGGTCGGAGTGCTCGGCGGTCACGGCGAAGGAGTCGGGCACCTCGCCAAGGGTCTGGACCACCAGCAGGTGCCGGAGGTGGGCGGCCATGTCGCGCATGAACTGGTCGTAGTCGCGGCCGGAGTCGGCCAGCGTCTGCACGGCCAGCAGCGCCGGCCGCGGCTCGTGGGCCACGAGCGCGTCGGTGGCGTCAAGGATCAGCGTGGCGTCGGCCGCCCCGAGGTTGTCCTGCACGTCCTCGAGCGCGACGTCCGTGCCGCCGTAGGTGACCAGCTGCTCGAGCGTGCCCAGCGCGTCGCGAAAGCTCCCGGTGGCCTTGCGGGCGATCATGCCCACGGCGGCGTCGGGGATGGTGATGCCCTCCTCCTCGGAGACCCGGCGCAGCACGCCGGCGATCTGCTCCAGCGAGGGGCGCCCGAAGTCGAACCGGTGGCAGCGGTCGATGATCGTGGCCGGCACCTTGTGCGCCTCGGTCGTGGCCAGCACGAACACCACGTGCCCGGGCGGCTCCTCAAGCGTCTTCAGGAACGCGTTCCACGCCGCCGTGGACAGCATGTGCGCCTCGTCCAGGATGTACACGCGGCGCGAGCCGCCCATCGGCGACAGCGACACGTTCTCGCGCAGCTCGCGGATGTCGTCCACCGAGTTGTTGGAGGCGGCGTCCATCTCGACCACGTCCAGCGAGGTGCCGTTCATGATCGCCTTGCAGGCCGGGTCGTCGGGCGAGAAGTCGGTGCGGGGCCCGCCCTCGGCGTTCAGCGCGCAGGCCAGCAGCTTGGCCATCGACGTCTTGCC
>DASQLM010000363.1:0-4473 GCA_035630015.1 Thermoleophilaceae bacterium | reverse complement strand
CGTGGTCGGAACCTTCGGACGGATCTATTAGGCTTCCGCCCCGATGGGTGTTCTCGACGACGCCATCCGGCAGCACCTGGAGCTCAAGCGCGCGCACGGGGCCGACGAGGCCGAGTTGCAGCGCAAGGAGAACGAGGCGCTGGGACCGGTACGGCGCGAAGCCGAGCCCGCCGAGGGCGAGGAGCCGCAGGCCCCCGCCGGGGAGCAGGAGGCCGGGCCGGAAGCCGAGCCCGCGCCCGCCGCCGAGGAGCCGGTCGCAGCGGAGGAGCCCGTCGCCGGGGAGCCGGCGCCCGAGCCCACCAGCTTCGCCGAGGACGACCCCTTCGCCGACGATGAGCCGTTCGCGGAAACGCCGTCCGCGGTCGAGGAGACGCTGGCGCCGGTCGACGAGGCACAGCCGGCCGAAGCGCCGGCCGAGCCGGAGCACCGCACCAGCGAGACGCCCACGCGCGGCTTCGACGCCCTTTCCGACGAGCCCGAGGACGACCCCTTCGCCGAGGAGCCCCCGCCACGCGCGGCCCCCGAGCCGCCCGCCGGCGACGGCGAGGACGTGCTCGAGGAGACGCCCGAGTTCCTGCAGGAGACGCCGGAGCACGACCGGCTCTGGTTCGAGCAGAAGCCGCCGCGCGACTTCGACTTCGACGACGAAGAGAAGAAGTAACCGCCGCCAGGCGCGTCCAGACCCAGAAAAGCAGAGACGGGAACCGCCCGCCCCGGCGATCCCCGTCTCATGTTCGCGGCGTCCCGTGCCGCTATGTCGACGGAACCCTCCGTGCCGTCGTACCCGCGCTGTCGGCGCCCCGCCGGGGGGTCGTGACCCGGAGGGCCCGGCGGTCCAACAAACGTCCAGCGAGCGCGTGGACTGCCAATATGGGCTCTACGGGGCCATAGCTCAGCTGGAAGAGCGCTTCCCTTGCACGGAAGAGGTCGCCGGTTCGAACCCGGCTGGCTCCACTGCCCTAGCGCGCGTCGGCGGCGAACCCGCGGTCCAGCAGCGCCGTCGCGTGCCGGAGCGGGTTCGAGGAGTTCAAGAGCACCACGCCGATCGTGCGCCCGCCGCGCCGGGCCACGCCCACGAAGCAGCGGCCGGCGTCGTCGGTGTAGCCGGTTTTGAGCCCGATCGCACCCCGGTAGCCGGCCCGGATCAGCGGGTTGTGGCCGTACAGGTAGAGCTTGCCGCCCTTGATCGGGAAGCGGAAGTTGGCCTCCTTGCGGCGGGTGATGCTGGTGATCCGCGGGCTGCGCATGGCCAGCCGGGTCAGCACGGCCAGGTCGGCGGCGCACGAGCGGTTGCCCTTCTCCAGCCCGTGGGAGGAGGCGAAGCGGGTGCAGCGCAGGCCCCACAGCCGCGCCTTCTCGTTCATCAGCCGGACGAACTGGCGCTCGTTCCCCGATACGTGGTCGGCCAGCGCGATCGCGGCGTCGTTGCCCGACACCAGCAGCAGGCCGTTCAGCAGCGCCTCCAGGCGCACCTGCTTGCCCTTGGGCAGCACGCCGACGCCCGAGCCCTGGTACTTGAGGGCGGCACGGGTGATGCGCACCTTGTCGTCGGGCCGGCTCTCCTCGACCACGGCCAGGGCGGTCATGATCTTGGTCAGGCTGGCGATGGACAGCACGCGCTCGGGCTCGCGCCGGAACAGCACGCGGCCGTCGTCGACGTCGAACACCAGCACGGCGCGCGGCGCCTTCTTGAACCGTGGGTCGAACGCGTTGCCGCCGGTCAGCCGCACGGGTGCGGGCGAACGCGCCTCCAGCGAGCCGCCCTCCTCGGGCACGACGCTGGGGGTGTCCACCACCTCCGGCTGGGCACCGGGGCCCTCGTCGGCCGTGATCCACAGGTACGCGCCCGCCGCCAGGGCCACGGGTAGCGCCAGCACCACCAGCGCCAGCAGCATCGGCCCCACGCGCCGGCGTCGCCGGCCCCCCCGCAGCGGCCCGCTCATTCCTCGGGTGGGTGGATCAGGGCGCCGACCACGCCGAAGCCGAACACGGCCAGGATCAGCAGCGAGGTGGCCACCAGGATGTCGAAGCCTTCACGGAACATGACGTTCAGCGTCAGATAGCCCAGGAGGGCGATCAGCGCCAGGGTACCCACGAGTGCGGCCGTGCGCCCCGGCATCAGAAGGCCGGGGCACGCTGGTAGTCGCGCTGCACGCGGTGGGCCAGCACCCGGGCGGTCAGGGCGCCGGCGGCCAGCCCGGCCAGCGGCGCCGGGTCCGGCCCTCCGGCCAGCGCCTGCAGCGGCAGCCACGTGACCAGCACCGCCAGCGCGGGCACCTGGGTGACGGTCATGAACCCGGGGATCAGGTTCAGGACCACCACGTGCGCGCGCGGGTACAGCAGCGCGTAGCCACCCAGCACCGCCGCCACCACCCCGGCGCCGGCGGAGGACGGGTCCAGGGCGGCCGTCACGCCCGCTCCCAGCGCCGTGAACAACACGAACCGCGCCCGGCCCATCGCGTCCTCGACCGACGGCCCGAACAGCCACAGGAACACCCCGCCGACCACCAGCGCCCAGAAGCCGGCGTGGTCACCCAGGCGGTCGCCGGCGAACGCGTATGCGGCGACGGCGGCCGCGATAAGGGCGACGGTGACCAGCGGGAAGTCCCGGGCGGGGATGTCGTCCTTCAGCGGGATCACCGCGGGCGCACGTCCAGGAACTCGGCGGTCGAGGCGAAGTGGAACCCGGGCCGGGGGCCACCCAGCAGCGAGTAGACGCGGTTGCCGCGCGCCACCCCGCCCAGGCCGTGACGCGGCGTTCGCATGTCCGGGAGCCGGCTCCAGCGGCGCGTGCGGGTGTCCAGCAGCTCCACCTCGCCGATCGTGCGCCCGGTCCCGAAGTCCTCGCCGCCGAACACCGCGATCCGGCCGCCGGGCAGCGCCACCGAGGCGATCCCGGCGCGCTCGCGGGCCATCGCGGGCAGGCGCTGCCAGCTCCGCCGCCGCGGGTCGAAGCGCTCGGCCACCGCGTAGTTGTTGGCGGTGCCCTCGCGCCCGCCCAGCACGTAGAAGCGCCCGCCGCTGGCCACGCCCGTGGTGTGGTCGCGAGCGGGACCGCCCAGCGCCGGGCCCTTGCGCCAGCGCCTGGCGGCGAAGTCGTAGGTCTCCATGCTCGCGACCGAGCCGGTGGCGTTTGCCCCGCCGGCCGCGTACAGGCGGCCGCCCAGCACCGCCACCGCGTGCGCCGCGCGCGGGGTCGGCGAGTCGGGCAGCCGCCGCCAGCGGCCCGTGCGCGGCGTGTACTCGTACAGGCGCCGGACGGCGCTCTGCCTGGCCCGGCGCTCGGTGTAGCCGCCGTGCACGTACAGGCGGCCGCGGTAGGCCACCGCCGTGGCGTGGTTCACCGCCAGGGGGAGCGGCCGCAGCCGCCGCCAGCGGTCCGCGCGCAGGTCGTAGCGCTCCATCACGGCCGTGGTCCTGCCGCTGGCCTTCTCGAAGCCTCCGACCACGTACGCGTGCCGCCCGATCCGCGCCGCGGTGACCTCCGTGCGCTCCAGCCCCGCCGGGGCCAGGGGCCGCCACCCGGTCGTGGCCGACTTCCGGGCGTCCGTCGACGCCAGCGCCACCGCCGTGACGCCTGCTCCGCCCAGCGCCACGATGCCGGCCAGGAGCGCGCGCGAGGGCATGTCAGTGAGCGGCGGCCTTCTCCAGGGTCTGCTCGGCGTGGTAGCTGGAGCGCACCAGCGGCCCCGCGGCCACGGAGTCGAAGCCCATCTTGTAGGCCTCGGCCTCCAGGTCGGCGAACTCGTCGGGGTGCCAGTAGCGCACCACCGGCAGGTGGTCGCGGGTGGGGCGCAGGTACTGCCCCACGGTCAGCACCTGGACGTCGTGCTCGCGCAGGATCCCGAAGGTCTCGAGCAGCTCCTCGCGGCTCTCGCCGAGCCCGGTCATCAGGCCCGACTTCGTGACCACCTCGTCGCCGCCCATCTCCTTGGCGTTTCGCAGCACGCGGCAGGAGCGCAGGAACTTCGACCCGCGCCGGGCCAGCGGGTACAGCCGCGGCACGGTCTCGACGTTGTGGTTGAACACGTCGGGGCGCTCCGCGATCACGCGGGCCAGCGGCATCTCCTCGCCGCGGAAGTCGGGCGTCAGCACCTCGACCTTGGTGCCCGGGGCGAGCTTGCGGATCGAGCGGATGGTGCCCACGAAGGCCGTGGAGCCCAGGTCCGGCAGGTCGTCGCGATCCACCGAGGTGACCACGGCGTACTTCAGGCCCATCTTCTTCACCGACTGGGCCACACGCAGCGGCTCCAGCGGGTCGTTGTGGGTCGGCTTGCCCGTGGTCACGTTGCAGAACCCGCAGCGGCGGGTGCACGTGTCGCCCAGGATCATGAAGGTGGCGGTGCCGCGCTGCCAGCAGTCGCCGATGTTGGGGCAGGCGGCCTCGGCGCAGACCGTGTTCAGCCCCTCCTCCTTGATCATGCGCTGGAGCTCGCGGTACTTCGGCGAGCCCGGGGCCTGCACCTTGAACCA
>DASQLM010000362.1:0-7174 GCA_035630015.1 Thermoleophilaceae bacterium | reverse complement strand
GACTCGGGTGTCAGGACTTGGGAGGGCATCGATCGGGCCGCGCCTACCCGGGGCGGGGGTGAGGACACCCCTTCCCAATCGGCATCCAGGCGATCGCGCTTTAGTTCAGCGGTGCAGCTTGGGCTCTATTATGCGGTACGCCTTCAACCCCAGGCCGAGCCGCTCCCGGTCTTCGGAGGTGAAGGGGTCCAGACCGCTCAGTTCCTTCACGCGTTCCAGCCGGTAGCTGACCGTGTGCCGGTGCGCGTGTATTGCCGCCGCCGTGGCGTTCATGTTGCAGTTCTGTCCCAGGTAGGCCTCGAGGGTTCCCACCAGGTCGGTGGAGTACTGCTCGTCGTAGCGGGCCAGCGGCGCGATCGTGTCCTCGTAGAAGCTCCGCACCTCCTCGGGGTGGCTGGCAAGGACGCGGAACAGCAGCCGGTACGTGCCCCCGCCGATCTCGTCGCCGGGGGGCCCGCCGCCGGCGGCGGTCACGCCCAGCACCAGCTCGGCCTCCTCCAGCGCGCGGCGCACGTCGGCCGGGTCGGAGTAGTGCGAGGACAGGCCGACCAGCGCCTGGCGGCCCAGCCGGTTGGCCACCTGGCGGGCGGTGTCCACCGGCCCCGGGAGCAGCGCGTACACGCGCCCGCCGCCGCCGGGGGTGGGGATCACCTGGGCCAGCGCGCCCGGGAGCTCGCTAGAGATGGCGGCCAGCAGCCGCCCGGGGGCGCGCTCGCCGGGGTCGGCGCACAGGCCGACCGCGCCCTCGCTGAGGTCGCATCCCAGTCGCCGGGCCCGCCGCACGATGTCGCCGGGGTCCAGGTCCTCGCGGGTCAGCAGCTCCTCGAGGAAGGAGCCGCGCAGGTTCTGCTCGGTCTCGTCGCGGGCCTCGGCCACCGCGACCTCGGTCAGGGCCGCCACCGCGGCCACGTGCAGGTACTCGCCCGCGTCCGCGCCACCGTGGCCCAGCATCAGGACGGCCCCGAGCTCCTGGCCGCCCGAGACGATCGGGACCTCGGCCACGACCTCGGCCGGACGGTCGGGCTTGCCGCCCGCAAGGCGCTTGGCCACGTAGCGCTCGTAGGGCGCCCACTCCTCGGAGGGCGTGCCCAGCCGCGGCACCACCACGGCCACCGGGGCGCCGGTGTGCTGGGCGGCGATCTCGGCCACCCGCTCCAGGCCGTCGCCGGCCAGGACCGCGCCCACCATCTCCAGATGTGCCCCTCGCGGGGAGGGAAGGGATTCCGGTGCAGTCATGGACATGAGCTCCCCGGCGGGAGAGCGCGGCGTGGCCGGGCGACTATCGCCGCCCGGCCACATTCCGCAGGAGGGATCAGGCCCCCGCCGGGATCTCCTCCGTCTCGTGGGCCTGGAGGACGTCGCCTCCGTCTTCACCGGTGCGGATCCGAATCGCGGACTCCACCGGGATGACGAAGATCTTGCCGTCTCCGACCTGACCCGTTCTGGCGTGCTTGAGGATCGTCTCCGTGATCACGGGGACATCCGTGTCTTCGACCACGATCTCGAGCTTGAGCTTGGGACGCAGGTGGATGGTCAACTCGGAGCCGCGATACCGCTCCGTGATGCCCTTCTGCCTGCCCGAGCCCTTGTACTCCGCGATGGAAAGACTGGGAAAGCCCTTGTCCAGTAGCTCCATGCGGATCGGCTCGAACGCCTCGTGGCGAACGAACGCCTCTACCTTCTTCATGCTGTCACCCCCCCGGGCACGGCGTCGCCTCTGCCTTGATGGGCCACCGGCGCCTGGGCCCCTGCGTGGGGAGCCGCCGGGCCGGTCGACGAGGCACCGATCTCGGGCAGCGGGATGAACTGCTCCGGGTAGCCGTACATGCCGTGCTCGACGATGTCGAGGCCGGCGTCCTCTTCCTCTTCGGTTACGCGCAACCCGATCGTCTTCTTGATCAGGAAGAACGTGCCGTAGCTGAGGATGAACACGAACGAGAAGGCGATCAGCACACCCACCACCTGGGCGATGAGCTGGTCGGGACCACCGCCGTACAGCAGTCCGCCCTCGGGGTTGCCGAACGCGTTGTACTCGGCCAGCCTCGGTGCGGTGAAGAACCCGCACGCGATCGTGCCCCAGATCCCGGCCAGGCCGTGCGCCGAGAGGGCCCCGATCGGGTCGTCGACCTTCTTGTCGATCAGGATCACGCCGAACACCACGACCACACCGCCGACGAAGCCGATGATCGGAGCGGCCCAGGTCTCCACGTAGCCCGAGGGCGCCGTGATGGCCACGAGGCCGGCGATCATGCCGTTACCCACCATGCCGATGTCGATCGTCTTCAGCCGCAGCTGGGAGACGAGGAACGCACCGAGCACACCGCCCGCGGCGCCCAGCATGGTGATCACCGCGACGTCGGCCAGACGGCCGTCGCCAGTGCCCAGGGTCGATCCGGCGTTGAAGCCGAACCAGCCGAAGAACAGGATCAGCACGCCAAGACCCACCAGGGGCATCGAGTGGCCCGGGATCACCCGGGGCTTGCCGTCGGAGCCGTACTTGCCCTTACGCGGGCCGAGCAGCAGCAGCGCGGCCAGGGCGCCGGTGGCACCGATCAGGTGAACAGCGGTCGATCCGGCGAAGTCCTGCATACCGGTCGGCAGCAGCGGCGTGTCGCCGTTCTGCAGCCAGCCACCGCCGAACACCCAGTGGGAGCCGATCGGGTAGATGATCGCCGAGAACACGATCGCGTAGATCACGTAGGCGCCGTACTTGATCCGCTCCAGCGTCGAGCCCCAGACGATGGCCAGGGAGACCGCGCAGAACGCGAACTGGAACAGGAACTTCGCGTCGATCGACGCCGCGGAAACGGCCATCACGGGGATGCCCGAGTTGCCGGCCAGGTCGTCGACGCCGCCGGTTCCCGCCACCTGCAGGAAGAAGCCATTGCTTCCGATCAGCGACGCCAGCGTCGAGTTGTCGCCGAACACGTCACCGCTGCCGAAGGCAAAGGCGAAGCCCACCGCCCAGTAACAGATGGCGGCGATCGACAGGTTGGTCAGGATCTTGGCCACGATGGTGCCCGCGTTCTTGGCGCGGACGAAGCCGACCTCCAGGAACATGAAGCCGGCCTGCATGAACAGCACCAGCACCGCGGCGATGACCACCCACATCGTGTCGATGGGGACGGTGTCGCCGAGCGTGCCTTCGCCGGCCTGGGTGAGCTCAGCGGCCGAAGCCAGTGCTGAGGTGGGCAGAAGTAGCAGGCCTAGCATCGCCACCAGGGCGAGGGGGCCAGCCCGCTTAAGGGATCTCATCTTTGCGAGTTCCTCCTAGTACCCCGGCAGCATCAGACCGCCGGATCGCAGAGTCAAAGGGGACCAAGGCAACCTAGGTCGGGGTGGGAGGAGGGTCTTTATCCCCATGTCGAGGATTCGGTGGGTGCGTTTCTCCCACCTGTCGAGCCGGGACCCTCCATTTGATCCAATTTGGCTCTACAGAGCCTGATCAGCGCGGTCGCACGATGATCGTGCGACCGTCTTCGAGGCGATACACGGTGCCCAGGCGCTCGCCACGGCCCACCACCTTGTCGCCCTCGCGCAGGCGGATCGGCCCGGACCGCTCGTCGCGCCGCCGGACCACCTGGTCCTGGCTCTGCTGGCGACGCTCCTGCGCCTGGTTGTCGCGCAGCACCGAAGGGCTGAGCTTGACCGACGACAGCGCCGCCAGCAGGAACGCCACGGCCAGCACGATGCCCAGGTCGAACAGGTTGACCAGCCCGTCCAGGGGGTCGCCGCCGCGGTCCTCGCGCGTGCGCGCGCGAGCGCTGACCCGGGACCCGCTCACGCGACCTTCGCGTGGACGGAGGCCTCGGCCTCGCCCACGGGCTCCAGCGAGGCCAGCACGTACTCCACGTCGGAGAAGTCCTGCGCGTAGAGGCGGTCACGCACCAGCGAGACGCCGAAGGCGATCACCCCGACCACCAGGCCGGCGACCGTCACGCTGAACGCCACCCGCAGGTCGTTGCTCAGCTGCTCCACGTTGCCCTGCGCGAGCCCCTCCAGCGCCGGTGACAGCGGGATCAGCGTGCCCATCAGCCCGACGGCGGGCCCGGTACGGACCAGGATCCGGGTGCGCTCGAGGCGGCGCAGCGACCAGTAGTCGTACTCGGCCATGCGCTTGGCGATCCGGTCCGCGGCGCGGTCGGCGTCGCGCTGCTCCACGATCGCCCCGAGCGTGTCGGCCATGCGGCCGTTGTAGCCCAGCCCGCGCGCCGTCTCGGTGGCCGCCGCCTTGTCGCCCGCGGCCAGCGAGGTGCGGATCGACTCGATCCCCTCCTCCAGGCGCAGCACGCCGCGCCCGCGACGGCGCCACAGTTCGGCGGCCAGGGCGCCCATCTCGACCAGCACGAACGCGATCGAGGCCAGGGCCAGGACCAGCACCGGGATCCGCAGCGCCTCGGCCACGTCGAAGATCACGCGCTCCACGCCGTTGACCGCGGCCAGCGGCGCCAGGAGGCTCATGCCGCTTTCCTCCCGGGCAGGGGCAGCACGGTCCGCAGCTCGATCAGGGCGCCGGTGCCGACCAGCCCCAGCGTGATCAGCACGCCCCACGCCACGCCCGGCACCCGGAAGCCGCCGTCGTCGCCGGGCCGGTCGTTGCCGGTGCGCGCCGCGCGCTTGCGTGCGGCCTCGCGGGGCGGGACCACCGTGGCGTCGGCCAGCAACGTGCCCTCGATCTGGCGGCCGCCGGCCCCCGGCGCGGCCGGGCGGCGCGAGGGCCGGGACGGCGCGGGAGCGGCGGACTCCTCCCCCGGCGCCTGCGCCGGGCCGGAGGCGGCGGCGCCCGTGCCGCCGGACGCCCCGCTGTCGCCCCCGGCGGCGGTCCCGCCGTCGGGCGCCGACGCGTCGGCGCTGGTGCCGCCGCCCTTGCGGTCCGGGCCCTTGGGCGCCCCGCCGACGCGCACACGCAGCCTGTCGAACGCACCGGCCTCGTCCTCGGCAGTGCGCACGCTGACCAGGACGTCGTAGCTGCCCTGCTCGCGGAAGCGGTGGACCGCCCTGGCCCCGGAGACCCGCTTCGAGCCGTCGCTGAAGGTCCAGTTGTAGGCCAGCTGCTGGCCCGCGCCGCCCGTCCCGGTGGCGGCGAAGGTGACCGGCTGGCCCACCTTCAGCGTCTTGTCCGAGGCCTTGGCGTCGACCTCCAGCACGGTCCCCTTGCGGAGCCGGACCCTGAGCGAGGAAGCGGAGATCCGGTCGTCGCCGTTCAGGTCGTCGCCGGAATACGCCGGGCGCAGGAAGACCGCCCGTCCGCCCTCCGCGAAGACCACGGGCGAGCCGCTGCCCGCGCCGCTGAGCTGTTCGGGCGTGAGCACCACCGTGGGCCCGCCGCCGCTGATCTCGATGCTGCCGACGCCGATGGTGTCGGCGCCCGCCTCGCTGATCAGCGCGTTCAGCGAGGTGCCCCTCACGGGCACGCTCTGCTCGCCGGTGCTCGTACGGACGGTGTAGGGGCGATCCACGTCCTGCGCCAGCTCGGCCAGCGGAAAGGAGCGGGTCGCGCCGTCGACGCCCTGGACCGTGACCGACGCCGCCTGGGCGCCGGCCGGAAGGCATAGGCCGGCCACCAGGGCCAGCAGCAGCGCGGCACGGCTGTCCATCCCCCGGCGGCTCAGGGCGTGGTGAAGCTGACGGAGATGTCGCCGAACTGGTCGCCCGGCTGGTAGAAGCCGGCGAAGACCGACCCGCCCGCGTCGGCGGGGACCTTCGCGGGGATGTCGTTGCAGGTGACGGTCTTGCCCGCGGTGGCGCAGCGGGGCGCGGTGGTGGTCGTCGGATCCAGGCCCAGGAGCACGCCGCGCTTGTTGCCGTAGGGCGTGCTGCGGCGGCCGCCGAGCCGGAAGATGGCGCGCGACGCCGCGCCGTTCAGCTCGATCTCGGGGTCCTTGGCGTCGATGTCGATGCCGTGGGCGAAGAAGCGGAAGTTCACCGTGCCCGCGTAGTACAGGGCCGCGGTCTGTGACGGCGGGTCCCACCAGCCGCGCACGGGGCGGTAGCCGAACCGGTAGACCGTGGCCCCCTTGCCCCGGTCCTCGGGCTGGCCCGCGGCGGGCGCCGCCCCGGCGGACGGGTAGCTGCCGCCGCCGGGCGCGGCCTGCGTGTTCATGTAGTCCACGAACGACTGCCGCGGCTCCCACACGATGGAGTCGGCCCGCACGTCGACCGCGGTCGCCGGCCGGGCCAGGATTGGCGGCTCCGGGCCCGGGAGCGGCTTGGCCAGCGGCGTCCTGCGTCCGAGGGTGGCGATCACGGTCACGGTGCCGAAGCCGCCCGCCGGCGTGCGCGCCAGCTTCAGCGCCCTGCGGATGCGCCGCCCGGTGGAGCGCGGCAGCGTGACCTTGGCCGACTGCAGCGTGGCGCGGCCGGTGGCCGTGTTCACGCGCAGGGCCTTGCCGCGGGCGGCCTTCAGGGTGAACAGCGTCACGCGGCGGCCGCCCACCCGGCCGGTGATCGAGCCCTTCGTCCTGGTCAGCCGCACCTGCGGCGACGCGAGCCGAAACCGGCGCCCGCGCTTTCGCAGAACCAGCGCTCCGCGGCTGTCCAGGCGCACGACCGAGGCCACGGCCCCGGTGGAGACCGGCAGCATCACGGCGCCACGGGACACCCGGACGGGCCGGGTGGCCGACAGCCGGACGCCCTGGCGGCGGAGGGCGCGCAGCCCCCTGCCCTCCAGCGTCAGCCGGCTGGAGCCGGTGCCGGACTGGGTGGTGGCGGCAGCGGTGCCGGTCGCCCCCTCCGCAGAGGCGGGGGCGACCGGCCCGGCCGCCGGCACGGCCATGAAGAGCACGGAAAGCGCACCGACGAGCGTCGCCTTGCATGACGCGGGTGAACTCCTGGGGATCGTGCCCTGCGATGTGGCCGTGACGTTCATGAAAGCCTGGGTCTTAGGCGACCCTAACCATTAGGCCAGCCTAACAAGGCTGGGGCGTCAGCGCCCCAGCCAGGCCACGTGCAGAGCGGTGCGCCCGCCGGCCATCTCCAGCGAGGCGTCCACGCCCCAGACCTCGCGCAGCCGGGCGGCGTCCAGCGCCTGGCCGGGCGGCCCCGTGGCCACGGAGCGGCCCTGGTGGATGACCACCACCTCGTCGGCCACCGCGGCGGCCAGGCTCAGGTCGTGGGCCACCAGCAGGACGGCGAGCCCGTCGTCGGCCAGGCCGCGCAGCAGCTTGGCCACGTC
>DASQLM010000361.1:0-14955 GCA_035630015.1 Thermoleophilaceae bacterium | reverse complement strand
CGCGCCGCGGGCGGCCTCGAGCACGTTGATGGTGCCGCCCACGTTCACCTGCATGTCGTTCATCGGGTCGGCGGCCGACTTGCGCACGTCGATCTGGGCGGCCATGTGGAAGATCACCTCGGGCGTGGCCTTGGCCACCACGGCGCTCACCTCGTCGGCGTCACGCACGTCGACCTCGTGCAGCTCGGCCCCGTTGGCAATCGCGCCGTCCAGGTTCTCCCGTCGCCCGGTCGACAGGTTGTCGATCACCGAGACCTGGTCGCCCCGCGCCACGAGCGCGTCGACGAGGTTGGAGCCGATGAAGCCGGAACCGCCGGTTACCAATGCACGCATGCGCGGGAGCCTAACCACGTAGCATCGGCGGCCATGGCCTGGCTGCTCACCGGAGGTGCCGGATACATCGGCTCCCACATCACGCGCGCCTTCCGCGAGGCGGGCACCGACGTGGTGGTGCTTGACGACCTCTCCACCGGCTATCGCGGCTACGTGCCCGACGACGTGGCCTTCGTGGACGGGTCCGTCGAGGACTCCGAGGCCGTGGGCCGCGCGCTCGACCAGGGCGACATCGCCGGTGTGCTGCACCTGGCCGGCCTCAAGTACGCGGGCGTGTCGGTGGAGCAGCCGCTGGAGTTCTTCCGGGCCAACGTGACCGGCACCCAGGTGCTGCTGGAGGCGGTGGCCGAGCGCGGGATCGAGAACTTCCTCTTCTCCAGCAGCGCGTCCTGGTACGGCACGCCCGAGGCCGAGATCGTGGACGAGGACACCCAGCCCCGCCCCGAGAGCCCCTACGGCCAGAGCAAGGTCATAGGCGAGTGGCTGCTGCGCGACGTGGCCGCCTCCCGGCAGGGCCTGAACCACTCGTCGCTGCGCTACTTCAACGTGGTCGGATCGGGCCCCCCGGAGCTGGCCGACCACAGCCCGCACAACCTGTTCCCCAAGGTCCTGCGCGCGCTCTCGCGGGGCGAGGCGCCGCTGGTGTTCGGCACCGACTACGACACGCCGGACGGCAGCTGCGTGCGCGACTACGTGCACGTCGTGGACCTGGCCGACGCCCACGTGGCGGTGGCCAAGCACCTGGAGGCCGGCCGGACCGCGGCGCCGGCCTACAACGTCGGCCGCGGCGAGGGATCCTCGGTGCTGGAGGTGGTCAACACCATCCTCGGCGTGACGGGCTACGACGTCCAGCCGGAGCTGCGCGACCGGCGCCCGGGCGACCCGGCGCGGATCGTGGGCGCCGTGGACCGCATCGGGGCCGACCTGGACTGGCACGCGCGGTACGGCCTCGACGACATGGTCACCAGCGCGTGGGCGGCCTGGCAGCACCAGCT
Organism: Thermoleophilaceae bacterium; assembly: GCA_035630015.1. GTDB lineage: Bacteria > Actinomycetota > Thermoleophilia > Solirubrobacterales > Thermoleophilaceae > JAAYBF01. The sequence goes on along the minus strand of DASQLM010000361.1, from coordinate 13,627 downwards.
CGACACCCACGGTGGCGCGCCGGCCGACGGCGCCCGCCTGGCCATCGCCCGCGCCTGACGTGCCCGGGTTGTTCGTCACGCTGGAGGGCATCGACCGCTCGGGCAAGAGCACGCAGGCGCTCCTGCTGGCCGAGGCGCTGGGGGATCAGGCGATCTCGGTGCGCGAGCCCGGAGGGACCCCCGCGGGCGAGCATTTGCGATCGATCCTGAAGGACCCCGGGGTGCAGCTCGGTCCCGAGGCCGAGGCGCTGCTCTTCGCCGCCGCGCGCGCGGAGCTGGCGCGCCAGGTCATTCGCCCGGCGCTGGAGCAGGGCAGGACGGTGGTGTGCGACCGCTTCCTGGACTCCTCGCTGGCCTACCAGGGCGTGGCTCGCGGGCTCGGGGTCGACCGCGTCCGGGACATCAACGCGTTCGGCATGGGTGACCTGTCGCCCGACCTGACGGTGTTGCTCGAGATCGTGCCGTCTACCGCGGCTTCACGCGGCGCCGAGGACGATCGCTTCGAGCGCGAGGGCGACGCGCTGCAGAACGCCGTGGCTGGGGCCTACGAGGAGCTCGTGGCCGCCGATCCCGGCCGCTTCGTACGCATCGACGCCGCCCGCGACTCGCAGGCCGTGCACGCCGACGTGCTGGCCGCCGTGCGGGAGGCGGGCGGATGAGCGGCGTCGTGCTCGCCGGAACCGAGGACCACCCCAACGCGCGGGTGGCGCTGGCCACCGCGCTGACCGCCGGCCCGTCGCACGCCTACCTGTTCCACGGACCGGCCGGCGTGGGCAAGCGCGAGGCCGCGCGCGCCTTCGCCGCCGAGCTACTGGCCGAGGGCTCGCCCGACCCCGACGGTGTGCGCCACCGGGTGAAGACCGGCACCCACCCGGACCTGACCTGGGTCCGGCCCACCGGCGCTCACGTGATGCGCCGCTCGGACGTGGCCCAGGCGGTGGTGGACGCCGCGGGCCGGACGCCCTTCGAGTCCTCCCGGCGGGTGTTCGTGCTGGAGCGCGTGGACGCCTTGAACGACGAGGCGGCAAACAGCCTGCTGAAGACGCTGGAGGAGCCTGCGTCGTTCGTGCACCTGGTCCTGCTCACCGACTCGCTGGGCCAGGTCATGGAGACCGTGGTCTCGCGCTGCCAGCTGGTGCGCTTCGATCCGCTGCCGCCGGCCCGGATCGCCGGGGCGCTGGAGGCCGAGGGGGTGCCCGCGGCCCGCGCGCTCGCGTGCGCGCGGATGGCCCTGGGCAACGGCGAGCGCGCCCGGCTGCTGGCCTCCGACGAGGGCCAGGGCCTGCTGGACGACGTCGAGGCGATGGTGCGGGCGGCGCTGGGGATCGGGGACGACGATGATCCGTCGGTGCGCCTGCTGGCGCGGGCCAAGGCCGGCAGCGACCGGGCGGAGGCGGAGGTCGAGGCCGCCCGCAAGGCACGGCTCGAAGGCGAACCGAAGGGACGCGAGCGCACCGCGCTCGACCGGCAGTTCGACGAGACGGTCAAGCGTGACACCCGTCGGGCCCACACCGCCGTGCTCGACCTGGGCCTGACTCTGACCGCGCTGACCCTGCGCGACCTGATCTGCCTGGCCGAGGGCGCGCCCGAGGCGGCGCTGGACCCCGACCGCGCCGAGCGCCTGGCCGCCGCGGCGGGGGAGCGCGACACGCGCCGCCTCCGCGCGGCCGCCGAGCGCTGCGAGCAGGCGCGGCTGGCGCTCACGGTCAACGTGACCGAGGACCTGGCGCTCGAGGCGCTGGGCTACCGCCTGGCCGCGCTCGTCGGCCCCCGCTGACCCGCCCCGAACCCGGCGGTGGTGTGGATTGACCGCCATGTAGGGGGTCGCACCACACCACCGCCTCTCAAGGCATCCGTACGCGACCTGTCACGATATATCGTGATAGCATCGAGATACATAGATAGGAGAGAGCGATGCGACACTCACACCGATGCGGGCCACACGGGTCCGCGACCTTCGACCTCCGGGAGGCATGGGAGATGACCGGTCACCGCGGCAGGGGTGGCTACCGCCGTGGCGGACCGCCCGGCTTCGGCCCCCGCGGGCGTCGCGCACGGCGCGGCGCCGTCAAGGCGGCCGTCCTGGTCCTGCTGGACGAGGAGCCGCGCAACGGCTACGCGCTGATCCAGGAGATCGAGGCCCGCAGCGAGGGCGCCTGGCGCCCCAGCCCCGGCTCGATCTACCCGGCGCTGGCGATGATGGAGGACGAGGGGCTGATCAAGTCCGTCGAGTCCGGCGACCAGCGCGCGTACGAGCTCACCGACGCGGGCCGCGAGGCGCTGGCCAAGCGCGGCGAGGACACCGCCGCGCCCTGGGAGCCCGCACGCGACGACGTTGCCGACGACACGGTCGAGCTGTTCAAGACGATGCGCCAGGTCTACATGGCCTCGCGTCAGATCACCGAGGCCGGCTCGACCGAGCAGATCAAGCAGGCCGAGCAGGCCCTGGCCGAGACCCGGCGGACCCTGTACGGGCTGCTGGCCGAGGACCCCGAGGCCGAATAGCACCGTGCCCCGCGCGCGAACTTCCGTCGCGCGCGGGGCGCAACTGCTGTACCTTCGCCCGATGCTGAGAGGACGGATCCGATCGCTGGGCGCCCTTGCGGGCGCGATGACCTTGATGGCGCTCGTGCCGGGGGCCGCCGATGCGCAGATCCCCACGCGCACCGCGTGCCCGGGCACGTTCCAGGTGCTGCACAACGACCGCATCGGGTCGCTGCGCCTGCCCGCCGGCGCCTACCAGATCACCGTGGCCAACCCGGCCACCCTCTCGTGCGCCAAGGCCTCGCAGAACCTGGCCGAGTTCCTGCAGGACTACGACGGCAAGATCCGCCGGCCCTGGAACATCAACGCCCGGCTGGCCACCTTCCAGCGCGGCACCGACGCCAACATCTCCTTCTCGCTGGCCCGCGTGGGCGGCACCGGCGGCAACAGCGGTGGCAACAACAACCCGACGTCGAACGCGTGCCCCGGCTACTTCCGGGTGCTGCACAACGACCACATCGGGCGGCTGGCCATCCCCAGGAACTCGTATCGGATCACCAGGCTGAACGCCGACGGCCTCAGCTGCTCGGCCGCCTCGCGCCTGTTCACCCAGTTCCTCCAGGACTACGACGGCCGCCTGGCCTCGCCCTGGCGGCTGAACACCACCACCGCGACCTTCACGCGCGGGCGCTCGCAGGTCGGCTTCCGGATCAAGCCGGCGGTGGGCCCCGAGCCCAGCCCCAACAGCGGCGGCCGCTACCCGGCCAAGGGCCAGCGCGGCGAGTGCCCTGGCACCTTCCGCGTCCTGAACAACGACCGCGTCGCCGGCCTGCGGCTGCCGGCAGGCCCCTACCTGACCTTCGTCTACGGGGGCACCGGCGTGAACTGCCGCGAGGCCTCGCAGCTGTTCCGCACCTTCCTTGCCGGCGAGAACGTGCCGCGGGGCTACCTGGTGGCGCCCGCGACGGGCATCTTCAGCAAGGGCAAGCAGAAGATCTTCCGGGTCAAGCCGGCGTCGCCGCGCGGCACCACCGCCCGCTGAGCACCGCCTCCGCGCGACCGGCGCCGCACTCCAGCACCCCGGCCGCGCCGCGGCAGCGGGCGATGCGCCACGGCGGCACCGAGGGCCTGAGCTCCAGCACGCCGCCGTCGGCGTCCAGGAAGACGACGTCGATGGGCATGCGCATCCACGCCGTGTGCACCGAGTCGCACCCAGGGAACAGCACCGCGTAGCCGGACGGCAGGGAGCGCCGCCCCATCAGCCCCAGCAGGCGGTGGCGGAACGTGCGCGCGACGAACACGGTTGTGGTGCCCACACAGGGGTGCAGGGGCACCATGCGAAGGATTCGCCCCCGCACACTTGGCGCGTCCGCGCACCGCAGACGCGCCAAAGCGCTGAACCCCCCTCATCCGGTCCGCGAACGGACCAGTGACACCCGTCACCAACTCGAGGGAGATCACCCGATGAAGAAGTACCTCCGCCTGCCATCGCCGGCGATGGCGGTCGCGCTGCTGGCGCTGTTCACCGCCCTGTCCGCGAGCGCATACGCCGCCACGGTCATCACCGGCTCGAACGTCAAGAACAGCAGCCTGACCGGCGCCGACATACAGTCCAAGTCGATCGCGGGCACCGATATCAAGGACGGCGCGCTGAGCGCCCGGGACATCAAGCCCGGCTCGCTCACGGCCGACCGCCTCTCCGGCGGCGCGATCCCCACGCCCAAGGCAACCCGCTGGGTGCTGGTCAACCGGGCCGGGCAGATCGAGGCGCAGTCGGGTGGGTTCAGCATCACGGCCGCCTACCCGTCCGGTGCCGCCAACGGCAACGTCTACATCAATGCCGGCGAGGACCTGTCGGACAACGGCATCTCCGCGACGATCGCGCTGGAGAACCAGTACGACCTGGGTGGGCCCGCCACGCCGAACAACGGCACCAACGCGGCCCCCGACGCCAACCCCGAGTTCGCGGGCGAGATCTCCACGTCGCGCTGCCAGATCCCGGGCGTGGTGGAGTGCGGACCGCCCGCCGCCAAGAACACGAGCAACTTCGTGGTCAGCCCCCGCGAGAGCGACGGCCAGCCCACGACCGGCCGGGACCGCAAGAAGTTCTACGTGATCATCACCGGCTGACGCCGGGCTCGACCAGAAGCGGGGACGGCGCGGGGCTAGACTCCCGTGCCGTCCCACGCCGCCGTAGCTCAGTTGGTAGAGCACGTCTCTCGTAAAGACGGGGTCATCGGTTCGAATCCGATCGGCGGCTTGATCAGCCCAGCAGCGCCGCCAGCCGTGAGTTGCGCCTGAACGCGTCGGCGCGGCCCACCGCCTTGGCCACCGCGGCGCGCTGGCCCACCAGCACGCAGGCGGTCCGCGCGCGGGTGACGGCCGTGTAGAGCAGGTTGCGCGACAGCATGCCGCCGTGGCTGGAGTGGACCGGCACGACGACCACCGGCATCTCGCAACCCTGCGAGCGGTGCACCGAGATGGCGTAGGCCGGGCGCAGCGAGTTGGTGCGCTCGGCGGGGATGGCCAACTCCTCGCCGGCGTCGGTGGCCACCAGCAGCTCCTCGCCGTCGGGGTCCTGGCCGCGGACCACCACGATCTGCCCGTTCATCAGGCCGGCCACGTAGTCGTTGCGCGTCTGCACCAGCTTGTCACCCTCGCGCAGCGGGCCGTCCAGGCAGGCGGCGCCGTCGGGGTTCAGCTGCGCGCGCAGGCGCTCGTTCAGGGCGTCGACCCCCACCGCGCCGCGGTACACGGGCGACAGCACCTGGACCTCGCGGATGGCGTCCAGGCCGTAGTGCCCGGGCAGCCGGCGGCAGGCCAGCTCCACGATCGTGTCGGCGGCGGCCGTGTCGGAGCCCTGCTCGATGAAGAAGAAGTCGCGCCGGTCGTCCTCGCCGGCCTGGGTGCGCGGCTGGCCGCCGGCGTTGATGGCGTGCGCGGCCTGCACGATCATCGACCGGGCCGCCTGGCGGAACACGTGCGTGAGCCGCGCCACCGGCACGCGGTCCGACTCGATCAGGTCGGCGAACGGCTTGCCGGCGCCCACCGGCGGGAGCTGGTCGGCGTCGCCGATCAGGACCACGTGCGTGCCGTCGGCCACGGCGTCCAGCAGCATGGCCGCCACCTCCAGGCTGAGCATGCTGGACTCGTCCACCACCAGCAGGTCGCACTCCAACGGGTAGCCGCTGGAGCGCAGCGGTCCCTCGCCGGGCAGCCACTCGACCAGCCGGTGGATGGTGACCGCGTCGTGCCCGGTGGCCTCCTCCATCCGGCGCGCCGCGCGGCCCGTGGGCGCGCACAGCGACAGGTCGATCTTGGCCGCGGCGGCGCGCTCGACGATGGCCCGCACCAGCGTGGTCTTGCCCGTGCCCGGCCCGCCGGTGACCACCGACAGCGCGCGCCCGAACGCGGCCGCCACGGCGTCGCGCTGCTGTTCGCTGAGCTCGGCGTCGCCGCTGGCGGCCGGCGGCTCCAGCGCCGGGTCGGCCGCGGCCAGCACGGCCAGCCGCCCGGCCACGCGCTCCTCCATCGCGTACAGGGCCGCGAGCGCCACGGTGCCGTCACGGCGCACGACGGTGCCGTCGCCGTCCAGCTCGGCCAGCAGCGACTCCTCGAGCTCACCGACCAGCTCCTGCGCGCGGCTGCGCAGCGCGGCCTCGGCCAGGAACGTGTCGCCGCGCCGTTCCGCCTCGCGCAACAGGTGCACCACTGCCGCGCGCCGGCGCGCGGGCGAGCCCGCGTTCACGCCGTTGGCCCTGGCGATGGTGTCGGCGGTGGTGAAGCCCACCCCGTGCTCCTCGGTCAGCAGGTAGGGCTGGGCGCGCACGATGCCGGCCGCGCCGGGGCCGTGGGCCTCGTGCAGCTGCGAGGCCAGCCAGCCCGCGCCGTGGGGGGCCAGCAGCAGGTACAGCTCACGAAGCGCCCGCCGCTGGCGCCACGAGTCGGCGGCGCGGGCCGCGCCCTTGGCACCCATGCCGGGCAGGGCGGCGAACGCGGCGTCGGGGTCGCGGTCGACGGCCTCGAACAGGTCGTCGCCGTGGCGCTCGATCAGGGCCGCGGCGCGGGTCTTGCCCACGCCGCGGATGGTCAGCAGGTACTTGCGCGTGCCGTCGGCATCGTCGGGGTCGAGCTCGTAGCCCAGCTGGGCCTGCACCTGGGGGCCGTACTTGGGATGGTCCTTCCAGGTCCCGGCTATCCGCGCCTTCGTGCCCGGGTCGAGGTGGGCCAGCGGCCCGGCCGCGGTCACCCGGTCGCCGTCGGCCGCGGTGGCCAGCACCACCGCGAAGTCCGAGTCCGGCGACGTGAACAGGTGTCGCACCACCGTCACGGAGGCGTCGAAGGCATCCTCCAGCGCGGGGTTGGCCATGGCCGCCCCAACCTAGCGCCCGCAGGCGAACGGGATGGTTACGAGTCAGCCGAAAACGGGGAACCGGCGGCGGCGCGCCAGGCGGTCCATGCCACCCTGGATGCTCTTGCGCACCTCTTCGTACTTGCGCTCCACGTAGTCGTCGTCGCTTGCGCGCTCCGGGTCGTTGTCCACCCCGATCGGATCTTGGAACTCGGTCCGGATCTTCGTGGGCAGCGGCACCTCCGGCAGCATGGCGGGGGAGATGCCCCACGGCACGCTGACGGAGATCGGAAACATCTTGAGTCGCGCGATCCGGTCCAGCTGCGTGAGCTTGGCCAGCCGCCGTCCCCGCGCCAGCACGGGCATCGAGTCCGGGCCGCCGATCGTGGCGACCGGGACGATCGGCACGCCGGTCGAGATGGCCATGCGCACGAAGCCCTTGCGCCCTCCGAGCACCGCCTTGTCGCGGTCGGTCCAGGGACGCAGCGAGTCGACCTCGCCGCCGGGCCACAGCGCGACGTCGCGGCCCGCGGCCAGCGCGGTCGAGATGGAGTCCGCCGCGGCGGGCAGCACGCCCATCTTGCGAAACGCGTCCCCGATGCCGGGGGCGGCCATCAGCGCGTCGTGCGCGGTGCCGTGCAGCACGCGCTCGTCACCGAATTTGCGCCACCACTGGAGCCCCACCGTCCACGCGTCCCACACGAACGGCGCGCCCGAGTGGATGCCCACGACGAGCGCGGGCGGCGGCGGCAGCTTCTCCCAGCCCTCGATCTCCATCCGGAACCACAGGTCCATGAGCGGGTTGCCCACCCACTTCTGGCGCTCGAGCCAAGCCGGGTCGCGGTCGTCCAGCGACCACTGGCCGGCGCGGTCGGCGACCGCGCCCTCCAGGCCCGATGCCTTCTCGCGTCGCGCGTCGACCTTCTCGCGCGCCTTGCGCGCGGCGGTCTCCGCCTTGGTCGCACCGCCGTTGCCGTTGGCGTGCGAGCGCTTGCTCTTGCTGGCCGTGGCCATACGTCTCCCTCTCCTCCGAGAACAGCAAGCGAGGCCAATGCCCCACCTATTGCCCCCTCTACCCGACTGGACGGCGGCCAACCGGAGAGGTAATCAAGGCCTATACGTCGCCTTGGCCGGCCAGGATTGGCAGTCCACCAGCCGGGCCTCCATCTGTACCGGGCACTGGGCGGCGCGTGGCGCCGCGACCAGGTCCGACGGGATCGGATCCAGCCCGGCGAGCCCGAACTTGTCCGCCACGTGCCGGTAGCCACGGCGGCGCTTTCCGCCGGGCACCGGATCCGACCCCGTGGTCAGCGCGAGGCGGTCGACATGGTCGACCTGCTCCACCGAGGGCAGGTTGAGCACGCACTCGCCCGAGCGGAGCAGGTTCTCGGTCGTCTTCGAGGAGGCGGCCAGGCCGAGCATGCACCGGTGGCCCAGCCACCACGCCGACGACATGGGTGCCAGGTTCGGGCGCGAGTCCTCGCCCAACGTCGAGATCAGGACGACGGGCGTGCCGAAGTAGAGGATCGCGGGGTTCGTGGTGGTCATCTCCATGCTGTTCGAACGCTCCCGGCGCGGCGGGTGTGAGGCCGGGCGGGGTAAGCTCGAAACCCTTGGCCACCACCGCTGAGACCCAGGACGCCCAGGCACTCGGCCGGTTCCTCGACGGCCCCCACGCCGAAGTCCGCGACGAGGTCCGCGAATGGCTCTCGCGCGAGGGCAACGCGCCGCGCTCGGACCTGGCCATGCCCGAGCACCGCGAGCAGGTGCTGGAGTGGATCGAGGACCTGGCCTCCACCGACCGGACCACGATGGGCTACCCGGTCGAGTACGGCGGCCGCGGTGACCTGGGCGGCTACATCTCGGGCTTCGAGACCATGGCCTTCGGTGACCTGTCGCTGCTGGTCAAGTGCGGCGTGCAGTTCGGCCTCTGGGGCGGCGCGGTGCAGCACCTGGGCACCGAGCACCACCACGAGAAGTACCTCGAGGCGACCGCGAAGATGGAGCTGCCCGGCTGCTTCGCGATGACCGAGCTGGGCCACGGCTCCAACGTCCAGGACCTGCGCACCACCGCCACCTACGACCCGGACGCCCAGGAGTTCGTGGTGCACACGCCCGACGACTTCGCGCGCAAGGAGTGGATCGGCAACGCGGCCCGCGACGGCGTGGTCGCCGCGGTGTTCTGCCAGCTGATCGTCGGTGGCGAGGAGCGCGGGGTGCACGCGCTGGTGGTGCCCATCCGCGACGAGCACGGCCAGCCGCTGCCCGGCGTGCGGATCGAGGACATCGGTCCCAAGCTCGGCCTGGACGGCGTGGACAACGGCCGCCTGTGGTTCGACCAGGTGCGCGTTCCGCGCGAGAACCTGCTGGACCGCTACGCGACCGTGTCGCCCGAGGGCGGCTACACCAGCCCGATCGAGAAGCCCACCAAGCGCTTCTTCACCATGCTGGGCACGCTGATCCAGGGCCGGGTGAGCGTGTGCGGCGCGGCCATCAACGCCTCCAAGGTGGCGCTGACCATCGCCGTTCGCCACGCGCTGACCCGCAAGCAGTTCGGCCCGCCCGGCGGCGAGGAGGTGCCGCTGATGACCTACCGCACGCACCGGCGCCGGCTGCTGATACCGCTGGCCGAGAACTACGCGCTGCACTTCGCCCAGGAGCGGCTGGTGGCGGGCCTGGTCGAGGTGTTCGGCGAGGGCGAGACCGACGACGAGACCCGGCGTGAGCTGGAGACCATGGCCGCCGCCCTGAAGGCGGTCGGCACCTGGCACGCCACTTCGACCATCCAGGGCTGCCGCGAGGCGTGCGGGGGGCAGGGCTACCTCAAGACCAACCGGTTCGCCGCGCTCAAGGCCGACACCGACGTGTTCACCACGTTCGAGGGCGACAACACCGTGCTGCTGCAGCTGGCGGCCAAGAACCTGCTGACCGACTTCCAGCACGAGTTCAGCGAGCTGGACCCGTTCGGCACCTTCGCCTTCGTGGCCGAGCAGGTGGCGGGTACGGTGGCCGAGCGCACCGCGGTGCGCGAGCTGCTGGGCCGGATCGCCGACGACGTGCTGCCCGGCCGCGACGACGAGGGCGACCTGCTCGAGCGCGAGACCCAGCTGGAGTTCTTCCGCTGGCGCGAGCATCACGTGAAGTCCGCCGCGGCGCGGCGCCTGAAGGGCGGCATGGACGCGGGCATGGACCCGTTCGAGGTGCTCAACGACTGCCAGGACCACGTGGTGCTGGTGGGGCGCGTGTACGCCGAGCGCGTGATCATGGAGGCCTTCGCCGACGCGGTCGAGCGCTGCCCCGAGCCCGGCCTGCAACCGGTGCTGGCCCGCCTGTGCGACTTGTACGCGCTCAGCCGCGTGGAGGCCGACCGGGGCTGGTTCCAGGAGCACGGGAAGCTGTCCTCGACGCGCTCCAAGGCGGTGCTCAAGGGCGTGAACACGGCCTGCGACGAGCTGGCCGAGCACGCCGAGCTGTTCGTCGAGGCCTACGGCGTGCCCGAGGCCGCCCTTGGTGACGCGCACGCGATCCAGGGCGTGTAGCTTCGCCCCATGCGGTTAGCGGGAGCGATCGCGGCGGGGGTGGCCGCAGTGCTGGTGTGTGCCGGGACGGCGCACGCGTTCGACCCCGTGCGCGAGGCCGCCAACGTGGCCAAGGGCAGCGAGCGCGAGCAGGTCTGGCTCCAGCCCGGTTACCAGCTGCAGCTGGGGCTGGAGAGCCAGCGCACCCAGACCGAGGCCGCGCTGACGGCGGCGCGCGACCCCGAGCGCAACTTCCTGACCGACGCCTGCAACAGCAAGGGCCTGGCCTGCGCCGGCGACATCCGCCTGAACCAGTGGAAGGCCAACGGCTACGGCCTGGTGGACCGCGTGCTGTGGACGGCCCGCAACGGCTCCACCGTCGCGGGCCGAGTGTGGGCCACGCGCGCCGGCCCGCGCAAGCGCCCGGCCATCGTGATCACCAACGGCTCGATCCAGGCCTCGGAGGAGCTGTACTGGTGGGCGGCGCAGACGCTGGCCAAGGCCGGCTATGTGGTGGTGACGTTCGACCCCCAGATGCAGGGCCTGTCCGACACCTTCGGCGAGGGCGCCGACCGCAACGAGGGCTTCCCCTCCCAGACCGCGGGCAACACGTTCTACGACTGGACCCAGGACGCCATCGACTTCCTGCTGTCCACGCCGGCCAAGCCGTTCTGCGCCCGGCCCAGCCGCTCGGGCACCAGCCACTGCCCCAAGCAGGCCCGGCGCGTCAAGGCCGGCCTGAACGCCGCGTACAACCCCATGTGGAAGCTGGTCGAGGGCCACCGGATCGGCATCGCCGGGCACTCCTACGGCGCCTCGGGCGTCAGCTGGATGGGCCAGCAGGACAAGCGGGTGGACGCGGTGGTGGCCTGGGACAACCTGTGCGATCCCGGGCGGGCTCCCGGGACCGGCACGCCGCTGGAGGGCAAGGGCTGCTCGGCCGGCGCAACCGGGCCCCCGCCCGGCCACCGGGTGCCCTCGCTGGGGCTGACCGTGGACAGCACCGGAGGCGAGCCACGTACCTCCGACCCCGACCCGCTGGGCAAGAGCGGCGCCTCGCGCGCCTTCAGCCGCGACGGCGTGGACACCGGCTCGCTGGTCATCCGCGGCGGCACCCACTTCGACTTCTCGTACCTCCCGATGCAGCCGTTCCGCGCCACCCTGCGCGGGGTCGAGCTGTCCGCCTGGTACACGCGGGCCTGGTTCGACCGCTACGTCAAGCAGGACCCGGCGGCCGACCGCCAGCTGTTGAGCACGCGCTGGCGCTCGGACCCCGGTGACCGGAAGGTCGACCCCGCCGGCAGGGGCAACCTGTTCTCGTTCTACTACCGCTCGCGCCTGGACGTTCGTACCGCCGCCGGCAAGCGGGTCACGTGCGAGGACATGCGCTCCGGCTGCTCCGGGCTGGTGGCCGACGACGGCCAGCCCGCCGCCTTCTCCTACCTGGGCATCGCGCGCTCGCCCGACCGCCAGCGCGGTCGCCCGCGGCCGGCGCTGGTGTCGCTGAACGCCGCGCGCATCAGCGGCCGCCGGCTGCGCCTGCGCGCCAGCGTGAACCCGGCCGCGGCCGGCCGGCGGGTACGCGTGCGCCTGCGCGCCGGCGGCAAGCTGACCAGCTTCACCGCGCGCGTCCCGCGCGGCGGCCGGCTGGCCGTCAAGCGCCGTCTGCGCGGGCGCGCCGCCCGCGCCAGGACCGGGGTGGTGTCGGTGCGGCTGCCGGCGACGAGCACGGTGCAGGCCGGCAGCGCCACGACCCGCGTGGCACGCCGCAGCGCCGCGCTGCGGCCCGTGGCCTCGATGGCCGACGGAAGGGTCTCGGCCGGCGGGCGCCTCGACCGCCGCGCGCGCGGCACCGTGGCGGTCACGCTGCGCTGGCTGGACGACGGCGACCGCCGCCGGTCGCTCACCCGCCGCGTGCGCATCCGCCGCGGCCGCTTCGCCACCTCGTTCGCGGCGCCCTACCCGGTGCGCTTTGACGGCGCCCAGCTCACGGTGGCCTACCGCGGCGCCAAGGGGATCCGCGGCCGCCAGTACTCGCGCTTCCTGACGCCCTAGGCTCGGAAGCGTGAGCGAACACTTCGACCACCTCCTGATCGGCGGCGGCGTGGCTTCCGCGAACTGCGCCAAGGCCCTGCGCGAGGGTGGCGCCGAGGGCTCCATCGCGCTGCTGACGCGCGAGCTCGAGCCGCCCTACCACCGCCCGCCCGCTACCAAGGATCTGCTGCGCGGCGAAAGCGCCCGCGAGGACGCCTACGTGGAGACCGAGGCGTGGTATGCCGACAACGGGATCGACCTGCGCACGCGCACCGGCGTTCGCTCGATCGACCCCGAGGCGCACACCGTCAAGCCCCAGGGCGGCGACGAGATCGGCTACGGCACCGCGCTGCTGGCCACCGGCTCGCTGGTCAACCGCCTGCGCGTTGACGGCTCGGACCTGGACGGCCTGCACTACGTGCGCGCGCTGGGCAACGCCGAGTCCATCCGCGACGACGCCGAGCACGCGCGGCGGGTGGTGGTCATCGGCGGCTCCTACATCGGCTGCGAGGTCGCGGCCTCACTGACCGAGCTGGGCAAGCAGGTCACCGTGGTCATGCAGGAGGACGAGCCGATGGAGGCCGGGTTCGGCCCCGCCGTCGGTCGCTGGATCCGCGGCCTGCTGGAGGGCCATGGGATCGAGTTCCGCGCGGGGCAGCAGCTGGACCGGTTCGAGGGCGACGGCCGCGTCCAGCTGGTCGTGACCGCCGCCGGCGACGAGCTGGAGGCCGACATGGTGGTCCTGGGCACCGGCGTGAAGCCGGACGTGATGCTGGCCAAGGCCGCCGGCCTGGAGCTGGGTGACTCCGGCGGCGTGAAGTGCGACTCCCGCCTGCAGACCTCGGCGCCCGGCCTGTACGCCGCCGGCGACATCTGCGAGTACGACAGCGTCGTGCACGGCCGGCGCATCCGGGTCGAGCACGAGGCGGTCGCCGAGGCCCAGGGCGCACACGTGGCCGCGGCGATGCTGGGCTCGGGCGACGATCACACCGAGGTGCCCTACTTCTGGACCGACCTGGCCGACTGGGGCTCGATCGAGTACGTGGGCCCCGCGGCCGAGTGGGACGAGGAGGCGGTGGAGGGCTCGATGGAGGAAGGCTCGTTCAGCGTGGTCTACCGCGACGGCGGCCGGGTGGTGGGCTGCGCGGCGGTCGACCGCCCGGACGACCTGGAGGCGGCTCGCAAGTCCATCGCGGCCGGCGGCTAGTCGGTTCTCCTGTCCGTGCCGACGCCTCCCAGG
>DASQLM010000360.1:0-9643 GCA_035630015.1 Thermoleophilaceae bacterium | reverse complement strand
GCGTGGTGCCCGACCCGTTCCGCGAGGGACGCGAGGTCATCGTCTCGGGCAAGCTCGACGGGCGGCGGTTCACGGCCGAGCGCGACTCGCTGGTCACCAAGTGTCCATCGAAGTTCACCGAGGACAAGAAGAAGCAGACCTAGCATGGCCGGCGTAGGTTCCGCCTGCCTCTTCGTAGCGCTCCTCACCGCCCTCTACGCGGCGGGTGCGTCGATCTACGGCGCCGTCTCCGGCCGGCGCGACTTCGTGGTCTCGGGCCGTCGCGCCGTCTACTGCGTCGCGGTGCTGTGCATCGCCGCGACGGCGATCCTGCAGTCCGCCTTCCTGCGCTCGGACTTCTCGTTCAAGCTGGTGGCCGACGGCTCGTCCACCGACACGCCGACCTTCTACAAGGTCACCGCGATGTGGGCCACGCAGGACGGCTCGCTGCTCCTCTGGGCGCTCCTGCTGTCGGTCTTCTCCAGCATCGTCCTGTTCCTGACGCGGCGGTCGCTGCGTGAGATCGCGCCCTGGGCCACGGCCGTCCTGGGCGTGGTGGCCGCGTTCTTCCTGTTGCTGATGGTGGGGTGGGAGAACCCGTTCAGCACGCTGGCCAACCCGCCCGCCGAGGGCGTGGGGCTGAACCCGCTGCTGCGCCACCCGGCGATGATGATCCACCCGCCGATGCTCTACACGGGCTACGTCGGCTTCTCGATCCCGTTCGCCTTCGCGGTGGGCGCGCTGATCACGCGCTCCACGGGCGCCGACTGGATCCGGGCCACGCGCCGGTTCGCGCTGGTGGCGTGGACCTTCCTGGGCGTCGGGATCATGCTCGGCGCCCTGTGGTCCTACACCGAGCTGGGCTGGGGCGGCTACTGGGCCTGGGACCCGGTCGAGAACGCCTCGCTGCTGCCGTGGCTGACCGGCACCGCGTTCCTGCACTCGGTGATGGTGCAGGAGAAGCGGGGCATGCTGAAGGTCTGGAACGTGTCGCTGATCATGGCCACGTTCGTGCTCGCGCTGATGGGCACGTTCCTGGTCCGGTCGGGGATCCTGGACTCCATCCACGCCTTCGGCGCGTCCACGATCGGAACCCAGTTCCTGACGTTCATCGGGCTGGTGATCGCGGTCTCCGTGGGCCTCGTCGTGTGGCGGCTGCCCGACCTGCGCAGCGACTCGCGGCTGGACTCGCTGCTCTCGCGCGAGGCCTTCTTCCTGCTGAACAACCTGATCCTCGTGGTGCTGGCGCTGGTGGTGTTCTGGGGCACGTTCTTCCCGCTCATCTCCGAGGCCGTGACCGGCACCGAGGCCAGCGTCGGGCCGCCCTGGTTCAACCGCGTCGTGACACCGCTGGCGCTGGTGCTGGTGGCGCTGATGTCCATCGGCCCGATGCTGGCCTGGCGCCGCGTCACCCCCGCCGGGCTGTGGCGCTCGGTCCGCGCCCCGGTGGTGTTCGCGCTGCTGATGGTCGCGCTGCTGGCCCTGGCCACCAATGCCCCCGACAGCCTTCCGGCGCTGGCCATGTTCGGGTTGGTGGCGGCGTTGCTGGGTGTGGTGGTCCAGGAGTTCGCCCGCGGCGCGCTGGCCCGGCGGGCGCTGACGGGGGAGAGCCTGCCGCGGGCGCTGGGCCAGCTCGTGGGCCGCAACCGCCGCCGCTACGGCGGCTACATCGTGCACGCCGGCATCGCCGTGCTGTTCCTGGGCGTGGCCGGTTCGTCGGCCTTCCATCAGCAGAAGGACGTCCGCCTGTCGCCGGGTCAGAGCTTCAACTCGGGCGACTACCGCGTGACCTACGTCAGGCCCACCGCGCGCCTGGGCGCCGACGACGCCGGCACCGGCGCGCCGATCTCCTTCGGGGCCGTGCTGCGGGTGCGCAAGGGCGACGAGGTCAGCACCCTGCACCCCTCGCGCAACTTCTTCCCCACCCAGGACCCGTCGAAGGGCGCCACCGCGCGCTACTTCGAGGGCGAGGCCACCAGCGAGGTCGACGTGCGCTGGGGCCTGCGGCGGGACTTCTGGCTGGCCATGCGCCCGGACATCAGCTCGCTGGACAAGCCCATCCGTGACGCCGACAGCAAGTTCCCCCAGCCCAGCCCCGACACCCAGGCGCTGCTGATCGGGGCGCTGGCCGAGAACTACCGCCGCAACCCGCCGCCCGCCACCTTCCGGGCCATCGTCTCGCCGCTGGTGTCGTGGATCTGGATCGGCGGCGCCATCGTGCTGCTGGGCGCCCTGGTGGCCGCGTGGCCGTCCCCGGAGGCCAAGCTGCGGCGCGTGCGCAGCCTCTACTCCGCCCGGCTGGGCAAGGAGCTGGCGGGCCGAGCCTCCTAGGGTCTGGGCCGTGGAGTACGGCCTCGCCCTCATCTTCCTGGTCGCCGTCGTGACCCTGATCGTCGTGCGGCCGCTCGTCTACGGCGAGGACGACACCGCGACCGTCGAGGCCACGCGCGCCGAGCTCGAGGCGGCCAAGGAGGCCAAGTACCGCGAGATCCGCGACGCCGAGCTGGACCTCCAGATGGGAAAGCTCTCGGTGGAGGACCACCGCTCGATCGACCGCGAGCTGCGCGCGGAGGCGATCGACATCCTGCGCCGGCTGGACGAGCTCGAGGGCCAGGCCCCGCGGGTCTAGCTCAGCAGCGCTCCGCTACCCTGACGCGGCGATGGAAGCGATTCTCAGCGGCGTGCAGGTGGTGCTCTCGATCATCCTGATCGTGCTCATCCTGCTGCACTCGGGCAAGGACACCGGCCTCTCCGGCGCCTTCGGCGTGGGCGGCGGCAGCGGGCCGCTCGGCGGCGGCTCACTGGTGGAGCGCAACCTGAACCGCTGGACGATCGGGTTCGCCACGCTGTTCGTGTTGAACGTGATCGTCCTGCTGAAGATCTAGCCCTTGCGGCCATCCATGGCCGCGCTTTGACGAGGTTGCCGCCTTCCAGGCGGCGAGACCGGCGGCTTCGCCGCCTCTAGTAGCCCGGCGTGGACGAGGTGCTGCCCGAGAGGCGCACCCAGGCACCGCCGCCGCTGGCGCGTCGCTGGGCCGCGGTCGTGCGGATCATGCCGCGCCACTGATGCCCGTCCCAGTAGCGCTGGCCGCGACCGGAGGGGTCGGGGTGCCAGCCGGGGGTCCTGTCCGAGGGTGTCGATGATGGCTTCATTGGTGCTCCTGCGAGATCGGTTCTGCCTACTACAACTCCACTCGGCAGCCGAGGTTGCGCCCTCAACGGCAATGGACGGATGAGCGACCCGGGAAGCAGCCGGTGCTCAGCGCGCGAGCTCGCCGCCGTCGGCGAACGCGGCCTCGTCCAGCACCGCCGCCAGCTCGCGCATGAGCGCGGCCAGCCCGCGCGGGGCCTCGCCGTCGCGCGTGGCCACGGTCACGCCGGCGTGACTGATCCGCCACGCGTAGCCGTCGGGCATGACGGGATGCGGGAGGAAGTAGGAAGAGGACAGCGTGCGGAAGTGGGCGCCGGTCAGCAGCGAGCGCACCCGGGCCAGCCGGTTCCCGTCCAGCTGCAGCGACACCTCGTCGTGCGGCGGCCTGCGCACGGTCACCAGCCCCGACGCGTGGACGCGCATGCGCGCGAAGCGCCCGGCGACGCCCGCCGACCGCTCCACCGCGAGCAGCAGTGGATCCCCGTCCTCCGTCTCTCCCCCCTTGACCGACACGCCGACAGAGCGAATCAGGCGATGGGGGGATACGTCAAGGGCGTACTTGACCCGTCCAGAAGACCGGGTTACGGTCGTCCCAGGAGAGAAGGGGGACCGGATGCGAATCTTCGGGCTGCTGTTGCTGGTGTTGGCCGTGTCGGCCATCGCACCGCAGATCGCTGTCGCCCGCACGCTGGTCGTGGACGACGACCGCGGCTGCACCGACGCGCGCTTCTCGACCATCCAGTCGGCGGTCGACGCCGCGCGCCCCCTGGACACGGTCGTGGCCTGCCCCGGCGTCTACACCGAGGCCGTCTCGGTCACGACCAGGCAGCTGAAGCTCGTGTCCCGCACCCGCCACGCCGCCGTGATCCGCAAGCCCCTCGACAACACGGACTTCACGCCGCTGGTCCTGCTGGCGGCGTCGGGCACGCTGTTCAGGGGCTTCGCGCTCGAGGGTGCCGTCGACGGCTCGTGTGGGGAGGACGGTGCCGCCATCTGGATCCGGGCCCGGCCGACCACGGTCGACGAGAACCGCATCGCGGACTCCGGCTGCAACAGCTTCAGCAGGGGCATCTTCATGGGGTCGGTGGGCGGCTCGGGGACCACCACCGTCGCGCACAACGAGGTCACCGACATCGGCGGGCAGTGCTGCCTGCCCGGCCTCTCGATCCACATGTCGTTCCCGCGGTGGGCCACGATCCACTCGAACGTGATCCGGCGTGGCAACGGCGTCGGCATGGGGATCTTCAATCCGAGCGACGTCGCCGTGCAGGGGAATCGGATCGAGGACACGGGCAGCAGCGGGATCGTCACCCTGCACGGTTCTGGGGTGTCCCCGAATCAGATGCGGATCAGCGGCAACCGGATCGAGGGTACGGCCGGGCATGGGATCCGGGCCCTCGACATGCCCGTCGGCCTCACGATCGAGGCCAACACCCTGCTCGACAACGTCGGGAACGGGATCATGGTCGAGCGCAGCCCGGGCTTCGTCCACCGCAACCGATCGCTCGGCAACGGCATCGCCAGCGGGCTGTTCGACTGCTTCGCGGATTCCAGGGCGTTGGAGAGAGGCGTCACCTGGAAGGACAACATCGGCAGGACCGACGATCCGGCGAACATCTGCCGCGCCCCCTGAGCGACGGGGGCCGCGGCGGCGCCGGCAGTGCGCCCGAGAGGACTCGAACCTCCACGATCTTGCGATCACCAGCCCCTCAAGCTGGCGCGTCTACCAATTCCGCCACAGGCGCGCGAACGGGCGCCGATCATAGCGGTGGCGGGTGGCCCCGCTCGTTCCGTCCGATGCCTGGGTACTCTACGAACACATGTTCGCTGCAGCACACCCGCCAGCCACCGGAAGAGGGGCAACATGGCCGATCTGAAGGACCTGAACCTCACCAAGCGCCAGCAGGAGATCTTCGAGTTCATCAAGCACTACTCAGCCAAGTACGGCTACCCGCCGACGGTGCGCGACATCGGCTCGGCCATCGGCCTGACCTCGTCCTCGACGGTGCACGCCCACCTCTCCAACCTGGAGAAGGCCGGGTTGCTGCGCCGCGATCCCACCAAGCCGCGCGCCATCGAGCTGCTGGTCGACAAGGCCAAGCGGGCGAAGACCGCGGTGGAGTCGGCCGTGGGTGGCGCGCTGCCCGTCGTCGGCCAGGTGGCCGCCGGCTCGCCCGTGCTGGCCGAGGAGAACATCGAGGAGTACGTCCAGATCCCCGATCTGGCCGGCGGTGACGAGGGCGAGTTCATCCTCTCGATCACCGGCGACTCGATGATCAACGCCGGCATCCACGACGGCGACCACGTGGTGGTCCACTCGCAGGAGACCGCGTCCGACGGTGACATCGTCGTGGCGCTGGTCGGCGATTCGGAGGCCACCTGCAAGCGCTTCTTCCGGGAGAGCGACCACATCCGGTTGCAGCCCGAGAACGATCTGCTCGAGCCCATCCTCAGTGACGAGGTCAAGGTGCTCGGCAGGGTGGTGGGCGTCCTCAGGAGGGTCTCATGAGCACAGCGGTCGCACAGCGACCCCGGCGCTTCCGGGACGCACCGAACCGCCCGCTCGGTCGTGACGATGCTCCGCGGCATCGTTGCGACCCCTCCGGCGGCGGCAGGCCGACGACGCTCGAGCAGCGACTCGAGCGCGTATGGGAGGGCCTCACAGCCGCCAAGCCGGCCAGCTGTCCCGTGTGCGGGTCCGACGGCCAGTGGCAGCGCCTCGCGGCGCCCACGCATCCGTCGGGCCCTCACACGAGCAGCGAGTTCGGGTGCTCCGGCTGCGGGTCGACGATCTCCTAGCCAGGGGGCGTCGCCGGTCCTACACTGGGTCGTTGCTGGCTGGACGGTCGCGGACCGGAGAGAAAACCGGTTCGAGGAAAGTCCGGACACCGAAGGGCATGGTGGTCGGTAACGCCGACCCGGGGAAACCCGCGGGAAAGTGCCACAGAAATACACCGCCTACGTGGCGGGCCACACGTGAGCCCGTCGCCGGCAAGGGTGAAATGGTGCGGTAAGAGCGCACCGGCGTCGTGGTGACACGGCGGCCAGGCAAACCCCACCAGGTGCAAGGCCAAGCAGGGACGTCGAAGCTGCCCGCCGAGTCCCAGGTAGGCCGCAGGTGCCGAGAGGCCCGCCTCGAGAGAGGCAGATGGATGGCTGTCCACGACAGGATCCGGCTTACAGGCCAGCTACCGGAAGGCCCCGCTCAGGCGGGGTCTTCCCATTTCCGGGCTCGATCGCGGGCTAGCCTTCGCTCCATGCCCGAGGCCATCGACGCCGGCGTCGCGCGCACCTGGATCGAGCGGGTCGAGAGCGGGCGGCGCGAGCTGGTGCGCGACGAGGTCGCGATCGAGGAGCCGCTCGAGATCCGCGTGGACGGCCGGGCGCTGGCGGTCACGATGCGCACGCCCGGCCAGGACGAGGAACTGGCGCTGGGCTTCCTGCTCGGCGAGGGCCTGATCGCGGGCGGGGACGACGTGGCGGATGCCGGGCCGAACGCCGAGCTGGAGGCCAACATCGTCGAGGTGACCACGCGCGCGGGGCTGCGGCGCGATCCGTTCGCCGAGCGCCGCTTCCACATGACCTCGTCCTGCGGTGTCTGCGGCAAGGGCGCCCTCGAACAGGTGCGACTGGAGCTACCCGCGCGCACGCCCGCCCCCGTGCGCGTGGAGCCGGCGCAGGTGCTCGGGCTGCCCGGCCGGGCGCGGACCGCACAGGAGGCGTTCGACCGCACCGGCGGCATCCACGCCACCGGGCTGTTCACGCCGGCCGGCGACCTGCTGGCTCTGCGCGAGGACGTGGGCCGGCACAACGCCATGGACAAGGCGATCGGCTCGCTGGTGCTGGGGGAGGGCGCGCCCGAGGGCGCGCTGGCCTGCCTGAGCGGGCGGATCGGCTTCGAGCTGGTGCAGAAGGCGGTCATGGCCGGCCTGTCCGGGATCGTGGCCGTTGGCGCGCCCACGTCGCTGGCCGTGGAGCTGGCCCAGGAGCACGGGCTGCTGGTGTGTGGCTTCGTGCGCGAGGGCAGCTTCAACGTCTACTCCGGCGCCGAGCAGGTGGGTGGTGGGACGGCCGGCTAGCTGCGCGCCCGCCGTCGCCCGGGTGGAATAGTCTCCCGCGCGCATGGAGTTGCTCGCTTTTCTCATCCCGTTCGTCCTGCTTGGCGCCGTCGTGGTGTTCATCGCGTTCTCCGGTGGCCCGGGCAAGGCCCGCGAGGCCTACCTCACGCGCGGCAGCACCGCGTTCAAGCTGTTCGTGCCGGTCGCCTTCGTGGTGCTTGGCGTGGTCATCCCGGGCCTGGTGCTGGCCAACCGGGGTGAGGCCGAGGGCGGCAAGGGCGCGCTGCGCAGCGAGGCCTTGACCACCTCGGACTCCAACGGCAAGACGCTGTTCCGCCAGCGCTGCGCGAGCTGCCACACGCTGGGCGCGGTCAACGCCCGCGGCGTCACGGGCCCCAACCTGGACCGGGTCGGGGAGCTGAACAAGGCGCGCGTGCTCACCGCCATCCGCATCGGTGGCACGGGCCAGGGCCAGATGCCGCCGCAGTTGCTCACCGGCCCCGACGCCGACGACGTGGCGAGCTACCTGTCCAAGGTCGCCGGCCGCGACTAGCCCGCTCCTTGGGCAATTCCCCCCTGCTGGGCGGGCTTTTTCACCCGCCGGGCGCCCTGCTACAGTGCCCGCCGTTCAGCCAAGGCCCCATCCGGGGCGTGGGGGACCCAAAGGCCGAGAGGCCGGGGGCGAATGGCCGGAGATGGCCTAGCGCAGCTCTTTCAGCGCGAGCCCGACAGCTAACCCCGCAGGCATTCGGAAAGAGAGCACATGTCCCAAGCCGCCGGTGCCCGCATCCTGCGGGAAGACGAGCACTACGAACCGCCCCTCGCCGCCGTGCCCTACGAGCGGCGCACGGTCAAGATCACCGGGCAGCCGGTCCCCGCGCGCCGGCGCTCGTCGTCGACCGCCAGCCGGATCCAGGCGCGCCCGGACCGGATCGTCCTGTGGGCGTTCCTGCTGGGGCTGTTCCTGGTCTTCATGGCCGTCGTCACGGCCTCGGCCTGATTCTTCAGACCGCGCTTAGGCGCGCCGTTTAGCTTCGACGCGAACGGAGATCCACTCGGACCCGGCCGTGCGTATTCCCGGTGAGGACTCGCGTCGAACTACAGAAGGAAGCAGCGATGAAGACCAAGGAGAGCAGGTTCCTCGTCCACGATGACCTGACCGCGCCCGAGCGCAGCCAGCCCATCCTGAAGGCCGCCCTGAACGCCGGCGGTCAGCTCTCGAACATGGTGGGCGTGCTGGCCGGCTCGCCCGCCGCCCTGCGGGCGTTCACCCGCATGCGCTCGGAGCTGCGCCACGGGACGCTGTCCGTGGCCACGCAGCAGCGGATCGCCCTGGCGGTCGCCGAGCACCAGGCCAGCGAGTTCGCCCTGGCGCGGCTGCTGCGGACCGGCCGCGAGGCGGGGCTCGGCATCGACGAGATGGCCCTGGCGCGCGAGTTCGACTCCCACGACGAGGTCGAGGCGACGCTGCTGCGCTACGTCAAGGCGCTGCTGGAGAACGACGGCCAGCCGCCGCTGCACGTGCACGAGGCGGCCCGCGAGGCGGGCTGGGAGGACGAGCAGATCCTCGAGGCCATCGCGCACGTGGCGCTGAGCTCCTTCGCCAACCTGATCACCCGCGCCGGCGACGTCCCGGTGGACGGATCGGGCGAGGAGGCGCGCCTCCTCCAGGCCGCATAAACCGACCCGCTGGCGTACTCCGGCGTGTCCTTTACAGTTGGGGTCATGCCTGCCCCTGGTGGAGTGGCGATCGAGGCGGAAACCGAGGAAGCCCATGCAGATCGGGCCCCTTGCTGCTCGCTCTACCACCGGGCGATCGAGATGGTCGGCAAGCGCTGGACCGGCGCCATCCTGATGGTGCTGATGGAGGGGCCGGTGCGCTTCTCCGAGATCCGCCAGCTGGTGCCCGACCTGTCCGACCGGCTGCTGTCCGAGCGGCTGAAGGAGCTCGAGGGCGAGGACATCGTCGCCCGCCGCCAGGACTGCGACTCGCCCTCATGCATCCGCTACGAGCTCACCGAGAAGGGTGAGGCGCTCGAGCCAGCGGTCCGCGCCCTGAAGCGCTGGGCCCACGATTATCGGTAGCTCCCAGTAGCCTGCTGCTTCCCCCGCCGTTCAATCGAACAGCGACCGAAGGAAGACAGCAATGGCCGACCAGCCCACCAGCGCCGCAGACGTCCAGGCCCTCGTCGAGGAGCAGGACATCCGCTT
The DNA here is from genome assembly GCA_035630015.1 of Thermoleophilaceae bacterium. Lineage (GTDB taxonomy): Bacteria > Actinomycetota > Thermoleophilia > Solirubrobacterales > Thermoleophilaceae > JAAYBF01. Next base: position 244 of record DASQLM010000360.1, on the reverse strand, counting down.
CATCCGGCTCTGGTTCACCGACATCCTGGGCCAGCTGAAGAGCTTCTCGATCAACTCCGCCGAGCTGGAGGACGCGTTCGAGGGCGGTATGGGCTTCGACGGGTCGTCGATCACCGGCTTCAACGCCATCGAGGAGTCGGACATGATCGCCATGCCCGACATCTCCACCTTCCGCGCGCTGCCCTGGCGGCCCGAGGAGGCGGGCGTGGCGCGCATGTTCTGCGACGTGCTCACGCCCAGTCGC
>DASQLM010000359.1:0-13343 GCA_035630015.1 Thermoleophilaceae bacterium | reverse complement strand
CGCCAAGGAGCGCACGCAGTTCGACCGCCCGATCGCCGCGTTCCAGCTGGTGCAGGCGCTGATCGCCGACATGGTGCTGGACACCGAGGCCGGCCGCGCGCTGGTGTGGAAGGCGGGCTGGCTCAAGGACCAGGGCAGGCCCAACACGCTGGAGACCTCGACCGCGAAGCTGTTCGCCACCGAGGCCGCCATCCGCACCGCCAACAACGCCATCCAGGTGCACGGCGGCTCGGGCTACGTGGACGACTACCCCGTGGAGCGCCACCTGCGCGACGCGCGCGTGGCCACCCTGTACGAGGGCACCTCGCAGATCCAGAAGCTGATCATCGGTCGCGCCATGACCGGTGTGAACGCGATGACGTGAGCGCGACGGAGCCGGTCACGACCGAGCGCGACGGGGCCGTCGGGCTGATCCGCATGGACCACCCCGGCAGCCGCAACACGCTGACCGCGCCGATGCTGGAGCTGGTCGTCGAGGCGCTCGAGGCGTTCGAGGCCGACCCCGAGGTGCGCTGCGTGGTCATCGCCGGCACCAGGGAGGTGTTCGCCATCGGCGGCGACGTGGCCGACGCCGACCGCCAGGACCCGGCCGACCTGTGGCGACGCCTGCGCGAGCCGCTGACGCCCACCATCGCCGCGGTCTCCGGCCAGGCGCTGGGCGGCGGCTGGGAGCTGGCGCTGAGCTGCGACATGGTCATCGCCACCGACGGCACCGAGTTCGGCCAGCCCGAGATCGCGCTGGGGCTGATCCCCGGCGGCGGCGCGACCCAGCGGCTGACGCGCGCGATCGGGCGCCAGCGCACGATGGAGATGGTGCTCACCGGCCGCCGGATCGACACCGACGCCGCCGTGAAGATGGGGCTGGTGAACCAGAGCGTGCGCTCGCGGGACTGGCTGGACCAGGTCATGGAGGTGGGGCGGTTCGTGGCCGGGCGCCCGCCGCTGGCCGCCCGCCTGGCCAAGCAGGCGGTGCTCAGCGCCGAGGAGCTGCCGCTGACCTCCGGCATGGAGGCCGAGCGGCGCCTGTACCGCCAGGCCATGGCCACCGAGGACCGCGTGGAGGCCATGCAGGCCTACCGCGAGAAGCGCCGGCCGAACTTCGAGGGCCGCTGATGGCCACGGCGGACGTGACCGTGCTGGCGCTCGGCCGCCCCGACCCGTCGGCAGGCGAGTACATCGCCGCCATCCAGCGCCACCTGGCCGCCCAGGATCGGGTGGGCTACCGGATGCACGCCATGGGCACCTCGCTGGAGGGCTCGGTGGCGGACATCCTGGCCGTCGTCGGCGAGCTGCACGCCGTGCCCTTCGAGCAGGGGATCCCGCGCGTGTACACCGTGCTCAAGCTCGACGAGCGCCGCGACCGCCCGGACCAGACGCTGGAGGACAAGGTGGAGTCGGTGGAGCGGCGGCTTGCGGAGGGCTAGCCGGCGGCTTCCGCGAGCCGCTTGGTCTCGCGCACCAGCCGGTTGACGTCGGCCGCGAGCGCCTTGGTCGCGGCCACCAGCGCGCGCCGGTCCGCCTCGCGGGCGAACGCCGCCGTGCGGTCGGCGCCGGCACCGGTGCGGGCCAGCGACCGGCTGACCGCCGCCGACTCCTCGCGCAGGTCCTCGGGGGTGTCGAGGTCGGAGACCTGCCGGCTGAGGCGGCTGAGCTGCCCGCCCAGCGGTGTCAGCTCGTCGGCCAGCTTGCCCGGGCTGCTGGGGGTGTTCAGCGTCTCCACCAGCTCTCCGTTGACCTTGACCAGCTGGTCGTTCAGCGGCTGGTAGTCCGCGATGAAGCGGTCCTTGCTGCTCTCGGCGCAGCCGCCGGCCAGCAGCCCGGCGGGCAGGACGAGCAGGAACACCAGCAGCCTCCGCATCGCCCCGGGAAGCTAATGGCCCGCGCGGACACGCGCCGCGCGCCACGCCGCGTTCACGACGTCAGCACGAGCTTGGTGGGCGGATCGGCGAGCGCGTCCACCGCCTCCGCGAAGGGGGCGACCGTGCTGGTCACCGCGGCGGGGTCCAGACGCCCGGAGGAGACCAGGTCCAGCACCTCCGGCAGCACGGCCCGCGAGCTCACGCGGCTGGTGTGCAGGTGGATGCCGCGCATGTACATCTCCCCCAGCGGCACGGGCGTCTGCTCCTGGAAGTAGATGCCGACGTTGGTGCATGCGCCACCGGGCTCGGTCGAGCGGATGGCGCAGTGCAGGCCTGCGTGGTCCAGCGCCGCGTTCACCGTGATCGGATACGAGCCGGCCGTGCGCGGCGCCGGCCCCTCCACGGGCGTGGCGCCCAGGCGCTCGGCCATTGCCAGCCGCCCGGGATCGGTGTCCAGGAAATCCACGCGCTCGGCGCCCAGGGCCACGGCGGCCTGGACGGCGTACAGCGACACGGCGTGCGCGCCGCCCCCCACGATCAGCACCGGCGCCCCGGGTCGCACGGCCAGCTGGGGACCCACCGTGCGCCACCCGTCGGCGACGTTGTCGGACAGGCTGGCCACGGCCGCGGGGTCGATCCCCGGCGGCAGCGGGACGAGCATGGCGTCGGCGAAGGGCACCCGCACCCGGTCGGCCATCGCCCCGCCCCAGTCCCCTCCGGCGGCGCCGATGCCGTACATCGACGTCGGCGGCACCTCCTGGCAGCTGGCGGTGACCCCGCGCAGGCACGCCTGACAGCGCCCGCACGAGATCTGGAACGGGACGATCACCCGGTCGCCGATGGTCACACCGGACTCCTCGCCCGCCTGCACCACCTCCGCGACGAACTCGTGCCCGAGCGCGAACGGGCCCTGGAAGGGCACCGCGCCGCGAATCAGCCACGCGTCGAGATCGCACATGGCCACCGCGAGCGGGCGCACCAGCGCCTCGCGCGGGCCCTCCAGCCCGGGTTCGGCCACGTCCTGCCACTCCACCTTCCCGGCCTCGAGGAAGAGCAGCTGGCGCACGGCCGCCGGCTAGGCGCGGCCGCGGAGGACGAAGTGGAGGATGCCTCCGTGGCGGTAGTAGAGCCACTCGTTGGGCGTGTCGATGCGCACCCGGGCGGTGAACTCGATCGGGTCGCCGTCGTCGGGCGTGGCGGTGACCTTCAGCTCCCGGACCCCGTCCTCCAGCGGCTCCAGGTCGAAGGTCTCGAACCCGGTCAGGCCCAGTGACTCGACCGACTCGCCGTCGGGGAACTGCAGCGGCAGGATGCCCATGCCCACCAGGTTGGAGCGGTGGATGCGCTCGTAGCTCTCGGCGATGGCGAAGCGGATGCCCAGCAGCCGCGGGCCCTTGGCCGCCCAGTCGCGCGATGACCCCGAGCCGTACTCCTTGCCGGCCAGGACGCCCAGCGGCACGCCGTCGGACTGGTAGTCCATCGACGCGTCGAAGATGAACTCGTCCTGACCGTCCTCGGAGCGGCGGGTGTAGCCGCCCTCGGTGTCGGGCGCCAGCTGGTTGCGCAGGCGCACGTTGGCGAAGGTGCCGCGCATCATCACCTCGTGGTTGCCGCGGCGCGAGCCGTAGGAGTTGAAGTCGCGCTGCTCGACGCCGTTGTCCAGCAGGTACTTGCCCCCCGGCGTGTCCTTCTTGATGGCGCCTGCGGGCGAGATGTGGTCGGTGGTCACCGAGTCGCCCAGCTTGGCCAGGATGCGAGCGCCCTCGATGTCGGTGAATCCCTCGGGGGCCTCGGCCTCCATGCCCTCGAAGTAGGGCGGGCGCTTGACGTAGGTGGAGTCCTCGTCCCAGGCGTAGCGGTCGCCCTCGGGGATGTCCAGGCTCTCCCAGTTCTCGTCGCCCTCGAACACCTCGCCGTAGGACTTGCGGAACATGTCCGACTCCACCGCCGACTCGATCTCGGCGTGGATCTCGGCCTGTGAGGGCCAGATGTCCTTGAGGAAGACGTCGTTGCCGTCGGAGTCCTGGCCCAGCGGCTCCTCGTACAGGTCCAGGTCCATGCGGCCGGCCAGCGCGTAGGCCACGCACAGAGGCGGGCTGGCCAGGTAGTTGTTGCGCACCTCGGGGTGGATGCGCCCCTCGAAGTTGCGGTTGCCCGACAGCACCGAGCACACGGTCAGGTCCTGCTCCTCGATGGCGGCCGAGATCTCGTCGGGCAGCGGGCCGGAGTTGCCGATGCAGGTGGTGCAGCCGTAGCCCACGAGGTTGAACCCGAGCGCGTTCAGCGGCTCGATCAGGTCGGCGCGCTCGTAGTAGTCCATGACCACCTTGGAGCCGGGCGCCAGCGACGTCTTGACCCACGGCTTGCTGGTCAGGCCCTTCTCGACCGCGTTGCGGGCCAGCAGGCCGGCGCCGAGCATGACGGCGGGGTTGGAGGTGTTGGTGCAGGAGGTGATGGCGGCGATGACCACGGCGCCGTCCTCGAGCTCGAACTCCTCGCCGTTGTAGGACACCTTCGCGCTCTTCTTCTGGACGTCGGTGGCCACGTCGCCGTGCTGGTGTGCGGGCTCGCCGTCGTCCTCGTCGTCGTCCTGCCCCGCCATCGAGGACGGCGGGTCGCTGGCGGGGAAGGTCTGGCGCGCGCCGTTCCCGCCGTGGTCGGTCTTCTTGCCGTTGTTGGCGTCCTCCAGCTCGGCCAGGAAGTCGGTGGCGGCGTTGGACAGCGAGATCCGGTCCTGGGGGCGCTTGGGGCCCGCGAGCGACGGCTCGACGGTGTCCAGGTCGAGCTCGAGCGTGTCCGAGTAGACGGCGTCCTCGGCGTCCTCGTCGTGGTACATGCCCTGCTCGCGGGCGTAGGTCTCCACCAGCTCCAGCTGCTCGGTCGGCCGCCCGGTGAACTCCAGGTAGCGCAGGGTCTCGGCGTCGACGGGGAAGATCGCGCAGGTGGAGCCGAACTCCGGGCTCATGTTGCCGATCGTGGCCCGGTCGGCCAGCGGCATGTTGGCCAGGCCGGGGCCGTAGAACTCCACGAACTTGCCCACCACACCGCGCTCGCGCAGCATCTGGGTCACGGTCAGCACCAGGTCGGTGGCGGTGGCGCCCTCGGGCAGCTCGCCGTCCATCCGGAAGCCGACCACCTGGGGCAGCAGCATCGACACCGGCTGGCCCAGCATGGCCGCCTCGGCCTCGATGCCGCCCACGCCCCAGCCCAGCACCCCCAGGCCGTTGACCATGGTGGTGTGCGAGTCGGTGCCGACCAGCGTGTCGGGGAAGGCCTGCCCGTCGCGCGTCGTGACCACCCGCGACAGGTACTCCAGGTTCACCTGGTGGCAGATGCCGGTGTTGGGCGGCACCACGGAGAAGTTGTCGAACGCGGTCTGGCCCCAGCGCAGGAACGCGTATCGCTCCTGATTGCGCTCGAACTCCAGCTCGGCGTTCTTCTTGAACGCGAACTTCTCGGCGAACGAGTCCACCTGGATCGAGTGGTCGATCACCAGCTCGACCGGCACCAGCGGGTTGATCTTGGTCGCGTCGCCGCCGAGCTCCTCCATGGCGTCGCGCATGGCGGCCAGGTCCACGATGGCCGGCACGCCGGTGAAGTCCTGCATCAGCACCCGGCTGGGCGAATAGGCGATCTCGTGCGAGGGCTCGTCGGAGGCCACCCACTTGGCCACGGACTCGATGGTGTCCTTCGTGACCGACTCGCCGTCCTCGTTGCGCAGGAGGTTCTCCAGCAGCACCTTCAGCGAGTACGGCAGCCGGGCCACGTCGAACTCCGACTGAAGCGCGTCGAGGCGGAAGATCTCGTGGGTGGTGCCGCCGACTTCGAGTTCGGCCTTGGCACCAAAGCTGTCGGGATGGCTCACGGTGCGAACGCTACTACGCCGCTAATCCCGCGCCACCGTTTCCCGGGTGGCGAAGCTCGCCGCGCCCGCGCTGGCGGCGACCACGAGCCCGATGGCCAACCATTCGCGCACGTGCAGCACCTGGCCGAGCACCACCAGGCCCGACAGGGCGGCAACCGCGGGCTCCAGGCTCATGAAGACCCCGAACACCCCGGTGGGCAGGCGGCGCAGCGCCTCCAGCTCCAGCGAATAGGGAATCGCCGACGAGAGGATGGCCACGCCGGCGCCGATGGCCAGCACGTGCGGGTCCAGCAGGTCGGCGCCACCACCGGCGACGCCGAACGGCAGCAGGATGCCCGCCGCGAGCATCATGGCCAGCGCCAGCCCCTCCATGCGCGGGAACGCCTGGCCCACGCGGGCGCTGAGCAGGATGTAGCTGCCCCAGAACACGCCCGCCAGCAGCGCCAGCGCCGCGCCCGTGGTGTCGATGCCGGCGCCGCCGGCGTTGGCCAGCAGCACGATGCCCGCGGCGGCCAGCGTCACCCACACCAGGTCGAGCGCGCGGCGCGAGCCCAGCACCGCAACTGTGAGCGGTCCCGCGAATTCAATGGTCACGGCCACTCCCTGCGGTATCCGGTCGATCGACTCGTAGAAACAGAGGTTCATGAACGCCAGCGACACGCCGAAGGCCAGCGCCAGGCCCAGCTCCCGCCAACTGTGGTTGCGCCACCGGGGCGTCCAGATCACGGCCAGGATCACGGCGGCGAACAGGACACGCAGGAAGGTGGTGCCCGCGGGCCCGACCTCGTCGAAGATCTGCTGGGCCAGCGACGCGCCCAGCTGGGTGGTGGCGATGCCGCCGAGAACGAGCACAGGCGCTGGAACGGCGTCGATGGCCCGGCGGTCGCTCACCGCCGCCACGCTACCTACAGTCCGGCGCGTGCCTTTCGTGCTGCGCGCAACGCTGATCGCCGTCCTGATGCTGCTGGCCACCGCCGGCACGGCGCTGGCCCGCCCGAACGTGGTGCTGGTCATGACCGACGACCAGACGCAGGAGTCGATCCGGGTGATGAACAGGACGAAGGCGCTGATCGGCCGCCCGGGCACGACGTTCACCAATTCGGTGGCCACGTTTCCGCTGTGCTGCCCGTCGCGGGCCACCTACCTGAGCGGCCAGTACGCGCACAACCACCGGGTGGTGAACAACGTCCCGCCGTTCGGCGGCTTCACCCGCTTCGACCAGCGCAACGCGCTGGGGGCGTGGATGCAGGGCGCCGGCTACCGCACGATGCACGTGGGCCGCACGCTGAACGGCTACGGCACCGACACGCCCGACATCACCACGGTGCCGCCGGGCTGGAACGACTGGCTGGTGCCGCTGGAGCCCACGGTCTACAACTACGAGCGCTGGCGCATGAACGAGAACGGCCAGATCCTGGAGTTGCCGGGCCCGGTGCGACCCACCGAGTTCCAGACCGACTACCTGGCGCGGCGCGCCTCGGAGCTGATCGAGCGCACGGCGCCCACCCGCCAGCCGTTCTTCCTGTCGCTGACCTTCCCCGCCCCGCACGTGGGCACCACGTCGACCGTCGCTCCCCGCCACCGCGGCGTGTTCGCGTCGCTGCCGCTGCCGCTGACACCCGCGTTCGACGAGGCCGACGTGCGCGACAAGCCGCGCGTGATCCGCCGCCGGTCCCGGATGGGCCTGGCCCAGGCGGGCCTGGTGCAGGGCGCCTACCGCCAGCAGCTGGAGTCGCTGCTTTCGGTGGACGAGGCGGTGGCCCAGGTCATGCGCTCGCTCCAGCGCACGGGCGCCATGGCCAACACGCTGGTGATCTTCACCTCGGACAACGGGCTGCTGTACGGCGAGCACCGGGTCCGCTCGGCCAAGGTCTTCCCCTACGAGGAGTCCATCCGGGTGCCGTTGATGATGCGAGGGCCCGGCGTGCCCGCGGGCCTGCGCTACGGCAAGCAGGCGGGCAACATCGATCTGGCCCCCACCATCCTTGACGCCGCCGACGCGCTGCCGGGGCGGCTGCAGGACGGCGTCTCGCTGCTGGACCTGGCGGCGCGCCCACAGGAGCGCAGCGGACGCGAGCTGGTGATCGAGAACGGCCGCGGCCTGAAGACCCAGTCGCAGTACCGGGGGCTGCGCAACGACCGGTACGTGTACATCCGCCACGACCGGACCGGCGAGCGCGAGCTGTACGACCTGCGCCGCGACCGCCATCAGCTGAAGAACCTGGCCAAGGACGAGCGCTTTCGCCGGGTGCGGATCCTGATGGACCGGCGCGTGCGAACGCTTGCGCGCTGCCGCGGCGCCCGCGCGTGCGGGGCCAGCAGGCCGAAGATCACCATCGGCGCGGACTGCTCGGACGACGCGCGGCGCCCCTACATCGTGAGAGGCCGCGAGAGGCACCGCGTGCGCAGGGTGAGCACCGACCCGGCGGGCCTGCGGGTGACGATGGTCGACGGCCGGGTAGCCACCTTCCCCGACGTGGCGTGCGCAGAATGACCTGGGAGGAGTTGGAACAGGCCTTCGCCGGTCGCGACGCCCCGTTCGCGTTCGTGGACCTGGACGCCATGTGGTCCAACGCCCACGAGATGCTGGGGCGCGCCGGGGCCAAGCCGATCCGGGTGGCCAGCAAGTCCGTGCGCTGCCGCGAGCTGCTGGACCGCATCCTGGCCCACGACCCGCGCTTCCGCGGGCTCATGACGTTCACGCTCGACGAGACGCTGTGGCTGCACTCGGTGGGCTTCCGCGACCTGCTGCTGGCCTACCCCACCGCCGACCTGGCCGCGCTGGCCGAGCTGGGCGCTCTGGAGGGCGACGGACGGCCCGTGGTGATGGTCGACTCCCCCGCGCACCTTGACCTGATCCAGCGCGCCGTCCCCTCGCCCGCCGCCCCGATCCGGGTATGCCTGGACATCGACGCCGGCTTCCACCTGGCCGGCGGGCGGCTGAAGATCGGGCCCAAGCGCTCACCGGTGCGCACGCCGCCGCAGGCCGCCGCGCTGGCCCGCGAGGTGGTGGCCCGCCCCGGGTTCGAGCTGGCCGGCCTGATGTCCTACGAGGGCCACATCGCGGGCGTGGGCGACAGTCCGCGCGGCAATCCGCTGCAGGGCACCGTGCTCAAGCGGATGCAGGCGGCATCAGCACGCGAGCTGGCCGAGCGCCGCGCGGCCGTGGTGGCAGCCGTGTCCGAGATCGCCCCGGTCACGCTGGTCAACGGCGGCGGCACCGGCAGCCTGCACACCACGTCGCGCGAGCAGGCCGTGACCGAGCTGACCGCCGGGTCGGGCTTCTTCGCCCCCACCCTGTTCGACCGCTATGCGGCGTTCCACCTGAAGCCCGCCGCCGGCTTCGCGCTGCCCGTGGTGCGGCGCCCCGGGGCCGACACGGTCACGCTGCTGGGCGGCGGCTACCACGCCTCCGGCGCCGCCGGGAAGGACCGCCTGCCCGAGCCGTGGCAGCCCGAGGGGCTGAAGCTGGACGGCCTCGAGGGCGCCGGCGAGGTGCAGACACCGGTCCGCGGCGACGCCGCGCGCTCGCTGAAGCTGGGCGACCGCGTCTACCTGCGTCACGCCAAGGCCGGCGAGCTGTGCGAGCGGTTCGACTCCCTGCTGCTGCTCAGCGGCGGCCGGCTGGTCGGCGAGCTGCCCACCTACCGCGGCGAGGGCAAGACCTTCCTGTAAGCCGTCCCTGCGGGCTCGGCCAACGGCTGGCTGGGTAGGGGGCGGTGCCGAAACGCTTGCAACCCTCCCGTAACCGTTTCGCAGAGCCTGCCGAGACGCTGGGGTGACTTGACGACCCTATGAGTACACAAGTCACCCCAGCGCCAGGCCGGGCGCGGGGCGGTGTGACGGAAGCGTCACAAGCGAGCAGAGCCGTAACACGGGCCTCCCCTACCCAGCCGCCGTTGCGCCGAGCCCGCCGCGAACGTGGCCGGAAGGGTGCCTACTCCCCAAGCACCCGCCGGGTGTAGTCGTTGGCGAAGGTGCGGCCGGGGTCCAGCCGCTCGCGCGCAGCGTGCCAGTCGTCCCACAGCGGGTAGCGCTCGCGCAGTGTGGCCGCCGACTGGTAGTGGCGCTTGCCCCAGTGCGGGCGGCCGCCGTAGGAGTCCATGATGGCCTCGACGGCGCGGAAGTAGGTCTCGAACTCCTGGCCGCGGAACTGGTGCACCGCGATGTACACGCTGTCGCGCCCGTGGGCGGTGGACAGCGGTGCGTCGTCGCCGCGCACCACGCGCATCTCGATCGGGAAGGCGATCGGCAGCTGCCGCCGTTCGATCGTCTCCAGCACCCGCCGCAGCGCCTCCGGCCCGTGCTCGCGCGGTATCGCGTACTCCATCTCGGTGAAGCGCACGTCGCGGCGGGTGGCGTAGACGCGGTGGCTGCGATCGACCTTCACCGACGGGGTCATGGCCTTGACCAGCGTCCGGTTCACGCGCGGAATGGAACGCGGCAGTCTCCCGGTGACGGCGCCCAGCACGGCCAGCGCGCCGTTCTCGACCAGCCGCTCCTGCACCACCTCGACCCGGACGTTGCCGGGCTCGGGCTCGCGGTCGCTGCGGGTGGAGGTGCGCGTCAGCGCGACGTGGGTGTGCGGGAACACGTACAGCTCGAAGTGGTCGGCGCCGTCGGCGTGGCCGTCGAAGTCGTCCAGCACCGCGTCCAGCGGCATCGGCTCGTCGCGGCGCTCCAGCGTGAAGATCGGTACCGCGCGCAGGGTGACCGCGCTGATGGCGCCCAGCGCGCCGACGCCCACGCGGGCGGCGCCCAGCAGGTCCGGCTCGTCGGCCCCGATGTCCAACACGTCACCCGCGGCGGTGACCAGCCGCACGGCCTCGACCTGCGACGAGATGTTGCGGTAGGTCGCACCCGTGCCGTGGGTAGCGGTCGAGATCGCCCCGGCCAGCGTCTGGGCGTCGATGTCGCCCTGGTTCTCCATGGCCAGGCCCAGATCGGCCAGCCGGCTGCCCAGCTCGTGCAGCGTGATGCCGGCCTCGACGGTGACCAGCCCGCTGGAGCGGTCGGCCTCGAGCACCCGGTCCAGCGCGCCGATGTCCACCAGCACCCCGTCGGTGCACGCGGTGTCGGTGAACGAGTGGCCCGAGCCGGCCACGCGCACCGGCAGGCCCTCGTCAGCGGCCCGCGCCACGGCGCGGGCCAGCTCCTGCTCGGAGGCCGGCCGCTCGATCCGCACCGGGGCGCAGCGCTGCTGGCCGGCCCAGTTGGTCCAGATCTCGGTCAGGGCTCTTCGCCCTAGCTCGCGGCGCGCTCCGCCGCGGCTGCCTCCATCTTGTCCGGGTCGCCCTCCCAGTGGGCCTCGGCGTCGATGGGGGTGTCGCGGAGATAGGCCTCGGCGTCCAGGGCCGCCGCACAGCCCGAGCCGGCCGCGGTCACGGCCTGGCGGTAGGTGTGGTCGACCAGGTCGCCGGCGGCGAACACGCCCGCGAGCTTCGTGCGCGTGGAGCGGCCCTCGACCTCCACGTAGCCGTCCTCGTCGGTGTCCACCTGGCCCAGCACGATGTCCGAGTTGGGCTTGTGGCCGATGGCGATGAACGCGCCGTCGATCTCGAGCTCACGGTCGTCGCCGCCCTCGGTGTTCTCCAGGAACACCTTCTTCAGCGCGCCGTTGTCGCCGCCGCCCTCGAAGCGGTCGATCGTGTATGGCGTCAGCAGCTCGATGTTCTCGGTGTCGCGGGCGCGGTTGAGCATCACCGCGGATGCGCGGAACTCGTCGCGGCGGTGGATGACCTTCACGTCCTTGGCGAACTTGGCCAGGAACGTGGCGTCCTCCATCGCGGTGTCGCCACCGCCGACCACGATCGTGGGCTTGTCGCGGAAGAACGCGGCGTCGCAGGTGGCGCAGTAGGACACCCCGCGGGAGGCCAGCTCGTCCTCGCCGGTCACGCCCAGCTTCTTGGGCTCGGCGCCCATGGCCAGGATCACGCTGCGGGTCAGGTACTCCTCGTCGCCCACGTACACCCTGTGCACGCCGCCGTCCTCGGACAGGTCCACGCGCGTGACGTCGTCGGTCACGAAGCGGGTGCCGAAGCGCTCGGCCTGGTCGCGGAAGTTCTGCATCATCTCCGGGCCCATGACCCCCTCGGGGTAGCCCGGGTAGTTCTCCACGTCGGTGGTCTGCTGGAGCAGGCCGCCCCAGGCGAAACCCTCGAACACGAGCGGCTCGAGGTCGGCCCGCGAGGTGTACAGCGCGGCCGTGTAGCCGGCCGGGCCGCTGCCGATGATGATCACGTCCTCGATCCTGCGGGCGCTGCTGCCGTTCTCTTCGCTCACGTGGCCTCCGTCATTACTTTACTTTGTGAAGTATAGCCCGCACCGCGGCGTTCGCCCTCCCAGCGGGCGACCGTGCGCCGCAGCTGGAAGAACGCCACGATCCCGGGCGGGATCGGCAGCCAGAAGGCGATGATGCGGTAGCTCAGCACCGCGGGGAACACGATCTCCTTGTCGATCCCGAACAGCACGAACGCCCCGATCATCCCCGCGTCCACGGACCCCACGCCCCCCGCCGGTGAGGGAATCAGGTTGGCCGCCATGCCCACGAAGAAGCCCTGCACGAGGACCGCGAAGGGCACGCTGCCGCCGAAGGCCTCGAAGCAGGCCCACATGATGCCGATCTGCGAGGCCCAGAAGCCCACGGCGCCGAACACGCCGAGCGCGCCGCGGCTGGGGTGGGCGATGTAGTCGATGGCGGTGCGGATGCCCGTGGAGAGCGTGGCCGGGCCGGTCGCCAGCTTGGCCGCCAGTCGCCCCATGCGGGTATCGCTGGACGCCTTCGACAGGCGGCGCTCGAAGTCGCCCGGGATCAGGGCCACCAGACCAAGAACCAGAACAACGGCGGCGGCGATGCCGGCAGGGACGATGGTGCCGCCCACCGGGTCGTCGCCGGGGAGCACGCCCACCCGCAGCAGCACGCCGAAGATGATCAGCGCCGCCAGGTAGACCGAATACGTGAGCGCCAGGAAGGCCACCATCCGGCAGGCCGAGCGGCGCCGGGGCATGCCCGCCTTGCGCAGGGCCCAGTACGTGAGCACGATCCCGCCGGCGCCGGCCGCCGAGAAGATGCGCGTGGCCGCCAGCCCGGCCATGGTGATCTGGTACGAGGCCTTCACGTCCAGGCGCCGCCGGACCTCGGTCTCGCTGCGACCACCCAGCACCCCACGGAACAGCGCCACGTAGGCCACGAACTGCAGGACGCAGAAGGCCACGGCCACCACGATCCAGTACCACGTCGGGTCGTGAATCCGGTCGAGGCTGTCGTTGAAGCCCACGACCTTGGGCAGGACGAGGTAGATGGCCAGTACGCCCAGTACGAAGATGGCGGCTACCGAGGCCAGCTGCCGGTGGTCGGACAGCAGGTGGGCGACGCGGTGGTCCTCCTCCTCGTCCTCCTCGTACTCGGCCAGGTGCTCGTCGGTGTCCAGCTCTTCCGCTGACCCCTCGCCCTCGTCCCGCTTGCGCAGGCTCGACGCGTTGGGGACGAGCCACATCAGGCCGCTCCCGGCTCCAGTTGCTGGATCCGCCGGCCGGCGGCCAGCAGCAGCGGGCGCATGTGGGGCTCGGCTCGCCGGACCGCCTCCGCCAGGGCCAGGCCGCCGATCAGGTCGATCACG
>DASQLM010000358.1:0-18213 GCA_035630015.1 Thermoleophilaceae bacterium | reverse complement strand
GCAAGCGCTACGTGCGCCAGTTCGCCCGCGCGGTGGGCATCACGCTCACCGGCCAGTCCGGCTGAGCTTCGGGCGTAGCAGTCGCCTCCACGGGAATACTGCCCGTATGACACCGAGCGGAGTGCAGATCCAGGGACCGGAAGTCGAGCGCGGGGACGAGGTCCTGACCGACGATGCGCTGGAGCTGGTGGCCCTGCTGCACCGGGAGATCGACGGGCGGCGCAAGGAGCTGCTGGCCAAGCGCCTTGAGGTCCAGGCCGAGCTGGACGCCGGCGGCACGCTGGACTTTCTGGAGCAGACCAAGGAGGTCCGCGAGGGCGACTGGCAGGTCTCGCCTCCCCCGCCCGCACTGCGCAAGCGCTGGGTCGAGATCACCGGCCCGACGTCGGCCAAGATGGTCATCAACGCGCTCAACTCGGGCTCGACCGGCTTCATGGCCGACTTCGAAGACGCGAACTCGCCGTCGTGGACCAACATGGTCGGCGGTCAGGTGAACCTGATGGACGCCGTCCGCGGCACGCTGGAGTTCGATGACGAGGCGAAGGGCAAGCAATACCGCCTGAACGACGAGACCGCGACGCTGCTGGTGCGACCGCGCGGGTGGCACCTGGAGGAGCGCCACCTGACCGTGGACGGCGACCCGGTGGCCGGCGGGCTGATGGACTTCGGCCTGTACATCCACCACAACGCGCAGGCGCTGCTAGACCGGGGCAGCGGCCCGTTCTACTACCTGCCGAAGATGGAGTCGCACCTGGAGGCGCGGATGTGGAACGACGCCATGACGCTGGCCGAGGACCACATGGGCCTAGACCGTGGCACCGCTCGCGGCACGGTACTGATCGAGACGCTGCCCGCGGCGTTCGAGATGGACGAGATCCTGTACGAGCTGCGCGAGCACTCGGCGGGCCTGAACGCCGGTCGCTGGGACTACATCTTCAGCGCCATCAAGCGGTTCAAGGAGCGGCCCGAGTTCGTGACGCCCGACCGGGTGGACGTGAAGATGACCGTGCCGTTCATGCACGCCTACTCCGAGCTGCTGGTCAAGACCTGCCACCGCCGCGGCGCGCACGCCATGGGCGGCATGAGCGCGGTGATCCCGTCGCGCACGGACGAGGAGGCCGCGCAGAAGGCGCTGGACGCCGTGGCGTCCGACAAGAAGCGCGAGGCGGCAGCCGGGTTCGACGGCTCGTGGGTGGCCCACCCAGACTCGGTCGAGCCGGCCATGGGCGAGTTCGAGAAGGTCCTCGGCGACCACGACAACCAGGTCGACAAGCAGCGCGACGACGTGGACGTGGCGGCCGCCGACCTCCTGGCCATCGACAAGACCGAGGGCCAGATCACCGAGAAGGGCCTGCGGCTGAACGTGAACGTGGGCATCCAGTACGTGTCCAGCTGGCTGCGCGGCAACGGCGCCGCCGCCATCTACGGGCTGATGGAGGACGCCGCCACGGCCGAGATCTCACGCGGCCAGATCTGGCAGTGGATCCGCCACGAGGCCGAGCTTGACGACGGCCGGACGGTCACGCCCGAGCTGGTGCGCGAGCTGGCGACCGAGGAGCTGGAGACCATCCGCAAGGAGATCGGCGACGACGAGTGGTTCGAGCGCGAGGGCCGGCCGGAGGAGTCGCGCAAGATCTTCGAGGCGGTGGCGCTGAGCGGCAACGACACGTTCGTCGAGTTCCTGACGCTCCCGGCCTACGACAAGCTCGAGGAGATCGAGAACGCCGCCAGGGCCTAGGAGTCAGCCGAGCTTGTACGTGACCAGCGCCTTGGCCACCAGGGTGCCGTCCGGACCGCGGGCCTCTGCCTCGACCGAGCACAGCGAGCGCCCGCGCCGTAGGAGCGTGGCCACCACGTCCAGGTCCTGCCCGTTCGCCGCCGAGACGTACTCGACCGACAGCGAGGCGGTGGCGCCGGCCAGCCGCTCGGGCAGCTCGGCCCCGGCCCAGGCGGCGGCCATGGCCGCCGTGTCCAGGGCGGTAGCGATGGCGCCGCCGTGCACCGTCTCCCCCATCGTGGCCAGCTCGGGGCGGTAGGGCAGTCGCAGGCGGGCGCTGCCCTCACCCAGCTCGACCAGCTCGAGCCCCAGCAGGACGGCGAACGGGGAGTTGGGCACGAACTGGCGCATCAGCTCGGTGCCGTCGCGCGGCGCGTCGTTCATGGACGGGTTTCTACCCGGGCCGCGCGAGCCGGGCCATGACCTCGGGGGTAATCAGACGGCGCCGGGGGAGCGGAGCCCGCGTCCGCCCATCGCCCCGGCAAGGCGCCGGGCCGTGATCCGGTCGAAGCGCCGCGACGCCGGCCGGACGGGGACCATGCGGAGCTGCTGCGAGCCACAGTTGCCGCAGACCGAGCGGAACGTGTGCACTCCGCACTCCACGCACTCCTTGCGATTTTCTCCTGCCATCCCTGGCTCCTCGTCTCGTAGGGAAACGAGATGTACCCGAGCGCGGAAAGCGCCTAACGAGGGGTGTCGAACACCCGTCCAGGCGGGTCAGGCGGCGCGCTCGCGGCGCTCCTCGGCCTCGCGGATGGCCCGCATGGCCTCCTTGCGCTGCTCGCGGCTGCCCCGGTCCAGGATCAGCACGCCGTCGAGGTGGTCCATCTCGTGCTGGACCACGCGCGCCTCCAGGCCCGAGGCCTCGACCACCCGCTCCTCGCCGTACTCGTCGCGTGCCCGCACCCGCACGTGCAGCGGGCGTTCGATGTCCATCTGCACGCCCGGCAGCGACAGGCAGCCCTCCTCGAGCACGTCGCTGTCCTCGCTCCGCCAGTCGATCTCGGGATTGACCAGCGCGATCAGCGGCGCGTCGGGGCCGACGCGATACACCAGCAGGCGCTGCGAGACGCCGAGCTGGGGCGCGGCCAGGCCGATGCCCAGCGCGTCGTCCATGAGGCCGGCCATGCGCCCGACCTGGCCCTGAAGAGCATCGTCGAAGCGGTCGACCTCGGTCGCCCTGCTCTTGAGCACCGGGTCGCCGAGGCGCTTGATGAACGACATGGCGGCCGACCGCCGGGCCTCGACCTCGGGATCGAGCCGGGGAGCCTCGTGCTCCTCCTCGTGGGGCTGCTCGGCGACTTCGACGGGCTCCTCGGCCATGGCTCAATTGTACGGTGCCGGTGGTGAGCGCCGCCGGCACCGTGACCCAGCTGCACCGCTGGCCCGTGAAGTCCATGGGCGGTGAGCCCGTGGCCGAGCTGGCGATCGACCGGCGCGGCGGCGCCGGCGACCGTGCCCACGCCGTGTTCGACGTGCACAAGGGAGCGCCGCGGCGGCTGACCGCCCGGGAGGCGCCCCGGCTGCTGGCCTGGCACGCGGTGTATCCGGGCGGCGCAGGCGACCCACCCGACCCGGTGCTGGCCGCCCCGAACGGCACCCGGTGGGAGTGGAGCGATCCCGGCCTGGCGGCCGCCCTGTCGCGCGACCTGGGACGCGAGGTCACCCTGCACTCCGACCCCGCCCTCCAGCAGGACCTGCCGGACTCGCTGCTGATCACCGTGCAGTCCACGCTGGACGCCGTGGCCGCGGAGCTGGAGACCGACCTGGACCTGCGCCGCTTCCGCACCAACCTCCATGTGGAGCTGGACGCGGACGCGTTCGCCGAGGAGGGCTGGGAGGGCCGCCGGCTGCGTGTCGGTGACGCCTCGCTCGAGCTGCTGCACCCGTGCGAGCGCTGCGCCATCCCCACCCGCGATCCCGACACCCAGGAGAAGTGGCCGCAGCTGCTGCGCCACCTTGCCGCGCGCCACTCCAACCGCTTCGGCATCAACGCGCGGCCGCTGGGCACCGCGACGATCCGCGTAGGCGACGTGGTGGAACTCGCCTGACCCGTTTCGCCTAGGGTGCCTCAATGCCCCTACGTCCCCTGCTGTTCGCCGCCATCGCCGCCACCTGCCTCGTGCTGGCCGCGCCGGCCGCCGCCAAGACCACATGGCTGTGTGCCCCCGGCCTCCAGGACAGCGCCTGCAGCTCGAGCCTGACCACCACGCTGTACTCGCCGGCCGGCAAGCAGCTGCGCACGGCCACGCCGAAGGCCGGCCGCAGCAAGAAGTTCGACTGCTTCTACGTGTACCCCACCGTCAGCGACCAGAAGCGGCTGAACGCCACGCTGGCCAAGGACCCGGAGATCAAGGCCATCGCGCGCTTCCAAGCGGCCCGCTACGGCCAGCACTGCCGCGTCTTCGCCCCCGTGTACCGCCAGCTGACGCTGCAGGGCATCGGCGAGACCACCAAGCCCGCCGACGCGGTCAAGGGCATCCGCACCGCCTACGCATCGGTCGAGGCGGCGTGGAAGGACTACATGAAGAACCACAACAAGGGGCGAGGCGTGCTGCTGATCGGCCACTCCCAGGGCGCCGGCCTGGCCAGCCAGCTGGTGCGCAAGCAGATCGACCGCAAGCCCTCGGTGCGCAAGCGCCTGATCGGCGCCTACCTGCTGGGCGGCAACGTGACCGTGAAGAAGGGAAGCGACCGCGGCGGCTCGTTCCGCAACGTGCGCGCCTGCCGCAAGGCCGGGCAGGTCGGGTGCGTGGTCGCGTTCTCGACCTACAACCAGACCCCGCCCGCGGACGCGCGCTTCGGGCGTCCCGGCGGCGCCTTCGAGAAGATCTTCGGCCAGGGCTCGGGCAAGGGCCTGCAGGTGCTGTGCAACAACCCCGCCGCGCTGAAGGGCGGAACCGCCCGGCTGACGTCGGTGCTGCCCAGCAAGCCGTTCCCCACCACCACCTCGATCGGGCTGGGCAACACCCTGGTGGGCTTCGCCGTGCCGGCCCCGGCCACGACCTACGTCGAGTACCGCGGGGCGTTCTCGGCCCGCTGCTCGTCGGCCGGCGGCGCGCGCTCGCTGCAGGCCGTCCCGCTCGGCGGCGCGCCCGTGCTCAAGCCGATCCCGGACGCGTCGTGGGGCCTGCACCTGCTGGACGGCAACATCGCGCTGGGCGATCTGGTCGACCTGTCGGCCGCCCAGGCGAAGGCGTACGCCAAGAACAAGCGCTGAGCGCTCAGGCGCGGCTGGGCACCTGCACGAGCGCCAGCTCCGCGGTGCCCGGCGCGCCGGCCTGCTCCAGCGCGGCGGTCAGGCTGGCGGCCTCGGCGCGGAAGCGCTCCACGCCGGCCAGCTTGACGTCCTCGTAGCCCCGCACCAGGTCGGGCAGCGCCGCGACGGCGGCCACCTGCTCGGCGGTGGCCGGCGTCAGATGCTCGAGCGCGCCGTCCACCAGCTCCCGGTACTCGCCGACCAGGGCGCGCTCGACGCGGCGCAGGTGCGCCATGCCGAACGGGTCCAGCGCGGTGCCGCGCAGCCGGCGCGCGCGCCGCAGCGCACCCAGCGCCGGGAACGCCCAGCGGCCCAGCTTGAGCTTGCGGTCCAGGCCCATGGCCCGCAGCAGGGGCGGCTGCAGCATGATCTGGACCTTGGCGCCGGGGCCGAACTCGGCGTCACGGCGCGCTTCCTCGGCGGCCAGCAGGTGAAGCCGGGCGACCTCGTACTCGTCCTTGTAGGCCATCAGCTTGTGCAGCCCGTGCGCGTACGCCTGTGCCACCGAGGTGCCGCCGCCGGTCTGCTCGTGCTCGATGCACGCGACCCGGACCACCTCGTCCAGGTACCGCTGCGCGTAGCGCCGGCTCTGGTAGGCGATCAGCTCGCCGACGCGTACCTGCACCAGCCTGCGCAGCTCGCCGCCGAGCGGGGCGCCGTCGAGCATGTCCATGGCCCGCGGGTCGGGCTCGCGGTCGGCCGATCCCTCCGCCGGGCCCATCGCCGCCGCGACGGCCTGGGGGTCGGCCACCGCCGCGCGGCCCCAGCGGAAGGCCGCCAGGTTGGCCTGCACCGCGGCGCCGTTGAGCTCGATGGCGCGCTCGATGGCCGCATGGCCGATCGGCAGGCAGCCCTGCTGGTAGGCGGCGCCCACCAGGAGCATGTTCGCCGGCATGTGGTCGCCGAACAGCCGCTGCGACAGCCCGGAGGCGTCCACGTGCACGTTCTGCTCCGAGCGGGTGGCCCGGTCCACACGCTTGAGCGCCAGGTCGGTGTCGGCCAGGCCCTCGGACGGGTCCGTGACCATGCGCGCGGTGGGCGTCTGCGCCGTGTTCAGCACGGCCACGGTGCGCTTGCGGTCGGCCACCGCCAGCGTCTCCGACGCCGCGGCGCCCAGCAGGTCGAAGCCCAGCAGCAGGTCGGCGGAGGCGGCGCCGGCACGCAGCTGGCCCTCGATCGGCCGCGAGGCGATGCGCAGGTCCGAGACCACGGGACCGCCCTTCTGGGCCAGGCCCGTCTGCTCCAGGCCGGAGGCGTGGCGGCCGTCCAGGTGGACGGCCATCTGCAAGATGGCCGAGACGGTGACCACGCCCGTGCCGCCAACTCCGGGCATGCGCACCAGCACGTCGGCGGGCACGCGCATCTGTGGGTCGGGCAGGCCGGCCGGGGGCTCGGGGATGGTGCGCTCGGAGCCCTGCGCCTCCGCGGCCGGGGTGACCATGACGAACGACGGGCAGTCGCCCTTCAGGCAGGTCAGGTCGCTGTTGCACGACGCCTGGTGGATCTGGGTCTTGCGGCCGAACTCGGACTCCACCGGCTGCACTGACAGGCACGAAGACTTGTCGCCACAGTCGCCGCAGCCCTCGCACACACGCTGGTTGATCCACACCTTCTCGGCGGGCTGGGCCAGCTTGCCGCGCTTGCGCAGCCGCCGCTTCTCGGTGGCGCACTGGTCGTCGTGGATCAGCACGGTCACGCCCGGTACGGCGGCCAGCTCGGCCTGCGCCTCCTGAAGCTCGTCGCGGTGGCGCACGGCGGCGATCGACGCGAGCGACACGCCTCGGTAGCGGTCGGGCTCGGGCGTGGTGACCACCACGCGGGCCACACCCTCGACCTCGAGCAGCCGGGTGATGGCGGGCACGTCGAGCTTGCCCTCGGGGTCCTGGCCGCCCGTCATGGCCACCGCGGAGTTGTAGAGCAGCCGGTAGGTCACGTTCACGCCCGCGGCCGCGGCGGCGCGGATGGCCAGCGACCCCGAGTGGTGGAAGGTGCCGTCGCCCAGGTTCTGGATGAAGTGGGGGTCGTCGGTGAACGGCGCCAGGCCGATCCACTGGGCGCCCTCCCCGCCCATCTGGGGCATGCCCACCAGCTGCCCGCGGCGCCCGCCCTGGTCCAGCGCCACCATCGTGTGGCAGCCGATCCCCACGCCCACCAGCTCGTCGGGCTGGGCGCGGGTGGAGGTGTTGTGCGGGCAGCCCGAGCAGAAGTAGGGGGTGCGGCGCGGCAGGGCAGCGCCGGCGGTGGCGGTGCGGTCGCCCTTCTTCTCAACCAGGCTCAGGCGGTCGGTGGCGCTCTCCGGCAGCTCGTCGCGGTCCAGCAGGCGGCCGAGCGCGCGGGCCACGTCGTCGGCGCCGGTGGTGGCCCTGATCGGCACCAGCGGCCGGCCGTCGGCGTCGTGCTCGCCGACCACCAGCGGCGCGTCGGGAGTGCGGTACAGCGCCTCCTTGACCAGCCCCTCCACGAACGGCAGCTTGTCCTCTACCACCAGCACGGTCTCCACGCCGGCGGTAAGGGTGCGCAGCTCGCCCGTGTCCAGCGGCCAGGGCATGCCCAGCTGCACCACGCGCACGCCCAGCGCGTCCAGCGCGTCGCGGCCCAGGCCCATGTCGTCGAGGGCGCGCAGCACCGCCTGGTGGGCCAGCCCGGCGGCCACCACCGCCATACGCGGGCGCGCGGGCTCGAACACGATCCGGTTCAGCCCTGCCACCCGGCCGTACTGGCGGGCCAGCTCGAGGCGCTGGGTCATCTGGTCGTGCTCGGCGGCCAGGTTCGAGGGCGGCAGCAGCACGGGCGGCTCGAAGCCCGCGCGGTGCGGCAGCTCGGGGATGGCGGCGCGCGCGGCGGCCACGTCCACGGTGGCGCTGGCGTCGGCGATGTCGGCCACGATCTTCAGTCCCGCCCACAGACCGCTGTGGCGCGACAGGGCCACGGCGTGCAGGCCGAACGAGACGAGCTCGGCCACCGAGCCCGGCGCCAGCACGGGCAGCATCAGGCTGCGGCACAGGGGCTCGCAGGAGCTGGGCACGGTCGAGGACTTCGCGGCGGGGTCGTCGCCGATCAGCGCCACCGCCCCGCCCAGGGGCGCGGTGCCGGAGAGGTTGCCGTGGCGGATCGCGTCGGCGGCGCGGTCCAGGCCCGGGCTCTTGCCGTACCAGAAGCCGGTCACGCCATCGTGGCGGCGGCCGTCGAGCTCGCCGAGCAGCTGCGTGCCGGCCACCGCGGTGGCGGCCAGCTCCTCGTTCAGGCCGGGCTGGAAGACGATGCCGGCGGGACCGGTGTGCTCTGCCGCGCGCGCCAGCTCCTTGTCCAGGCCGCCCAGCGGCGAGCCCTGGTAGCCGCTGACGTACATGCCGGTGTTCAGCCCCTGGTCGCGGTCCAGCGCGCGCTGCTCGAGCATCATGCGCACCAGCGCCTGGATGCCGGACAGGACCACCGTGCCCTCGTGTGCGGTGTAGCGATCCGACAGGGCGACCCGCGGGGCCGGGGCGGAGACGGCCATCACGCCACCTTCATGCCGGTCGGCGCGTGCGCCGCGAGCCGGGCCGCGGCCCATTCCTCGGCTACCGCCAGCGGCGTCGACCCGCGGGCGTCGGCGGCGTCCAGCAGCCCCGCCGTCCGCTCGCCGATGCGCTGCACCTCCTGGCCCAGGCGCTGCTCGTCCCAGCCCACGCGCAGGCCGTGGATGTCCACCACCCCGCCGGCGTTGGCCACGAAGTCGGGGACGTAGGTGATGCCGCGCGCGGCCAGCAGGTCGGCGTCGGCGCGGTGGCTGAGGGTGTCGTTGGCGGCGCCGGCCACGATCTGGCACTGCAGGCGCTCGATGGTGTCGGGGTCCAGCACCCGGGCGACGGCGCACGGCGCGAACACGTCGCAGCGCGTGCCGATCACGGTGCGCGGGTCGACGACCTCGCCGTCGAGCTCATCGGCGAGCGCCTGGGCCCGCGGCCCGTCGACGTCGGCGATCAGGACCACGACCCCGTCGGCGGCCAGCATGCGCGCCAGCTCCTCGCCCACGTGCCCGGCCCCTTGGATCAGCACGCGGCTGCCCGTCAGCGACAGGCCGCGGTGGGCCACCGCGGCGCGGATGGCCGAGGCCACGCCGGCGGCGGTCCAGCGCGAGGGGTCCTCGGTCGAGCACGAGACGGTGGCGCCGGACTCGGCCATCAGCGCAAGGTCGGAGACGCCGGTGCCCATGTCCACGCCCGGGAGGTAGTCGCCGCCGGCGCCGGCCACGAAGTCGCCGAAGCGGCGCATCAGCGCCGCGCGGTCGGGTGTGCGGCCGCGGGAGAGGATCACCGACTTGGCGCCGCCGAAGGGCAGCTCGGCCACCGCGTTCTTCAGGGTCATCGCGGCCGCCAGCCGGCGGCACTCCGACACGGCGTGGGCCATGCTGGCGTACTGCTTGAAGCGCACGCCGCCCAGGCCCGGGCCCAGGGTGATGTCGTCGATCACGATCACGCCCTGGAGCCCGACGGCCAGGTCCTGGCAGACGATCTCGCGCCGCCCTTGCGCCCTCTCCGTGTCCATGGACCGCGTGGCAGTCGTGGCCAACGCCCTCTCCTCCGATCGGGAATCCCTCAGGGTTGTGTAGCGCCATCGGTTACAAGCGCAACCCGGACGCACGTTTGCCACCTTTGTCGGCACGAATCTTTCGCCTGGCCATCGTTCGGCGTATTGTTGTGACATGCCCGGGCGCGAAAGCGTTGATGAAACGGATCGCCAGATCCTGGAGCTGCTGCGCCAGGATGGACGGCGCACCGTCAGCGACATCGCCGGGCACGTGAACCTGTCCCCCGCCCCGGTCAAGCGACGGATCGACCGGCTCGAGCAGACCGGGGTGATCGCCGGCTACACCGTGGTCCTGGATCACAAGAAGGTCGGCCCGTCGATCGAGGCCTACACCGAGCTGCGCTTCGTCGGGGACACCGACGTCGACGACATCCTCAACTCGGCCACCGAGCTGCCGGAGGTGCAGGAGGTACTGGCCATCGCCGGCGACCCCGACGCGCTGGTGCACGTACGCGTGGACGACGTGGAGCACCTGCAGCGGGTGGTCAACAAGCTGCGCCGGACCGGCACGGTGACGGGCACGAAGACGCTGATCGTGATGGGACGTTGGGCGCGCCCGGAGTAGGAGCCCCGGTGCTGGTGGTCGGTGCGGGCCCGGTGGGGCTGCTGCTGGCGTGCGAGCTGGCCCGGCGCGACGTGCCGGTGCGGCTGATCGACAAGCTCGAACGGCCGACCGACCAGTCGCGCGCGATCGTGGTGCACGCGCGCAGCCTGGAGATGCTGCAGCAGGTCGGCGTGGTCGACCGGTTCCTGGAGGCGGGCGTGCGCGCCACCGCCATGACCATGCACTCCAGCGGCCGCGAGGTGGCGCGGGTGGAGCTGGACATCGTGGACAGCCCCTTCCCGTTCTCGCTGGCGCTGCCCCAGACCGACACCGAGGCCATCCTGACCGCGCGGCTGGAGGAGCTGGGCACGACCGTCGACCGGGGCACCGAGCTGGTCTCGTTCGAGCAGGACGACGACGGCGTCCGCGCCACCCTGGCCGACGGGGAGACCGTGGAGGCCTCCTACGTGGTGGGCACCGACGGCAGCCACAGCACGGTGCGCCACCAGATGGGCCTGGGGCTGGAGGGCTCGTTCAAGGGCCAGACCTTCCTGATCGCCGATGTCGAGGCGGAGTACGAGCTGCCGCGCGAGTCGATGCACACGTTCTTCCACCGCGACGGCACCTTCCTGCTGTTCCCCCTGCTGGGCGACCGGGTACGGATCATCGCCGAGGTGCCCACGGGCTCGCCCGAGCCGACGCTGTGGGAGGTGCAGGCCATTGCCGACGCGCGCGCGGGCGAGATCCGCCTGAGCGAAGCCCACTGGCTGACGGTGTTCGAGATCCACCACGCCCAGGTGCGCTCCTACCGCCGCGGGCGGGCGTTCCTGGCGGGCGACGCGGCCCACGTGCACAGCCCTGCCGGTGGGCAGGGCATGAACACCGGCATGCAGGACGCCTACAACCTGGGCTGGAAGCTGGCGCTGGCGCTGGAGCGCCACGCGGCGCCCTCGTTGCTGGACTCCTACGACGACGAGCGCCGGCCCGTGGCCGCCCAGGTGATCCGCCAGACCACGGCGCTGACCCGCCTGGGCACCGTCCGCCGGCGGGCACCGCGCGAGCTGCGCAACCACTCGCTGCACCTGGCCACCGGGCTGGCCTCGGTCCGCCGCCGCATGGCCGAGCAGGTCGAGGAGACCGCGATCAACTACCACCTGAGCGCGATCGTGGCCGACGACGGCCACCACCACCGCGGCACGATCCGCGCGGGCGACGTGGCCCCCGAGGCGATGATGGAGGACGGCAGCTCGCTGCACGAGGTGCTGGCCCAGCGGACCGGCCACACCTACCTGCACGTGGCCGAGTCGCCGCCGCCCTTCGACGCCGTTCTGCTCCCGCCCGGCGGGTCGGTGGCCGACCGCTACGGCCTGGGCGCCGGCGCCACGGTCGCCATCCGGCCCGACGGCTACGTGGGCCTGGTGGCCTCGAAGGACGGCGAGAAGGCGCTGGAGCGCTACAAGGCCGGCGTGCTGCGGGACTGAGGCTCGGCCTCCGAGCTGGAGTAGATCGTGAACGCCCACAGGGCGAACACAGCGCGGCCCCGGCCACCAGCAGGGCCGAGCCGTCCAGGGAGTCGCCCACGACGGCGCTCACGACCGCCCCGATGACGAGGATTCCCAGCAGGATCAGGTCGAACGCGCGGTGGGCCGACGGCTCGAGCGTGCGGCCTTCGCGGCTGGCGGCGAATCCCATCGTGGTGAGCGCGAGGCCCACGAGACAGGCGGGGACGATCACCACCAGCTCGAGCCCCAGGAACAGCGAGGTCACCACCAGCGCCAAGCCCAGCAGGGCCTCGAGGGCCCGGTGTACGTCGAGTGAGATCGATCCGCTCAAGAAGCTGCGCCCTACCGGGTCGACTACCCGGCACGGCGCGGGCGAACCGGAGGGCTCTACTGCGGGTCCACGTCCACGCTGAGTGCCACCCCCTGCTTGGCGAACGTGGGCGCCACCTCCTCCACCGCGGTGCGCACCGCGGCGATCTGGCCCTCGCGGTCGGGACCGCGCACCACCAGCTGGGCGCGGTCCTTGCCCTGGCGGCGGAACAGCGGCACCGGGCCCAGGACGGCGGCGCCCGGCGGGGCCAGGCGATCGCGTAGCGCCGAGGCCGCCTCGTGCTCGGGGCCGGACTCAGCGCAGGAGCAGACGATCCGCACCAGGTGGCCGTAGGGCGGGTAGTCCAGCGCCCGGCGGCGCGCCAGCTCGCCGCGCAGGAAGCCGGTGGAGTCGTGGCGGGCCGCGTACTGCAGCGCGCGCGCCTCGGGATCCAGCGCCTGCACCACCACGCGCCCCTTGTCCGACCCGCGGCCGCTGCGGCCCGCCAGCTGGGCCACCAGCGCGAACGTGCGCTCCTCGGCGCGGAAGTCCGGGAACCGCAGCGTGTTGTCGGCGTCGAGCACCACGCCCAGCGTCACGCCGGCGAAGTCGTGGCCCTTGGCCACCATCTGGGTGCCCACCAGCACGCCGGAGGGCGCTGCCTCGAACCGCTCCAGCGTGCGCGCCACGCCGTCGGCGGCCACGGTGTCCGCGTCCAGGCGCATGACCGGCAGCGGCGCCACCAGCTGCTCCAGCTCGGACCCCAGCTGCTCGGTGCCCAGCCCGTGGCGGCGCAGCGACACCGAGTCGCAGTCCGGGCAGCGGTCCGGGACCCGCTCGCTGTGCCCGCAGTGGTGGCACGACACCCGCCGGGCTGCGCGATGCAGCACCAGCGAGACGTCGCAGTCCGGGCACTGCCACACGCGGCCGCACTCGGCGCAGGTCAGGAAGTTCGACCAGCCGCGCCGGTTCAGCAGCACCATCGCCTTCTCGCCGCGCTCGGCCACGCCGGCCAGCGCGTCGCGGGTGCGGGGGTGCAGCGCGTCGGCCACCCCGGCCATGCCCACCAGCTCCACGGGCGGCAGCGGCTGGCCGTCCACGCGCTCGGCCAGCTCCAGGCGGCGGTAGCGATCGAAGCTCTCGGGCCGCGGCGTGGCGGTGCCGGCCAGCAGCACGCAGTCCGCGCCGCCGGCCCGCCGCTCGGCCACGGCACGGGCGTCGTAGCGGGGGTCGCCGTCCTGCTTGTACGAACCGTCGTGCTCCTCGTCCACCACGATCAGCCCCACGTCCGTCAGCGGGGCGAACACCGCCGAGCGCGGCCCTACGCACACGGTGGCGGCGCCCGAGCGCAGCCGGGCCCACTCGTCGTAGCGCTCGCGCGCGGTCAGCTGGGAATGCAGGATCGCCACGGTGTCGCCGAAGCGCTGCACGAACCGGCCCGCGGTCTGGGGCGTCAGGGCGATCTCGGGAACCAGCACGATGGCCGTGCGCCCGCGCTCGCGCGCGGCGGCCACCGCGCGCAGGTAGACCTCGGTCTTGCCGCTGCCGGTCACGCCGTGCAGCAGGAGCCTGCGGTCGGTGCCCGAGGGCGCGTCCATGGCCTCGACCACCTGGCCCAGCGCCCGCTCCTGCTGGCCGGTCAGGGCACGCACCTCGGGGCGGGCTCCGACCATCGAGGTGCGCGGCCTCGCCGGCGCCTTGTCGGCCCACTCCAGCTCCACCAGCCCACGCTGCTCCAGCCGGCGGGCGCCGGCGTGGTCGCAGCCGGTGGCGGTGGCCAGGTCGCTGACCCGGGCAGGGCCGGCGGCCAGCGCCTCCAGCGCCGCGCGCTGGCGGCTGCCCAGGCGCTCGTCCCCCTCCAGCGCGTCGCGCCCGGCGGCGGTGATGGCGGCCCGCAGCGATCGCCGGGGCCCCACGCGCCGGCCGCTGCCGGTGCCCGTTCCCGGCGGCAGCACCAGGGCCAGGCCCCGCGCCGGCGTGGACACGTACTCGCGCGCGACCCACAGGCCCAGGTTCACCAGCTCGGGTGGCACGTCGGCCTCCAGCGCCGACAGCGGCTCGGCCAGCTTCTCCGGCGGCACGTCGCTGGTCTCGGCCACGTCAACGACCACGCCCAGGATCCGGCGGTGGGCGAAGGGCACCACCAGCATCGAGCCCACCCCCACCCCCTCCATCGCCTCACCCAGCTGGTAGTCGAACGGGCCGCGCAGCGCCCGCGCGGTGGTCAGCGGCTCGACCTTGGCGATCACTGATGAACGGCCAGGCAGGCGTAGTGCACGGTGAAGGCCCGTTCGGCGGCCTTCGCCGACGCCAGGTACACGCCCCGCCGCACCGCCGCCTTGGCCACCGCCTTCGCCCGCGCGGGCGCCGAGTCGGCGAAGAACGTGTGCACCTTCAGCGGCAGCGGGTCCGACAGCTCGGCCTCGACGCGCAGGCCGGCGGCCGCGCACAGCTCGTGGACGTGGCCGCGGTTGAAGCGGTGCAGGTGGCCGATGGCCTGGCGGCCGCGCTCGGCCTCGGGCCGGGAGGCGCTGCGGTTGTCCTCCAGCGGCACCTCGACCACGACGGCCCGGCATGCGCGTGCCGTCTCCTGCAGCAGCGGCAGCGGATCGGGCACGTGCTCCAGCACGTGCGAGAGCACGCCGAGGTCGTAGGCGCCGTCGGGCACCGGCAGGTGCTCGCCGTCGAAGCGTTCCACCACCCCGGCGCCCAGGCGGTCGCCGGCGATCGTGACCGCCTTCTCGGAGATCTCGTAGCCACGGTGCTCGTCTCCCAGGCCGCGGCGCTCCATCAGCTCCAGCAGTACGCCGTCGCCGCAGCCGACCTCGGCGATCCGGCGCGGCGGCTCGCCCAGCGCGCCGGCCAGGCGCACCACGTGGTCGGCCTTGCCGTCGGCGCACAGGGCGCGCCAGCGGCCGTAGCGCGCGGCATCGTCTCCGTCGGCGCTGTACTGCTCCTCGTAGACGTCGCGAAGCTCCGCCGAGCCGGTGGCCTGCATTCGCCGTAGGCTACGCGGCCCCGACGATGGCTACGGACTTCGCAGCAGAGGGCCTCCTCGAGGGGCTCGAGGGCTCCGCGCGCGACGCGCGCCTGGAGCTGTTGCAGCGCCTGGAGGGCGAGGGGGTGGACCCCGACGAGCTCCGCCGCGCCTCCCAGGAGGGCCGCCTGGCGCTGATCCCGGTGGAGCGGATCCTGAACGGCGACTCGCCCCGCTACACGCTCCGGGAGGTCTCCGACGCCTCCGACGTCGAGGAGGAGTTCCTCGAGCGCTACTGGCGGGCCATCGGCATGACCTCGGGTGAGCCGGACGAGGCCATCTACCTGGACGACGACCTCGAGGCCGCCAAACGGATCGGCTCGCTGCGCGCGGCCGGCCTGACCGACGACTCGATCCTGGAGATCGCCCGCGTGGTCAGCAACGGGCTGAACCCCGTCGCGGTCACGATCGCCAGCGTGTTCGCCGCCAGCTACCTCGAGGAGGGCGACGACGAGGCCCGGCTGGCGCTGCGCTACGCCCAGGCCACCGAGGACCTGCTGCCGTTGATCGGCCCGGCGCTGAACCACGGGCTGATGGTCCAGAACCGCGCCCTGGTGCGCCAGGCGTCCGCGATCGGGACGTCGCTGGCCCAGGGCCGGCTGCCCGACTTCTCGGAGGTCGCGATCGCGTTCGCCGACCTGGTCGACTTCACCAAGCTCGGCGAGTCGGTCGATGCCGGCTCTCTGGGCGCCGTGGCGGCCCGGCTCGAGGAGCTGACCCGCGAGGTGGTCAAGCCGCCGGTGCGGCTGGTCAAGACCATCGGCGACGAGGTCATGCTGCAGTCGACGGACACCGTCGCCCTGCTGGAGGCCACGCTGGCGCTGCTGGACGCCGCCGATGCCCAGGAGGACGATTTCCCGCAGATCTCGGTGGGGATGGCACGCGGCGAGGCCATCTCACGCGGCGGCGACTGGTTCGGTCACCCGGTCAACCTGGCCAGCCGCGTCACGTCCACGGCGCGACCCGGCAGCGTCCTGGTGACCGAGGAGGTCAAGGACGCCGCCGGGGAGGACGACTACACGTACTCCTTCGCCGGCGAGCGGCGGCTGAAGGGCGTGCACGAGCCGCAGAAGCTGTTCCGGGCGCGGCGATCCCAGGGTGACGATTAAGGGGGTCCCCCCGATGATCTAGCGCCCGCGCGGCGTGAGGCTGGGTCCATGAACTCGAACCAGCCATATTCCAACCGGTGGAAGGCACTGGCCGTGCTGGCCCTGAGCCTCCTGATCGTCTCCCTCGACAACACCATCCTCAACACGGCGATCCCCTCGCTGCGTGACGACCTCTCCGCGTCCGGCAGCGCGCTGCAGTGGATCGTGGACTCCTACCTGCTCGTGTTCGCGGGCCTGCTGCTGACCGCCGGATCGCTGGGCGACCGCTTCGGACGCAAGCGCGCCCTCCAGTTCGGCCTGCTCGTGTTCGCGGTCGGGTCGGCGGCGTCGGCCCTGGCCACCTCGAGCGAGATGCTGACCGCCACCCGGGCGCTGATGGGCGTGGGCGGCGCGTTCATCATGCCCTCGACCCTGTCGATCATCACCGCGATCTTCCCCGCGGAAGAGCGCGGCAAGGCCATCGGCGCATGGGCTGCCGTGTCGGGCCTGGGCATCGTGCTCGGGCCGGTGGCCGGCGGCGCGCTGCTGGAGGCCTTCGACTGGAGCGCCGTGTTCTGGGTCAACGTGCCGATCGCGGCGCTCGCGATCGTCGCCGGCATGCGGCTGATTCCCGAGTCCCGCGACCCCCGGGCCCGCCCCCTGGATCTGCGCGGCGCGGCGCTGTCGATGGCCGGGCTGACCGCGGTGGTGTGGTCGATCATCGAGGCCCCCGAGCGCGGCTGGACCTCACCCGCGGTGCTGGCCGCCACGGCCGGCGGGGTCGTCGTCCTGGCCGGGTTCGCGCGGTGGGAACGCCGTGCCCGCTACCCGATGCTGGACCTGGCGCTGTTCCGCGACCTGCGGTTCTCGGCGGCCAGCATCACGATCAGCCTGTTGTTCGCGGCACTGCTGGGCACCGTGTTCATCCTGACCCAGCACCTGCAGTCGGTGCTGGACTACGACGCCCTGGGCGCCGGCCTGAGGATCACTCCCCTGGGCGCCGGCGTGATCGTGGCCTCCGCCGCCTCGGCGCGGCTGACCGACCGCGTGGGGACGAAGATCATGGTGGCCGGAGGCATGTCGGTGATCGCCGCCGGTCTGGGCGCGCTCTCGCTGGTCACCGTCGACAGCGGCTACGGGCTCATCGCAGCGACCCTGGTGACCATGGGCGCAGGCATCGGCATGACCATGGCCCCGGCCACCGACGCCATCATGGGCTCGGTGCCGATCAGCCACGCCGGCATCGGGTCGGCCATGAACGACACCACGCGGATGGTCGGCGGAGCGCTGGGAGTCGCGGTGCTGGGCTCCGTGCTCTCGCACGGCTACCGCGACGGGGTCGAGGAGACGCTGGACGGCCTCCCGCCCGACGCGGCCGCGGCGGCGGACAGCTCCATCGGCGGCGCCGTCTCGGTGGCCGACCGGATGGGTCCCGCGGGCGACGCGCTGCGCGGCGCGGCCGATGCCGCCTTCGTGACCGGCATGGCCGACGCGGCGCTGGTGGCCGGAGGTGTGGTCCTGGCCGGCGCGGTCATCGCCGCCCTGTGGCTCCCCGCACGCGCCGGGGCGGCCGAGCCGGCGCCGGATGCGACGGGCGCACAGCCCGCTGCCGCGTAGCCGCAGCACCCCTAGAACGACCGGAGCCCGCCGATCGGCGGGCTCCGGTGCGTCTGGTTGCGGCGGGCTGGTTAGACCGCGGCGCCCTCGGAGATTCCGGCGGCCTCGCGCAGGGCGTCGGCCTTGTCGGTGTTCTCCCAGGTGAAGTCGCTGTCCTCGCGGCCGAAGTGGCCGTAGGCGGCGGTCTTCTGGTAGATCGGCCGGTGCAGGTCCAGCTCCTTGCGGAAGCTGCCCGGCCGCAGGTCGAAGTTCTCGGTGACCAGCTGCGCGATCTTGGCCTTGGAGATCTTCTCGGTACCGAACGTCTCGACCGACACGGAGACCGGGTGCGAGACGCCGATGGCGTACGCCACCTGGACCTCGGCACGATCGGCCAGGCCGGCGGCCACCACGTTCTTGGCCACCCAGCGGGCGGCGTACGCGGCGGAGCGGTCGACCTTCGACGGGTCCTTGCCCGAGAAGGCGCCGCCACCGTGGCGGGCGGAGCCGCCGTAGGTGTCGACGATGATC
>DASQLM010000357.1:0-9350 GCA_035630015.1 Thermoleophilaceae bacterium | reverse complement strand
CATGGTCCACGAGTTCTTCGGCGAGCAGCAGTACGCGCTGGAGCGCGGTTCCGTGAGGGTGCGCGCCGAGCCCGGTGACACCGTGGTCGACGGCGGCGCGGGCTGGGGCGAGACGGCGCTCTACTTCGCCGACGCCGTCGGTCAGTCGGGCCGCGTGCTGACGTTCGAGTTCGGACCGGACAACCTCCGGCTGCTGGACGCGAACCTCGCTCTCAACCCCGGACTGCGCGACCGGATCGAGATCGTTCCGCGTCCCTTGTGGGACGCACCGGATCAACCGCTGCGCTTCGACGAGGCGGGCGGCCAGACCTCGGTCACAGGCGACAGCGGCACGCAGGAGGTGCTGACCCAGACCATCGATGCTGCCGCCGGCGGGCAGGCCGTCGACTTCATCAAGCTGGACGTCGAGGGCGCCGAGATGGCCGCGCTCAGGGGCGCCGAGCAGACGATCCGCGACCACCGCCCGAAGCTGGCGCTGTCGGTCTACCACTCCGTGGCCGACATGGCTGCAATCCCAACCTGGGTCCACGACCTCGGCCTGGGCTACCGGCTGTACCTGGACCACCGCTGGCCGGGCCCGGCCGAGACGATCCTGTTCGCCCAGCCCGCCTGAGACGGCTCAATCGGGTCCGGGGCGCGCCCGGACCCATCCCGACGAAGCGCCTACCTGGCGCACCAAGCCCCAGTACAGCCACTCCCTGGGGGTTCGCGGGACGTGCTTCGGCCACCGGGGGAAGTGATCCCCGAAGGGCTGGAAGAGCGGCCCCCCGTTGTCGACGACCTCGAAGCCGGCCGCGTGGACGATCCGCCGGTGGGCAGCCTTGTTGAAGGTCCACCACCGCGGTTGATCGTCGAGATCCCAGAGTTGGCCCACCGGGATCCTGGGGCTGAGCACGGTCAGGATGAGGGACATGCCCTCCAGCGAGAGGAGCTCGGCCCCCGGGTTCATCACCGACCGTAGTGCTCGAAGGGCGCGAGCCGGATCGGCGAGGTGCATGAGCACGTTGCCGATGAAGACGTAGTCGAAGGTGCCCAGCGCGTCGGGGTTCACGTCGTAGAGATTCATGTCGGCGCGCTCGACGTTCGTCACGCCGAGCGCGTCCCGGACGAAGTGGAAGTGCTCGTTCGCGGTCCCCGTCCCGCGCTCCAGGGTGGAATCGGATGGAGAGCCCTGCCAGTCCTGCTTGGTGGTATCCGGCAGGTCCACGCTCACGACCTCGCTGGCCCCTCGGCGAGCGAGCTCGAACGACCAGAATCCCTCGCAGGCAGCGGCGTCCAGGCACCGTTTGCCCGCCAGCGATGCCGGCAAGGGGATCTTCGCCGGGATGCCGCGCAGGTCGAAGAACCCCGGGGTGCTGACCCCACCCGGGAGGTCGAACGA
The DNA here is from genome assembly GCA_035630015.1 of Thermoleophilaceae bacterium. Taxonomy (GTDB): domain Bacteria; phylum Actinomycetota; class Thermoleophilia; order Solirubrobacterales; family Thermoleophilaceae; genus JAAYBF01. The sequence goes on along the minus strand of DASQLM010000357.1, from coordinate 7,969 downwards.
GTGGTACCAGGGTCCCTGCCGCTCGACTTCGCTCGCCAGTCCGGCCATGGGACGCAACCTACAGGGGGCTGGCGACCGCGGGCGAAGTAGGATGGATGCGTGAGCCCGGCGGCAGACGAACCTCCCAGTAGCGGTCATGCCAAGCATTCCTCGCCCACGCCTTCGCCGCGCGGCCCGAACCGGCGCTGACGCACTCCCGGCTCACTCCCCGCCCGAGCCCAACGTCGAGACGGTCGAGTCCCCCGGCCTTCGCTGGCACAACATCGAGCGCCCAGGGCCGATCGACCGGGCCTGGCTGGAGGAGCACTTCGACTTCCACGCCCTGGACTACGAGGACGTGGCCTCGCGCAATCAGCGGCCCAAGATCGACGAGTACGACGACTACCTGTTCATCGTCCTGCACTTCCCCGTGTACGACAAGCAGGTCGGGCGCCTGAACGCGGCCGAGCTGGACATGTTCGTGGGCCCGGACTTCCTGATCACGCTGCCCAACCGGGCGATCCCGCCGGTGGACTACCTGTTCGAGCGCTGCGAGGCGTCCGAGGACGTGCGCCAGGGCCTGATGAGCAAGGGCCCGGGCTACCTGCTGTACAAGATCGTCGACGACTCCTTCGACTACTGCTTCCCGATGCTGCGCAAGATGGGCAACAAGCTGGAGCGGATCGAGGAGGAGATCTTCGAGGGGCGCTCGGAGGAGGTCGTGCGCGACATCTCCAACGCCAAGCAGGAGATCATCAACTTCCGCAAGATCATCCGGCCCCAGCGCGTGGTGCTGCGCGACCTCGAGCGCACCAAGCAGCGCTACCTGGCCGAGGACCTCGACATCTACTTCGACGACATCAACGATGCCTCCGAGCGCATCTGGGACATGCTCGAGAACTACAAGGAGGTCGTCGAGGCCCTGGAGGACACCAACGAGTCGGTGCTGGCCCACCGCGTGAACGACATCCTGCGCGTGCTGACCTCCATCTCGGTCGTCGTCCTTCCCCTGACGCTGATCGCCAGCGTGTTCGGCATGAACGTGCACGTGCCCGGGGAGGGCAGCATCGCGGCCTTCTGGATCGTGGTGGCGGCCATGGTCGGGCTGCTGGGCGGCATGCTGGCGTACTTCCGCAAGCGCGGCTGGCTCTAGCCGCCGGGGACCCGGTACAGCGACAGGTTCGGCGTGCGCGCCACCAGCCGCAGGCCGCCCTCGCGCGCCCACCGGTCGTCGTCGGTCTCCTCGCCGGGCACCGGGCAGCCGCTGCCGTACCCGTTGCGCCCCACCACCAGCAGGTCGTAGCGCCCCCGGCGCACCGCCCGCAGGAACCGCTCCCTGGTGTCGTACTCGCGCAGCTGGCCGTCCACCGTCGGCCCCACGAACTCCACGTGGCCGTTCAGGCCGGGGCCGGCGGCGGGCAGCACCGGCGACAGCACGCCCGCGCCCCATACGCCGGCCAAGCCGACCCTGCGGTCCCCGTCGCCGGTGCGCGCGAGCGCGCGCACCACCGGGTCGGTGGTGGCGTACCGGTCATCCGCATAGTGGCGCTGGCGCTCGTAGCCGGCCCACACCACCAGCGCGCCCAGCAGCGCGGCCCCCGCCAGCGCCGCGGCCCGGGCCCGGCCCGAGTGGCGCCGCCACAGCCACACCAGGCCCGCCACCGTCGCCGTCGCGGCAGCCAGCCCCAGCGCAGGCACCAGGATGCGGTCCGCGGGCAGCTCCAGCGTCGTGCGCAGTGCGTCGAACAGCGCGACGACGATCACCACCTCGGCCACGGGGCGCACACGCGGCAACCGGGTCAGCGCCCAGGCCGTGAGCGCGGCCGCGGGCAGCGCGGCGCCCATCAGCCAGCGCAGGTTGGCCTCGGCGAAGGGCTGGTACTCCGCGCCGATGGCGCTGTAGGGGGCGGCCATGTACACCAGCGCCAGCAGCGGGGCGCTGACCGCCAGGAAGACGATGACCGGGCGCAGGCCGTCCTGCACGCGCCCGCGAACGTCGCGGACCAGGAACACCGTCGCGGCCAGCCAGCCCACCAGCAGCACCAGCCCCGGCCCCGCGTAGCCGGCACGCCAGGCCGGGTAGATCAGCTCGCGGATGACCCGCGGGTCGTCCACGTAGCCGAGGATGGTGTAGCCGCCGCACTCGCGGACGAAGTCGCGGGGGGCGTCGAAGATCGTGAGGCCTGCCAGGCGCACGGGGCTCGGGTAGACGGGGCTCCCGGACTCGATCAGGTTGCGCAGCAGCCAGATGCCTCCGGCCAGCGCGATCAGCCCCCCGACCCCGGCCACGCGCAGCGCGATCGCCCGTCGATCCGGCGCCCGCCACAGGGCCACCGCCGCCCACACCACGACCACCACCGCGACGCTCCAAACCGCCCACCACTTGCTGCCGAACGCGAACCCCAGCGCCAGCCCGGCCAGCAGCAGCTCGGACGTGCGGTACTCGCGCAGCTGGCGGGCCAGGAACACCAACCCGGCGCCCATCATCGCCAGCGCCGGCACGTCGGCCTTGGCGCCCTCGAAGGCCGAGATCTGGAACACCGGCAGCGCCACCACCGTCGCCGCCATCAGCGCCGAGCCCGAGCGGGTGGCGCGCAGCTCGCGGGCCAGCGCGTAGACCGCGACGCCGGCCACCGCCGCGAACGGCAGGCCCGCCGCGCGGATGTACGCGTCGCTGTCGAAGGGCAGGATGGTGCCCAGGAACAGCAGATCGCCGTTGTGGGGGTAGTTGCCGTTGGCCAGCAGCGGCGTGTACTGGTGCACGTCCCACACCGACCCGGACTGCATCCAGGCCAGCAGGTTCGGCAGGACGAAGGTCATGGTGTCCGTGTCCGCCGTGGGCTGGCCCGTGCCCAGCCAGGCCCACGTGGCGCAGTAGGCACCGGCCAGCGTCGCGCCCACGAGCCCGGCGGCGCCCGCCGGCCCGACGGCCGGGAGACGGAGCCGGGGAACCGCGGGGCCGGGCCGGCCCCCGATCAGCGCGGCGGCCGCCAGGACCAGCAGCGATGCCGCCAGCGCCGTGCCGCGCGACAGGATGCCTACGAGCCCGGGCAGCAGGTGGACGGCCACGAGCAGCGTGCACGCCAGCACGGCGAAGCCCAGCACCGCCGGCGCGCCGCTCAGGTGCCGGAAATGGCGTCGCATCAGCAGGCTCGCGGCCACCAGGCACGCCCCCAGCGTGCCGAACGCGAAGACAAGGCCGGCGAGGTACTCGCCCAGCGGCACGGTCAGTGACCGGGGAGCGCGGCGACGGCGTCGCGGCCCAGGCGGACCGCGTAGTTGGTGCCGCGGTCCTCGGGATAGATCTGTGTGGTGTTGGCCAGGATCAGCCCCTCCGCCCCGGTCTGCAGCGGCGGCATGCGCTCACGGTACCCGGGGGTCACGATGGGTTGGGCATGGCGCTCCACGAACAGCCAGCGCTCCTTCACCCAGGACGGGTCGAACGCCGGGTTCACGCGCCGCAGCCCGGGCGTGTAGTGCCCGAGTAGCTCGTCGGGGGTTAGCTGCAGCACCGGGTCGTCCTGGGCGACGTAGTTGGCCACGTACAGGAATCGCCGCCCCCCGTAGGGCTCGGTCCCGGTCAGGTTCGGCTGCTCGATCAGGCCGACGAAGGGCATGCCGGGCTCGGCGATGTTGGTCCAGTAGAAGGCCGAGAACTGCCGGTCGAGCTCCAGCACCAGGCACTGGGCGGCGTGGTACTCGATGCCGTCCAGCAGCCCCAGATAGCGCTGGCCGACCTCCTCGCGCAGCGCGGGCCCCAGCAGCTGCTCGAAGACCGGTGAGGGCACGGTGGCCAGCACCTGGTCGTAGCGCTCGGGCTGGCCGTCGGGCTCGAACGAGCGCGGGTCCAGTCCCTGGCGGAACGACTGAGCCGCGCCGGCCTGGACCTCGATCTGGTCGCCCGCGCGCTCGATCCTGGCCGCCGGGCGGTCGATCTGAACGCGTCCGCCCCGCTCCTCGATGGCGTCCCGCAGCGCGCGGAAGAGCGGCTCGAAGCCGTCGCGTGGATAGCCCAGCACCTCCCCCTTGGCCTGCTCGCCGCTGATCTGGCGGCGCAGGGTGAACTTGCCCCACAGCCAGGCCATCGAGATGTCGTCCGCGCGGTCGCCGAACTTGCCCTGCAGCAGGGGCCCCATCACGGTGTCCCAGGCCTGCCGGCCCATCGCGCCGATGATCCACTCGCGCGCCGTGATCGACTCGTACGGTCCCACCCCCGACCGGCCGCGCTGGAGCCGCACCACCGCCAGGCCCATGCGCACCCTGGCCAGGGGGCTCAGCGGCTTGAAGCGCAGCAGGTCCACCGGGGTGGTGAACGGCAGGCTCCGGCCCTGGATGAAGAACGCGACGCTGGACGGCAGCCACTGGATGCCGTCGGGCATTCCCAGCTCGTCGTAGAGGCCGCTGATGTGCACGTCGCTGGTGAAGAGGTGGTGGTAGTAGCGCTCCAGCTCCACCCCATCGCCCACGTCCAGCGTGGCCGCCTGCCCGCCCAGCCCCGGCCAGCGCTCGTACACGTGCGCCTCGGTGCCCTGCTTGGCCAGCTCGTAGGCAGCCACCAGCCCGGCCACGCCCGCGCCGATGACCGCGACGCGGCGGCTCACGTGTCCACCCGGCGGGCCACCACCAGCATCCGGTCGCGGAAGTCCGGCCACACCAGCCGGTCGGCCAGCCCGAGGGCCTCGGCCACGCGCACGGCCGCGCCCGCCACGGCCGCCGAGTACCCCTCCAGCCGGGTCAGGTAGTAGCGCACGGTGAAGCCCTTCGGCGCGGTTCCGATCCACTCGACCGTGAATCCGTTGTCGGTCAGCAGCCGGGCCATGCTGCGGCGCGTGAAGTACTGGACGTGCGTGGGCAGGACCGACCACCAGCGGGCGCCCAGCACGCGGGCGATGCGGCTGCCGGCGTCCGGCAGGGCCAGGCACAGCACGCCGCCCGGGGCCAGCAGCGAGCGGATCCGGTCCAGGGCCGCAGGCGGCTCGGGCAGGTGTTCGATCACGTCGCCGAGGAACACCGCGTCGAACTGCGCTCCGTCCAGCTCGGGGGCGTCCATGGTGCCGGTGACCACGTCCAGGCCCAGCTGGTCGCGGGCGTAGCGCGAGGCGAACCGGGACGGCTCGGCGCCCCTGGCCTGCCAGCCCCGCCGCTCGGCCTCGGACGGCAGGAAGCCGACCCAGCAGCCGAGGTCGCACAGGCGCGCGGGCGGCGTGTGGCGCTCGATCCGCTCCAGCACACGTGCCGCGGTGGCCCGCTGGCCGGTCTCCTCCTCGACGTACGCCGCCTCGTCCACGTCGCCGTACTCGCTGTCGAGCTGCGCCGTCTCGGGGAACGAGGCCACCTGCATGTGCCCGCAGACCGTGCAGCGGACGATGTCGTCGGGCGCCGCGCCGTAGCTGGTGGTGGTGGCCACGAGGCTGTGGCCCTCGGATGCCTGGACGTGGAGGTGGGGCGCCAGCGGGGCGTGGCCGCAGACCACGCAGGCGGAGCCGGCTTCGCTCACAGCTCGTGACCGTCCAGCGCGGACAGTCTGCGTCGGAGCGAGAACACCTCGCGGAACGCCGTGGCGATGACCATCGGGCTGGCGCCACGGGCCTCGCCGGCCTTGCGCGGCCGGTGGGTGACGCCGATCTCCACCACGCTCGCGCCCCGCCGGCCGAGCTTGACCATCAGCTCGGTGTTGACCATGGCCCCGACCGACTCGATGTCCACCGCGCTGAGCGCGCGCCGGTCGAACAGCTTGAACGCGCAGTCGATGTCGCGCACGGGCACGTAGAAGAGCGCGCGCACGAGGATATTCCACCCGTACGCGTTCATCCGCCGGATCCACTTGTCCTGGCGGTTGACGCGATACCCCGCGATCACGTCGACGGTTCCGAGGAACGGCATGAAGCGGCCCAGCTCGCTGATGTCGAACTGCAGGTCGGCGTCGGTGAAGAAGACGAAGTCCTTCGTGCTGGAGAGGAACCCCGTGCGCAGCGCCTCGCCGTAGCCGCGGTTGCGCCCATGCCTGATCAGGCGAACGCGCGGATCCTGCTCGGCGACTCCGTGCACGACCTCCGCGGTCCCGTCGCTCGAGCCATCGTCCACCACGATGATCTCGTGCTCGGCGAAGAGCGGCTCGATGGCCGTGGTGGCCTCCGCGATCGCCGAGGCGATGTTGGCCTCCTCGTTGTAAGCAGGCAGGACGACCGTCAGGCCCCCACCATCGGCCGCGACCGCAGAACTCCCCGGATTGCCACGCATCGCGCGGGCATCCTATTGTGACCACCCTCGTGCCGCTTCAGAGCGACATCTACGACCGTCAATACTTCCTGTCCGAGAAGTGCGAGGGCTGGAACCGTTTCCGCGTGGACAACGGCCTGTCGCCGATCAAGCAGGGGCAGGTCCGAGGGCTGGCGCCCGCGCCCGGGCGCCGGGTGCTCGACGCCGGGTGCGGCCGCGGCGAGGTGCTGCTGGCCTGCGCCAGGGCCGGAGCCGACGTGGCGGGGCTGGACTACTCGGAGGCGGCCGTGGAGATCACGAAGGAGGTCCTGGCCGAGGTGCCGGACGCCGACGTCCGCCGCGGCGACGTGACGGCGCTGCCCTGGGCCAATGCCAGCTTCGACGCCGTGCTGTTCGGCGACGTGATCGAGCACCTGGACCCCGATCAGGCCGTCGCCGCCATCCGCGAGTTCCGCCGGGTCCTACGACCTGGCGGGACCCTGCTGGTGCACACCGCGCCGAACCTGTTGTTCCTGAAGGTCACGTGGCCCGTGGCCAAGCTGGCGCTCCGGGCCATCGGCCGCGGGCGCTCGGCACAGGGGCTCGACGACTGGATCGGCGAGTCCAAGGCCTACCACGTGAACGAGCAGACCGTGCACTCGCTGCGCAGGACGATGCGGTCCGGGGGGTTCGCCGACGCCGTCGCGTGGATCGACCCGAACGTGCTGCGTGGCGGCGACCACCACCTGACGGAGGACCTGCAGGCCAGCCGCCTGCTGGCGCTGGCCGAGCGGATCGGCCGCCTGCGCCCGGTCCGGATGTTCCTGGGCAACGACCTGTACGCCGTCGGCCGCGCATAGCGGCGAGCCGGCGGGCCGCGGTGGCCCTGATACAACCCGGCCGTGCCCTCCATCGACCCCACCATCTTCAAGGCCTACGACGTCCGCGGCCTCTACGGCGAGCAGATCGACGAGGACGTGGCCTACCGCATCGGACGCGGCTTCGCCCGCGTGCTGGCCGACATGTACGACACCGAGCCCGGGCAGCTGCGGCTGGCGCTGGGGCGCGACATGCGCCTGCAGGCCCCCGCCATGGCCGAGCGGTATGCCGCCGGCATGGCCGACGAGGGCGCCTCGGTGCTGGACGTCGGCCAGGTAGGCACCGAGATGCTCTACTGGACGGTCGGCTCGCGGGAGCTGGACGGTGGGCTGATGTGCACCGCCTCGCACAACCCGAAGTCCTACACCGGGGCCAAGCTCGTCGGCCGGGGCGCGCTGGCGCTGTCGGGCGACGCGGGCATCGGCGAGCTGAAGGAGATCGTGACGGCCGGCGAGCCGGGGCCGGCGGCCGAGCCCGCGGGCGAGGTGACGACCGAGGACATCGCCGAGCCCTTCCGCGCGGACGCGCTGGCCTTCATCGACACCGACCAGGTGCGCCCGGGCAAGGTGGTCCTGGACGGCGGCAACGGCATGGCCGGCCAGATGGCCGGGCCGATCCTGGACACGCTGCCGATCGAGCAGGTGCAGCTGTACTGGACGCCCGACGGCGACTTCCCCGACCACGAGCCCAACCCGCTGCTGGAGGAGAACCGCACGTTCATCATCGACCGTGTGCGTTCCGAGGGGGCCGAGCTGGGCATCGCGTGGGACGGCGACGCCGACCGCTGCTTCTTCATCGACGGCGAGGGCAACTTCGTGGACGGCGACTTCCTGACCGCGCTGCTGGCCCGGTCCGTGCTGGAGAAGGAGCCCGGCGCGGCGATCCTGTACGACGTCCGCGCCTCACGGGCGGT
>DASQLM010000356.1:0-4081 GCA_035630015.1 Thermoleophilaceae bacterium | reverse complement strand
CACGTCGGCGGAGCTGGTCCAGTCGTCGGCCAGCTCGCGCACGTCCAGCAGGTCCAGGTAGTGGTCCACCTCGTCGGCCTTGGCCGAGCTGGCCAGCACGATCGTGCTGCCCTGGCGCTTGAGGTCCTCCAGCAGCTCGCGGGCGTCGCGCATGGGCTCGACGTCGCGGATGAGGTTCATGTAGAGCGTCTTCTCCGCGGCCCGCGCGGCCTCCCCGTGCTCGGCCTCGAAGGTGTCGCTGGTCAGCGCCGGGACGAGCTGGTCGCCGCCCATCCCGATCGAGCGGTGGATCTTCCAGATGGGCAGCACGACCCCCTGCTGGCGGAACGCCCAGAACCAGGCGAGGGCGTGGTGGTAGTTGGTGTCGACGAGCGTGCCGTCGATGTCGAGGATCGCGGTGGAGGCCATCCGGGGTGTTTGCCCGGGAACGGCTCCGGACATTCCCCGCCAACTGGGCCGACGGGCGGGGAGAGAGGAACCACATGAAGATCCTGAGAGCGATCCTGAACACCATCGTGGATGTCGTGATGCTGCCCTTCCGGGCGATCGGCCGCCTTCTGGGCGCCGGCGAGTCCACCGCCAAGGGCGGCGGCCGCGGCCGCCGCCGCTAGGAGGGCTCGTCGTGCAGGGTGACCCGGGCGCTGAGGAGCGCGTGGTTGGGCACCCTCACGGCGTCGCCGTCGACCGTGCGAAGCACCACGGTGGCGCTCTCCACCCGTACCACCGTGCCGCGTAGGGAGTCGAAGCTGATCTCCTCCCCCTCGCGGTACATGTCCCTGAGATAACGCCCCGCGCTGAGCTCGCCGGCCACGTGCTGACCGCCGAGCCCGAAGGCCAGGGCCACCGTGCCGGTGGCGCCGGCCAGCAGGATGCCCACCAGCACCATGAGCAGCGCGGTCGACACGGCCACCTGCGCGGCGGCGGTGATGGCGAACACCGCGAACACCGTGATCTGCGCGATGCGGCCGATCGGCAGGGCAAGGTCCATCTCGCGCCCGAGCCGGTCCAGGCGCTCGCCCACCAGCGCGCCCGCCACGGCGCCGGCCAGCAGCAGCGCGCCGGCCACGGCCAGCTTGGGCAGGAACAGCACCGCCTGGTTGAGCGACTCGCTGAGGAACTGGAGCCCCAGCAGCGACAGCGCGGCGAAGATGGCGACCGCGGTGATGGCCACGCGCACGGCGACCGCCAGCAGCTGGGTCAGCGAGTGCCCGAGGCCGGCCTTGGCCAGCACCCGGCCGGTGCCCACGCGGTCGACCAGCGCGTCCAGGCCGGCCCGGTCCAGTGCCTTGGCCAGCAGCCGCGAGACCAGCCAAGCGGCTATCAGGCCGCCGACCAGCAGGACCAGCGCGCCGCCCAGGCGCGGCAGGAACCCGCCAAGCTCGGAGCCGGCCTGGTCCAAGATGGAGGCCAGCGGGCTCACCGCGCCCTCCCGCCGACGCCGAGCAGGGCGGCCAGGCCGTTCGCGGCCGCGCCGAGGAGCGAGACGGCCGCCTTCAGCGGGGCGCGCACCGCGCCCTGCCAGCGGGCGGACCGCGCGATCCGGGCGGCCAGGGCGTCGTCACCGGCGGGCACATCCGAGCGCAGAAGCTCGAGGTGCTCGTCGAGCCTGTCGCCGGCGGGGGACCGCGGCTCGTCAGCGCTCATCGGGGAGCTCCCAGTCGTAGGTGTTGGCGCGCATGATGTCGATCATCTCCCTGCGGGCCCGGTGCAGCCGCCCCTTGACGCTTCCCACCGGGCTCTCGGTGACCGTGGCGATCTCCTCGTATGCCATGCCCTCGAGGTCGCGCAGGACCAGCACGGCGCGGTGCTCGGGCCGCAGCTCGCCGAGCTTGAGCTCCAGCCGCTGGCGCCGCTCGGACTCCTCCAGCGCCGAGACGGGCTCGCGGGCCGCGTGCGCGACCATGGCCTCATCCCCCTCGTCGTCGACCTCGACCGGCTCCGGCAACCGGCGCCGGGCGGCGTTGACGGCCGTGTTGTGGGCTATGCGCAGCAGCCAGGACCGGAACGAGCTCTCCCCCCGGAAGCGGGGCAGGCGGTGGTAGGCACGCAGGAACGTCTCCTGGGTCACGTCCTCCGCCTCCTCGCGCCCCACGACGCGAGCGGCCACGCGGTAGACGACCGGTCGGTGGCGGTCCACCAGTTGCTCGAAGGCGGCCATGTCCCCCGCCAGCGTCCCCTGCACCAGCCGTCCATCGGGATCGGCGATCTCGGTGGTGATCACGTCGGGGCTCATGTCCGTAACGACTGCATACGCGCCTGAAGAGTTACACACGGTTCGTTTCGGAAAGGCGCAGCGGATGTAACAAAGGGGGCGTTCCGTGCGTCAGCCCCCGCAAGCACTTTCGACAGTGAGGCCACACGTGGAACAGCAGGCAAACGACAACAAGGCGGTGGGAGAGCTCGTTCAAGACCTCTCCCAGCAGACGGCCGCGCTGGTGCGCAAGGAGCTCCAGCTGGCCCAGATCGAGCTGACCGAGAAGGGCAAGCGCGCCGGCATCGGTGCCGGCCTGTTCGGCACGGCGGGCGTGATCGCCCTCTACGCCGTGGGCGTGTTCATCGCCGCGGCCGTCATGGGGCTGGCCACAGTGATCGAGCCATGGGTGGCCGCGGTGATCGTGGGCGTCGTGATGCTCGCCGCCGCCGGCATCGCGTCGCTGATGGGCAAGAAGCAGGTCGAGCAGGCTGTGCCTCCGGCGCCCGAGCAGGCGATCCAGAGCACCAAGCGCGACGTGGACGAGGTCAAGGGAAGGGCTGGACGATGAGCGACACCAAGGACCAGGACAAGGTCGACACGACCAACGAGAAGACCAAGGCCAAGGGCAAGAAGGAGAAGGAGCTCAACGAGAAGGCCGCGGCCGAGCAGGCCGAGGTCAAGCGCGGCGAGCAGGAGGCCGAGGCCGTCGAGCAGGAGCAGGACGCCCCGCCCGAGGAGCCCACCGACCCCGACCAGCTGCGGGGCGAGATCGCCGACGCCCGCGAAGAGCTGGGCGAGACGGTCGAGGCGCTGGCCGCGAAGGCCGACGTCAAGGCCCAGGCCAAGGAGAAGGTCGACGAGCAGAAGGCCCAGCTCAAGGACAAGCAGGAGCAGGCCAAGGCCAAGGTCGACGAGCAGGTCGCGCAGGCCAAGGAGAACCCGCAGCAGCCGGCCATGATCGCCGGCGGCGTGGTGGCCTTCCTGCTGCTGGTGCTGCTGCTCAGGAAGAGGCGCTCGTAATGAAGCTCCTCTACAAGCCCTTCGGAATCCTGTTCGGCGTGCTGGGCGGCCTGATCGGGGGCGCCATCTTCAAGCAGATCTGGAAGCTCGTCTCCGGCGAGGAGGACGCGCCTGCCGCCAAGGAGAGCGAGTACACGTGGGCCGAGGTTCTGCCCGCGGCCGCACTGCAGGGGGCCATCTTCGCGCTGGTCAAGGCCGCGGTGGACCGCGGCGGCGCGCAGGGGTTCCAGAAGCTGACCGGCGTCTGGCCGGGGGACTGAGGACCGCATGGCACTGGAACATCAAGACGAACGCGAGACCGTTCAGGCAAAGCGCGACGACCGCGGGGCCCCGGACGGCGTGGCGCCCGACAGCCCCACCGACGTGGGCCTGATGCCCACCCTGAAGCGGACCTTCAAGGAGTTCTCCGCGGACAACATCACCGACTGGGCGGCGGCGCTGACCTACTACTCGGTCCAGGCCATCTTCCCGGCCATCATCGCGCTGGTGTCCATCATCGGGCTGATCGGGGGCAACCTCGTCCAGACCCTGCTGGACAACGTGAACAAGCTGGCCCCCGGGCCGGCCAAGGACATCCTGGTGCCGGCGATCGAGAACCTGTCGTCGTCCAAGGGCGCGGCGGGGCTGGCCTTCATCATCGGCCTGGCGCTGGCGCTGAACTCGGCGTCGAGCTACGTGGCCGCGTTCACGCGCGCCTCCAACTCCATCTACGACGTGGAGGAGGGACGGCCGATCTGGAAGCTCAAGCCCCAGCAGATCGGCATCGTGCTGGTGCTGATCCTGATGCTGGTGCTGGTCACCCTCATGGTCGCCGTCAGCGGCCCGCTGGCCAAGGAGATCGGCAAGGTGATCGGCGTCGGCGACCAG
>DASQLM010000355.1:0-3889 GCA_035630015.1 Thermoleophilaceae bacterium | reverse complement strand
CAGGTTCAGGACCGTGACCAGCTGGGCCTCGTCGCGGGTGTGCGCGCCGTCGCCGCCGGCAGCCAGGATCTCGGCCACCTCGGCGCTGTGCAGCACGCTGCGGTCGCGGCCCAGCACCTTGGCCGCGTAGAGCGCGTTCTCGGCGGCCACCAGGAGGGCCTCGCTGTCGCCGGCGTGCACCGGGTAGGTGACCACGCCGAAGCTGACGGTCAGCGGGACCGGCTCGCCGGCGAACATCTCGGCGATGCGCATGCGCAGGCGCTCGGCCACGAGGAAGGCCTCGTGCTGGTCGGTGTCCGGGAGGATCACGGCGAACTCCTCACCGCCGATCCGGGCGGCCAGATCCACGCGCCGGCGGTCGTCTTCCAGCATCTGGCCGATGCGCATCAGCGCGGCGTCGCCGGCCTCGGTGCCGAGCCGGATGTTGTAGCTCTTGAACAGGTCGCAGTCGGCCTGCAGCACGCTGACCGGCTGGCCGCTGCGCTCGGCCCGGGACAGCTCGCGCTCGATGGCGTCCTGGAAGCCCCTGCGGTTGGAGAGCCCGGTCAGCGCGTCGATGCTGGCCGCGGCGCTGAGCTGGGCGATCAGCCGGGTGACGCGCGAGCGCAGCAGCACGATGAACGCTCCGGCCACCCCGATGGTGCCGGTCAGCAGTACGAAGGCGGAGACGTCCTCGTTGGATCCCATCTCCGGCGTGGACACGACGCCGGTGCGGAAGCAGAGGAGCACGAGCGCGTAGTTGGCCACCGCGAACACTGCCAGCCCGATGGCCTCCCGGGTGGACAGGAAGTAGAAGGCGTAGAACACCGCCCAGAGGTAGAACAGGATGTACGGGCTGGCGTCGGAGTGGGTGAACAGCAGCACTGCCGAGGTGGCCAGCGTGGCCGTGTAGTGGCCGGTGTTGGCGATCCAGCGTGGCGTCCGGCGGCCCAGCGCGAGCAGCACGAACGCGGCGATGATCGAGCTGATCTGCACGCTGAGCATGCCCAGCTCGTCGAACCGCGGTGGATGGGGAAGCGCCACGCCGACGGCGCCGACCACGCCCGCGGTCAGGAAGAGATACGCCTGGGCCTTGGCGGCCAGGCCAGGGGTCAGCGCCCGGCCATCCGGTTGCGGACTTCCGTGTCCGACGGAGCTCACCGTGTTCCTATCGTCCATGCGTCCGTATTCCTCAACCCTTGGGTGAAGATCAGCCGAATGGGGGACCATGACCCCGCTCTCCGGATCCCCCTTCGATCTCGTCCTCGCATCGATGCTGGCCGGAGCGAGGCGCTCCCTGCGCCGGCTGACGGGCCGCCCGGCCTAGCCCAGCTGCTCCACCACCACCCGCGCACCGTCGCGCGGTGAGATGGTGAACGCGCGCCTGACGACCTTCTCCGGGCGCTCGCGCTCGGGCCGCAGCGTGGCCCGGGTCAGCACGGTCTGCATGACGGCGCGCATCTCGGCCAGCGCGAAGCCCGACCCCAGGCAGCGGCGCACGCCACCGCCGAACGGAATCCAGCTGTAGGGCGGCGGGCTCTGGCCCATGAAGCGCTCGGGCAGGAACTCCTCCGGGCGCTCGTAGATGTCGGGCTGGCGGTGCAGCAGGAAGATGCACGGCATGAGCACGGTGCCGGGCTCGTAGGTGCGCCCTCCGACCTCGAACGGCACGGTGATCTTCCGCGCGGTGATCGGCACCACCGGCCGCAGCCTCAGCGTCTCCTTGATCGTCGCGTCCAGGTAGCTGGTGCTGCCCTGCGCCAGCTCGGCGTTCACCCGCACCAGCACCGCGGGGTTGCGCAGCAGCTGCTCGAACGCCCACGCCAGCGCGGTGGCGGTGGTCTCGTGGCCGGCCACCAGCATCGTGAGCAGCTGGTCGCGCAGCTCACGATCGGTCATGGCGTCGTCCCCGTCCGCGTCCTGGGCATCCAGCAGCAGCGACAGCACGTCGCCGGAGCGGTCCTCCTGCGCGCGCCGGAGGGTGATCTCCTCGTAGAGCAGCTCGTCGACCTCCGCCGTGCAGCGCATCAGCTTGCCCCACGGCGTCAGGCCGCCCAGCTCCTGGCGCAGCTGCGGGAGCGTGGTGGCCAGCGTGGTGTTCAGCTCCAGCAGGCGGGCCAGCAGCACGCGGAAGCGGTCGCGGCGCTCGCCCGGACCGAGACCGAACACCGCGCCCAGGATCACGTTCAGCGTCATGGCCTGCATCCGCGGCTGCAGCGTCAAGGTCTCGCCCTCGCGCCACGTGTCCACGTCCTCCTCGGCCGCTTCCAGCATCGCCCCGTAATGCTCGGCGATCCGCTCCCCATGAAAGGGCGGCAGCAGCAGGCGGCGCTGGTTCAGGTGTTCCTCGCCGTCGATCACCAGCAGCGAGTTGCGGCCCAGCACACGCCGGAACAGCCCGTTGATGTCGCCCATGTTCGTCTGGGCCGGCGTGCCGTGGAACACGGTCTTCACGTCCTCGGGCCGGCACAGGAACACCACGTCCGCACTCGGGCCCAGACGGGCGGTGAAGGTGCTGCCGTAGCGCGCGCGGCAGCGGCGCATGAAGCGCTCCGGATCGAATACCCACTCCAGCGTCTGGGCCAGGGCGGGCCGGCGTGGGCCGAGGGGCAGGTCGGTGGCGGTCATCTGGGGCAGGGCACGGATCTATCAGACCGCTGGCGCCGGAGACCGACGTGTGCAAGAAAGGACCCGTGCGCAGGGGGCTGACAGCGGTGGTGGCGCTCCTGGTGCTGGGGGTGGCGGGTGACGCGCGGGCGGCGACCTGGCGCCAGCCCCAGCCGGCCCGATCGGCCGACGGGATCGAGATGGTCGGGCCCAGAGCCCGCTACACGGCCGATGGCGCGCTCGTGGCGGCCTGGTCCGCCCGCGACTACGGGGCCAACTGGGTCGAGCGGGACGGGTGGGCCCCCATACCGCGCGCGCCGCTGCGGGTCGCCGTGCGCGCGCCCGGGCGCGAGGCGTTCGGGGCCGCCCGGACGCTGGATGCCAACGCAAGCGCGCAGGTCGGCCTGGCCACCGACGCCGTCGGCGGCACCGTCCTGGCCTGGGTCGGCGGGAACCGCAAGCTCAGGGTGTCCCGACGCCCACCGGGCGGCACGTTCGGCCCGGTACGGGAGATCGCCACCGCCTTCAGCGTCGCCCTCGCCATGAACCGGCGCGGCGACGCGGCCCTCGCCTACATCGGGGCGGGCGACGCCCCGTGGATCTCCCACGCGCCGCCCGGCGGCGACTTCGGCGAGCCGGTCCGCGCGGGGACCGTGGGCACCGTGACCTCGCACACCACGCCCGGGGTCGGGGTGGCGGGGGACGGGCGTGCGGTCGTGGCGTGGCAGGACGAGAGCGACGGGCTGGTGGCCCGGGCCGCGTTACGCGCGCCCGGTGGGCCCGTGGGCGCCCCCATGCGCCTGTCCCCACCGGGCCGGCAGGGACAGAGCCCCCGGGTGGCGGTCGACGAGGCCGGCCGGGCCATGGTGGTCTGGACCGACGGCGACCGCCCGTTCACCGGAGGATGGGTCACGGCGGCGCACATGCGGGGGAGCTGCTGTTTCAGTGCGCCCGCCCGCGTGGGCATGGGCGCGACCTGGTTCGGCTCCCAGATCACCACGATCGAGGGCTCCGGCGCGCTGATCTGGACCGACAGGCTCCCCCCGGGCAGCCCCGCGGTGGCGGGCGCGGACATGGGCAGCGGGGGCCTGACCCCGGTCGTGGGTTTCCCGCGCCAGGGCGGCGCCAGGCTCGCGGCAAATGCGCGCGGCGAGGCGGTGCTGGCCGCCGGGGCCGAGGGGGGCGGGCTTTCCCTGGGCCGCCGCGCCCCGGGCGCCGGCTTCGGGCCCTCGCAGCGCGTCGTCTGCGAGCCCTCGCCGTGGGGTCGCAACGCGTCGGTCTGGCCCGACGTGGTCGCGGTGTC
>DASQLM010000354.1:0-9838 GCA_035630015.1 Thermoleophilaceae bacterium | reverse complement strand
AAGGTGGCGCGCGAGGCCAAGGGCGGCGACAAGGCCAAGGTGGCCGAGGAGGGGTGGCTGCGCGAGCTGGTCGCGGCGCTCGGCGAGGGCCGCCCGGCGCGCACGGTGCCCGTTCCCGCGGCCGCCCCCGACGCGCTGCGCAACCTGTCGCCGCTGACCTCCAAGCCGGTGCTGTACCTGGCCAACGTGGGGGAGGGCGAGCCGCTGGAGGTGCCGCCGGCGCTGGCCGCGCACGCCGAGGGCGCCGGCGCGCGCGCGGCCGCGGTGTCGGCCCGGATCGAGGCCGAGCTGTCCGAGCTGGACGACGAGGAGGAGGCGGCCGCCATGCGCGAGGACCTGGGTGCCGGCGAGTCCGGACTGCAGACCGTGGTGCGCGAGTCCTGGAAGCTCCTGGGCCTGATCTCCTTCTTCACCGCCGGCGAGGGCAAGGAGGGACGCGCGTGGGCCATCGAGCGCGGCACCCTGGCCCGGCCCGCCGCGGGCAAGATCCACACCGACATCGAGAAGGGCTTCGTGGCCGCCGAG
This sequence comes from Thermoleophilaceae bacterium, assembly GCA_035630015.1. Lineage (GTDB taxonomy): Bacteria > Actinomycetota > Thermoleophilia > Solirubrobacterales > Thermoleophilaceae > JAAYBF01. Next base: position 9,313 of record DASQLM010000354.1, on the reverse strand, counting down.
GTGGTGCCGTGGAACGACCTGGTGGAGACGGGCGGGTACGCCGCGGCCCGCGAGCAGGCCAAGCTGCGGATTGAGGGGCGCGACTACCAGGTACAGGACGGGGACGTGATCACCGTCCGCTTCACGCCTTGAGCAACCGCCGGCCACACGCAGCCTGGGCGGCCGGCCTGGCCGCGGCCGGCCTGGCGTGGTATTCCGCCGACTCGCTGCGCCACCGCCGCGAGGAGGGCAGCAAGGGCTACGAGCTGGCCGGCGAGGTGTCGGTGAGCGATGCGACTTTCATGCGGGCCGCCGAGGCGCTGACCGCTGCGCCGATCACGGAGGGCAACCACGTCGAGCTGCTGATCAACGGCGACGCCATCTTCCCGCGCTACCTGGAGACCATCGCGGCCGCGGAGCGGACGCTGAACATCACCACCTACGCGTACTGGAAGGGCCAGATCGCGATCGACGTGGCCGAGGCGCTGATCGAGCGCGCGAACGCCGGCGTCGAGGTCAACGTGCTGATCGACGCCCTGGGCGGCGCGAAGATGGACCGCTCGCTGCTGGGCAAGATGGAGGACGCCGGCGTGAGCGTGCACCGCTTCCGCCCGCTCAAGCCCTACGCGGTCCGCCGGCTCGAGAACCGCACCCACCGCAAGCTGCTGATCGCCGACGGCCGGGTCGGCATGACCGGGGGCGTGGGCATCGCCGAGGAGTGGACCGGCGACGCCCAGGATCCCGATCACTGGCGCGACACCCACGTGCGGGTGGAGGGGCCGGTGGTGCGCGGCCTGCAGGGCGCGTTCGCCGAGAACTGGATCGAGGCGACCGGCCGGGTGTTGGGTGGCGACGACTACCTGCCGGGCATCGAGCCGTTCGAGGACGGCGTGCCGATGCAGGTCACCCGCTCCAGCGCCGGCGTGGGCGACACCAACGCCGAGGCGCTGACCTACCTGGCCATCGCGGCGGCCGACCGCACCCTCGACCTGACCTCGGCCTACTTCGTGCCCCGGCCCGCCTTCCTGGAGGCGCTGGTCGACGCGGCCGAGCGCGGCGTCCGGCTGCGGATCCTGGTGCCGGGCTCCCACATCGACAAGGGCATCGTCAGGACCGCCGGGCGCTCGGTCTACGACGAGCTGCTGGCGGCCGGAGCCGAGCTGTACGAGTACGGGCCGACGATGCTGCACGCCAAGACGCTGACGGTGGACGGGGCGTGGGCCAGCGTGGGCTCGGTGAACTTCGACAACCGCTCCTTCCAGCTGCACGACGAGGCGGCGCTGTCCGTGCGCGACGAGCGCTTCGCGGCCGATCTGACCGAACAGTTCGAGCGCGACATCGCCGCCTCGGAGCGCATCGAGCCCGAGGCCTGGGCCGGGCGCGGCGTGCACAAGCGCGCCGCCGAGGCCGTCAGCCGCCTGGCCCGCCGCGAGCTGTGAGCGTGCGGCTGGCCCTGCGCGCCAACCCCGCGTCGGGTGGCAGCACCGACGCGGGCTCGGTGGAGCGGCGGCTGACCGGGCTGGGCGCGGAGCTGGTCGAGGAGGCCGAGGCCGAGCGCCTGGTGGTGGCCGGCGGGGACGGCAGCGTGGCCCCCGCCGCCGAGCGGGCCGGGGAGCTGGGGGTGCCGCTGGCCGTGCTGCCCACCGGCACGGCCAACGACTTCGCCCGCGCCACCGGTCTGCCCGAGGACCTGGACGAGGCCTGCGAACTGGCCGTGCGGGGCAGTCACCTGCGGCTGCTGGACCTGGGCCGGATGGACGGCCGCCCGTTCGTGAACGCCGCGAACGCGGGGCTGGCGGTGGCCGCCGCGCGGTCGGCGGCCCCGCTGAAGAAGGCGCTGGGCCCGCTGGCCTACGCGCTGGGCGCGGTCCGCGCGGGGGTGTCCACCCATCCGGTGGCCTGCCGGGTCACGTGCGACGGGCGCGAGCTGTTCGCCGGGGACGCCTGGCAGGTGATCGTGGCGGGCACCGGGCACTTCGGCGGCGGCTCCCATGTCGAGGCGGCCGACGACGACGACGGCCGGCTGGACGTGGCGGTGATCGAGGCGGGATCGCGCTTGCGGCTGGTCCAGCGCGCCTACGGGCTGCGTTCGGGGCGTGTGACCGGCCAGCGCGGTGTCCACCACGCGCGCGGGTGTGACGTCGTGTTGGAGGGCGACGCGGCGTTCAACCTGGACGGCGAGCTGGTCGACCCATCGCCGCGCACCGGGTTCGGCATCGACCCGGGCGCGTTCCGGCTGGTGGTGCCGGGCTAGCGGATACGCACGGCCGGGCCGGCCACGGTGCCCGAGCGCACGCGGTAGACCCCGGCCCTGGACAGCGTGGAGCGGTACCGCCCCCGTGCCGTGGTGGCGATCCGCGACACGCGCGTCCACGAGCCGCGTTCGCGGCGCTCGACCAGCAGCTTGCGGGCCTTTGGTGCCGGGTCGAACGTGCCCGCGATCTCGGGGAAGGCCGACCGCGCGCCGCGGGCGCCCTTGGCGCGCTTGACCTGCGAGCTGGACACGGTGCTGAAGTACACCCACGTGTCGAACAGCCCCAGCCGTGCGCGGATCTGGGGGCCGGTCAGCACCTTGGTGCCGCGGCTGCCGTAGACGCGCGCCCGCACGATCCGCGGCGACAGGCCGCGCTTGATCACGCGGATCTTCTTGTAGCGCCCCGGCGCGCCCAGCTTCGCCCCCAGCGACGAGGGTGAGAAGCGCTTGCGCCAGCGGTGCTTGGGTGAGATGTCGTCGTAGGGGTCGTTCCTGCTCTTCAGCCACGCCTTGGGGGACGAGCCCACGAACGAGTTCTCCACGTTCTCGGTCTTGCCCCCCGAGGTGGAGAAGAAGTAGGTCACCGCGGGCTTGCCGCCGTAGGTGAGGATCTGGCGCGAGGTGTCGGCCACGGCGCGGTTGCTCGAGGCGGCCTCGGCCTTGACCCCGCGGTAAACCTGCGAGCGGGTGTCGGGGTACTGGTCGAACACGCCGCCGCTGGTCTTGCTGGTGGCCAGCGCGTATGTGCGCGCGGTCACGGCCTGGGCGCGCAGCGCCTGGGAGTGCCAGGACGAGGGCATCTCGGCGGCGATCACGCCCTTGATGTAGTCGTCGATCGGCAGCGAGTTCACCGCGGTCACGCCGCCGCCGGCGCCTCCGCGCAACTCGAAGGCCCCGCGGTAGGTGCCGCTGCGCAGGCCGTTGATGGCCGTGCCCATCAGCCGCATCGGGCGCGAGGAGCTCAGCCGCAGCGGCGAGCGGAAGGTGCCGACGGTCTTGCCCCTGCCGGTCAGCTTCACGCGGCCGCCCCTCGCGGGCCTGGCGATGTAGGTCACGGTGGGGTTCAGGCGCGCGCCCTCCGGCCCGCGCGACGCACCGCGCACGCGCACGTAGGGATCGCTGGCCTGCAGCAGCACGCGAACGGGCTTGCTGGGGGCCGTGGTCAGCCTGGTGCCCGTGTAGTAGTGGGACAGGATGCGCTGGTAGCTCGACCCCTTCTGGGCGAATCCGTAGGCGCCGTACTGGCTCATGCCGATGCCGTGGCCGAAGCCGGCACCACGCAGCACGACGCTCGAGGCGCCGTGCGCGGCCGGGGCCAGGCATAGGCCGATCAGGGCTGTCAGGAAGAGAATTCGTCGCATGGGTGGGAGCTGCGGGGTACCCCTACCAACCGCTTCGCCGCCTGAAGGTAGCGGTCCTTCCTCGTCTGGCATCATCGCGCCCACCCCACATCGGAGAACGGAGTTTCCCTTGCTGAAGTCCTCTCTCGCCGCCGTAGCGGTGATCGCACTCCTGGCGGTGCCCACAGGCGCCGCCGCGTCGCAGCCCCAGGCCACGGCCTCGAAGTCATGCGGCGTGTCGAAGAAGCCGCGTGCTCTCGGCCCCACCTACACGCTGGGCCTGTCCGTCAAGCGCACGTCGTGCGCCAACGGCCGCGGCTTCGTCCGCGCGTACTACAAGTGCCGCGGCGGCGGGAAGGGCCGGTGTCGCCGCAAGGTGTCCGGCTACCGCTGCTCGGAGAAGCGCTCGAACGCGATCCGCACCCAGTTCGACGCCCGCGTCACGTGCAAGAAGGGCGGCCGGCGCATCACGCACAAGTACACGCAGTTCACGTAGGACAGCGCTGCGCGGCCTGCGCGTACAGGCGGGCGCGGGCCGCGTAGCCGGCCGGGGTGGCGTGGACGCCATCCCGGCGCAGCAACCCTCGGTGCCGCCTGACGTAGGCCGCCCAGGGGACCAGCTGGAGCCGGCCGGCCAGCTCGGGCTCGGCGGCCAGGCGCTCCAGCAGCGCGTTGGCCGGCGAGTACGAGGGGCCGCGGCCCCTCGGGCGGCGGATCGTGGCCCAGAGCGCGCAGCCGCGGCCTCCGGCGCGAGCCAGGCTGCGGCGCACCGCGGCCTCGAGCGCGGGCAGGCGGCGCGGATCGTCGTTGGTGAACAGGCTGAAGGCCAGGATCGGCCGCGCGGGCACGGGTGTGTCGCGCAGCAGGGTCATGCCCTGGGCCAGGGTGCGCCCGCTCACGGCGTTCGTGGTCACGTTCAGGTCGGCCAGCGTGCCCGGCAGCGCCGCGGCGGTGCCCACGGCCAGGGAGTCCCCGGTCATGATCAGCCAGCGGCGGCCGGGCATGGGGCCCGGCGGGGGCGGCGCCAGGACCCGGACGGAGCGCTCGGCCGTGAAGCCGGAGGCCGAGACGGCGCTCACGGTCAGCCGCCGCGTCCGGGCCGGCAGCACCAGGTCCAGCGCCAGCGACCAGCGGCCCTTGCGGTCGGCCACCGCCTGCGCCGTGCACACCCGCAGGACGCACGACGCGGTCACGGTCACCGGCTCCCGCTTGGAGGCCCGGCCGCGAACGACGAGCCTGGCCCCGTGGGCGCGGGCGTGCTGGAAGGACTGCAGCTCGGTCCCCGGCCGCGGCGCCGTCAACCGGAGCGCCGCGTCCGCCGGCGCCGTCGCGGCCACGGCCAGCAGCGCCGCCAGTCCCAGGGTCCTCAGCACCGGCGCACCGCGTCCGCGTACAGCCGGGCGCGCGACTGGTAGCCGGCGGGCGTGCCGTGCACCTCGTCCGGCGCCAGCAGCCCGGGGCGCTGGCCCACCAGCTCGGCCCAGTCGGCAACGACCACCCGCGTGCCGTCCACCTCCCCGCCGTCCAGCCGGCGGAGCAGGTCGTTGGCCGGCTCGCGGCCGCCCGGGACCGGGCGCAGGATCGTGGCCCACACCTGGCATCCCTGGGGCCCGACCTTCGCCGCCCCGGCCCTCAGCGCGGCCTCCAGCGCGGCGGTCGCCCCCGGGGGGTCGTTGGTGAACAGGCTGAACACCAGCACCGATCCGGCGGGCACGTCCGCGCCGCGCAGCACCTGCACCCCCTCCGCGATCGGACGGCCCTTGCGGGCGTCCGTGCTCACCGACCAGCCGGGTAGCGCTGCCGGGAGCAGCGTCCGTGTGCCCACGGCCAGCGAATCGCCGATCATCGTCACCCGGCCCGGCCGGCGCGCCGCGGGGGTGGCGGGCTCGGGCTCCGGCCGGGGCTTAGGGCGCACCCTGGCCTTCGGGCGCGGCCGGGGCGCGGTCCGGGCCGTCGCGGTCGCGGTGGGCACGGGGTCGGTGCCCAGGACGACGCTCTCGTCGGGGCGGGTCTGGGCGCGCCGCTCCTGGTCCGCGCCGCACCCGCCGAGCGTGGCCAGGGCCAGGGCAGCCAGGGCCAGCCGCCTCACAGCACCCCGTCACGGCGCATGGCCCGGATCACCAGGCTGGCGGCGATCGAGGCCCCGGCGGTGTTCAGGTGCACGCCGTCGCCCTGGCGGACGTGCACGTTACGGCGCCCCCACCGGATCACGGAGGTGTAGCGGCGCCCCGGCGTGAACACCGCCTCGGTGTCCACGACCCGCACGGTGTCGGGGTAGCGGCGCGCGGCCCGCCGGATCGCGGCGTTGACCGCCCGGTAGATGGGCTTGAAGTTGCCGCGCCGCGGGACGGGCAGCGTCAGCCAGTACACCGTGCCCGCGCCCCCGCGGGAGTACGAGCGCATCATGTCCCGGACCCGCCGGGCGTACCCGCGCACCCAGCCGCGGCCGCAGCACTGCGAGCGGCCGATGGGGAAGCCGTCGTTCGCGCCCAGGAACACCACGGTCGCGTCGGGGCGGATGCCGCCCGCCTGCCGGCGCGCCTTGTTGTTCCAGTTCAACATCGAGGGCTTGGAGATCCCGGTGCTGATGTGGGACTCCTTGCGGACCCTGACCCGCCCGCGCTGGAGGCGCTGCTGCAGAAAGCTGTCCACGATCTGGATCATCGAGTCGCCGGTGGCCAGTATCCGCAGCCCGCCGCCGCGCCGGCGGACGGTGGCCACGCGCCGCGCGCGCGGTGCGCCGGCGGTCGAGACGGTGACCGGCCAGCGGCCCGGGCGTGCCGTCTTGAACCGCACCGCTCCGCGAGCGCGTCCCTTGGCCAGGCGCAGCGTGCGGCAGTCGCGGCGGGCGCCTGGGCGGGCACACACCCGCAGGGCCACGTCGCCGGAGCCGAACCGGTCCAGGACCAGGACCGAGAGCGGCCGCCCGGCGCGGACGCGGGCCGGCTTGAGGATGACCTTGAAGCGCTTGCGGCACGAGGGGGTGCGCACGCGCACGGGCGCCGACACCCGCCCGCTGCCCAGCGCCTTGGCTGCGAACAGGCGCTTGGGCCGGTCGCAGCGCCACGCCAGAGCGCGCCGGGAGGACACCGACCGGGCGTTCGACCTCAGCACCGGCACGAACGTGCCGCGCACCCACTCGCCGACCAGGATCGGTCCCCCTTCGGGCGCCGACGCGCTGAGGCCGACGTAGCCGCGGTCCTTCACCGACACGGACAGGGCGACCGGAGCCTGGCTGGTGGCGGGCGCCGCGGCCGGCCCCGCGCACGCGACGACGATCGTGAGCACCCCCAGACCCCTGCGCATCGCAGAGACCCTACTGCTTGCCGAAGTCCTCCTCGATGGCCTGCTGGACCCGGTCCGCCGCCACCTTCGCCCCGTCTCCGTTCAGGTGGATGCCGTCGGGATCACGCACCACCCGCTTGCGGCCCCCGGTCTCGATCGCGTCCCGGTAGCGCTCACCGGGCGTGAAGACCGGGACCATGTCCAGCGGCCTGACCTGGGCCCGGTACGGCCCGGCCGCGACCTCGATGGCCGCGTTCACCGCGCGGGCGATCTCCTGGCGCGACTTGTCGCGCGGGACGGGCAGCGTCAGCCAGTACACGCGCGTCCTGCCGTCCTGGCGGTAGGCCCGCATCATCTGCCGCACGCGCGTGGCGTAGGCCGCCGCCCACTCCGGGCCGCAGCACTGGACCTTGCGCCCGCGGGCGCCGGGCATGGGGAAGCCCTCGTTGGCGCCGATGAACACCACCACGGCGTCCGGCTTGTCCTTCGAGGCCTGCGTGGCGGAGAGCTTGCCCCAGTCCAGCAGGTCGGTCTTCGAGATCCCGGTGCCGACGTTCACGTCGCGGACGGTCTTGATGCCGTCGCCCGCCAGGCGGCGCGCCATCTCCGCGTCCAGCGGCTGCGCCAGCGAGTCGCCGGTCACCAGCACGGTCTTCAGCTCGCGCGGGCGCTCGGCCTTGGCGCCAAGCTCCACGGGATCGAACTCGGCGGGGGACACCGGCCCGCCCGCCGCGGCCCGCCCGCCGCCGGTGGCCGGCGTGGCGGCCTCGGCGAACCCGCCCCCGCCCTCGAGGTCGTCGTCGGGCGAGAGCCAGGCCAGCGCGTCGCCCGCGGCCGACTCCAGCGGCAGCCGGTCGGCCAGCCAGCCGGTCGGCTCGCCCACGGCCATCACGACGTCGCGCTGGAAGCCGGGGTCCATCTCCTCGCCGGCGCTGCGCACCGACCCGCCCGCGAGCAGGATCAGGATGAACAGCGCGCCCACCACCACGAGCACGGAGTCGCGCGCCGGCAGGCGCCGGCCGCGCGGGGCCTCGGGAACGTGGTCCTGGGGCTCGCGGGCCATCAGAACTGAAAATAGATGAACGGGGGCACGCCCTGGCTGGGGACCGTGGATCCCACGACCACCACCACCAGGGCCAGGCTGGCCGCGAGGGCCACCGGGCGGAAGTCGGCCACGCGCTCGCGCAGGCGCTCCAGCGGGCGCTCGGGCAGCAGCTGGAAGCCGATCACCGCCACCACGGCCGCCACCACCGCGGGCGTGTACAGCGTGGCGTCGCCCGGGACGACCAGACGCGAGAAGAACTCACCGGCCAGCGTCAGGGTCTCGGCCCGGAACAGCACCCAGGCCAGCACGACCACATGGAACACGATCAACCAGCGCAGCCACACCGGCGGCGCCTTCACCCGGCCGCGGAGCTGGTGCTCGGTGACCAGCGCCAGGCCGTGGACCGTCCCCCACAGGACGAACCCCCACGCGGCGCCGTGCCACAGCCCGCCCAGCACCATGGTCAGCATCAGGTTGCGCGCGGTCTTCCAGCGCCCGCCGCGGTTGCCGCCCAGCGGGATGTACAGGAAGTCGCGCAGGAACCGCGACAGCGTGATGTGCCACCGCTGCCAGAACTCACGGAAGCTGATCGACCGGTACGGGCTGCGGAAGTTCTGGGGGAACACGAAGCCGGCCAGCAGGGCCACCCCGATGGCGATGTCGGTGTAGCCCGAGAAGTCGCAGTAGATCTGGGCGGCATAGGCGTAGGCGGCCAGGAGCACATCGGGCGCCGCGTACGCCTGGGGGACGGCGAACACCGGGTCGACGACCTCGCGCGCCAGCAGGTCGGCGATGGCCACCTTCTTGATCAGCCCCAGCATGACCAGCACCACTCCGGCTCCCACCGCCACGTTGCGCGGGTCGCGTGGCGTGGACAGCTGCGGGATGAACTCACGCGCGCGCACGATTGGGCCGGCGACCACGTGCGGGAAGAAGCTCAGGTAGATGGCGAAGTCCAGCGTGCTGGCGGGCTCGAGCACCCCGCGCTTGACGTCGACCGAGTACGAGATGGCCTGGAAGGTGATGAAGCTCAGCCCTATCGGCAGGGCCAGCGTCAGCAGCGGCAGCGGCATGGGCAGGCCGATGTCGTCCAGGAACGCGCCGATCTCGTTGGCGAAGAAGCCGTAGTACTTGAACAGGCCCAGCACGGCCAGGTCGAACGCCACGGTCGCCGCGATCACCGTCCTCTGGCGGCGCTCCGTGGTGGCGCGGTGCACCGCTACCGCGCCCAGCTGGTTGGCCACCGTCACTCCCGCCAGCAGCAGGCAGTAACGCGGGCTGGCCGCCGCGTAGAACAGGTAGCTGGCGGCCAGGATGAACGGCTTCCACAGCCGCGGCCGTGGCATCAGCGCCCACGACAGCGCAAGCACTAAGGGCAGGAACAGCGCGAACTCGATCGAGGGGAAGACC
>DASQLM010000353.1:0-2861 GCA_035630015.1 Thermoleophilaceae bacterium | reverse complement strand
GTGGTAGTAGCGGGCGCTCAGCCCGCGCCCGAGCGCGCGGTCGAAGATCGTCTCGAACTGGTTGCCGCCCTTGTCCACGTCGACCTGGTCGATGTTCGACGTCTTGCCCGCCGAGGTGGCGGCCCACTTGTAGTAGCGGTTCGGGAACGTGGAGCTCAGGATCGAGCAGAAGTAGCGGTCGTACAGGGTGTAAGTGCTGGCGGCCTGGTGGATGAAGCCCAGCTGGCCGCGGTCGTAGTAGCTCAGGGCGAAGATGTCGTTGCCGCTGCCCGGGGCCATGAAGCCCCCGCGCAGCTGGGCACGCCCGGACTTCCATCCGTGGCCGGGGTCGTTGAACCCGCAGCCCTTCCACTGGGAGTTGGCGCCCAGGTTCGAGGCGGGCCGGGTCGGCACCTGGTTGCCGGCCCCGTCGCGAAAGCTCTGCTTCTGGCTCGCGTCGGCGCCGGGCGCCCAGCCGAAGTAGTGGTCGAACGACCGGTTCTCCATCATCAGCACCACGAAGTGGTCGATCTCGACGTTGCGCGGGCTGGGCAGCCGCGCCCGCCGGGCCTCGGCGTCCGCGGCCTCGTACAGCAGCGTCGACGCGGGCAGCACGCCGGCCATGCCTGCCAGCCCCGCCGCGTGCGCGGTCCGCTCCAGGAAATCCCGCCGGCTGAGGTCCTCCTCACGCACCCTGGGGCCAGCCTACGCCAGCTGTCGGAGCGTGTGTAGCGGTTCGGTTACCTGACCTTGAGCTTCAGCGACCTGGTGGAGGTCCTGCCGCCCTTGGGCTTGACCTTGACCTTCAGGTTCGCGGTGACCTTCCGCTTCTTGCGCTTGGCCTTCTTGATCGCCTTGCGCTGGCCCTTGGAGAGCTTGATGACCACCGTCTTTGCCTTGCCGGCCTTCAGCTTGACCTTGGTCGTGCGCAGCTTCGTGGAGGCCGCGGCCGACGCCTTCTTCGTCTTGCGCTTCCTCTTCGCCTTGGCGTAGACCAGCTTGCCCGACACCGACACGGTGCAGTCCGTCCTGCACGCGAGCTTGAACACGAGGCCCGCCTTGGTGACCTTCGCGGACTTGGGGGTCGACTTCAGGGGACTGGCGGTCTTGCCCGTGGACTCTCCGCCCCCACCGCCGCCCCCGGCGCCAGGCAGCGAGACAGAGCAGGTCGTGTAGCAGCGGTCGACGGCGAGGTCGAAGATCGCGGACTTCGTGAGCTTGCCCGCGGCCGAGGTCACCTTGGTCTCGCCGGGGAACCTGTAGACGTCGGTGATGAACCCTGGCGCCGAGTAGTCCGAGGTGCTGGCGTACGCCTTGCCGTCACCGGTGGCGGTGATGTGCGGCTTGTAGTAGTTCGAGGCCAGCAGGTTCAGGCTACCCCCCGCCGGCGAGTGCCAGATCTGGCCGATCGTCCCGTCCTTGAGGGCGTTGGCCACCCACAGTCCACCGGTGCCGTCGACCGCGATGTCGCCGGCGTTACCGACCGGGCCTGCGCCGTAGGTGCCGCCGTTGTCGCGGTTGTTGAAGAACGGGTCGTTGATCGTGCCCGTGTAATCCTGGCTGCTGGGTGCTCCGCCGGCCAGGTTGAAGTCCCAGAGCTGGCCCCAGCCGTTCTTCCACGACCAGCCGATGACGTGGCCGTTGGGCGCCGTGGCGATGGCCACCCACGAATCGCCGCCGCCCAGTGTCCCGTAGGGGACGTCGCTGCGGGCGCCGGTGGCGCCCACGTACTGGAGCTTGTTGCCGATCGCGACCACCAGTCCGCGCCCAGTCACGGTCATGCTCTTCACCGCCGGGATGCTGCTCGTGATGGTCCGGTACGTCCCGCCGGAGAACTGCCGGATCGAGCCCGTTCCGCCGCTGTTGTAGACGTATGGGCCCACCCCACTCCCCGCGATCACCGCGCCGCCCGACGCCGAGTTCTGGAACTCGCCCCCACCGTCGGCGAGCGAGATCAGGCCCGGGATGCTGTGCGTCGGGTCGCCGGCGTCCGACCCCGACAGCACGAACAGGCCCGCCGCATGGGCGGAGGCCGGAATCAGAAGGGCGAGTAGAACGCCGAGGAGTGCAAAGCGGAGACGCATCGGCCCAACGTCCCACCGTGGCGGCAATACCGCAACAGGGGGTCACCCTGAACTTTGCTGCCAACGCCCGGTCAGAGGATCGACATGTAGCGATCCAGCTCCCACTGGGAGACCTGCACTCGGTAGTCCTCCCACTCCTGCCGCTTGATCTCGATGTAGCGGTTGAAGATGTGCTCGCCGAAGGTGCGCAGCGCCAGCTCGGACTCCGCCGTGAGCTCGATGGCCTCGCCCAGGGTCTCGGGCAGCTGCTCGATGCCCAGGCGCTTCCGCTCGTCGGGTGACAGGTGGTAGAGGTTCTTCTCCATCGGCTCGGGCAGCTCGTAGCCCTTCTCGATGCCTTCCAGGCCCGCGTTCAGCAGGATCGCGAACGTCAGGTAGGGGTTGCACGCCGGGTCGGGGCAGCGCAGCTCCATGCGGGTGGCCTGCTCCTTGCCGGGGTGGTAGAGCGGCACCCGCACCAGCGCCGAGCGGTTGCGCCGCGACCAGGCGGCGTACACGGGTGCTTCGTAGCCGGGCACCAGCCGCTTGTAGGAGTTCACCCACTGGGCGAACACCGAGCTCATCTCGCGCGCGTGGCGCAACTGGCCGGCGATGAAGGCCTTGCCGATGTTCGACAGGTAGAACTGGTCATCGGCGTCGTAGAAGGCGTTGGCGCCATCCTTGAACAGCGACATGTGGGTGTGCATCCCCGAGCCGTTCTCGCCGAACAGCGGCTTGGGCATGAAGGTGGCGTGCCAGCCGTACTTCATGGCGTACTCCTTGACCGTGATGCGGTAGGTCATGCAGTCGTCCGCCATC